>CAZSTZ010000018.1:40306-50344 GCA_964609515.1 uncultured bacterium | reverse complement strand
AAACCATTGCCAATCAAAATAAAAGGAGCCCAATAATAAGGATGTCCGCCCTTATAATTACTCCGAATTAGAGAAAGTTGTGCCCGTCGCAAAGCTTCTATTTCTTCGATATTTCCACCTTGTAATTCCCGATAAAAAGCCTCCATCAACTGTTGGGTAGCAGCGTCGTCAACCCGCCATAAAGTCGCCACCGATGCCAAAGCACCCGCCTGCTGCATCATATAACCCAAACCGAGTATTTCTTCGCCGTTTCCTAAAACGCCTCCAACTCCAGTTTGACAAGCGCTCAATACCACTAATTTTACATCCTTTAAATCCCAGTTACCCACGTCTCTAACCGTTACCAAATTCCCATCTCCAAATAAGATAAAAGAATCCTCCGGTTGCCCTTGTACGAAAGCGGCGTGAGTTGCTAAATGCACTATATTGTGCCCGTTCATCCGAGAAACCATGCCCGACATCGTAAAATCTTTACCTAATAGTTTAGTGGTATTAGGAAATAAAGCAGCAACGGTTTCTACTTCTGGTTCGGCAAATTTTAAAGCTTGAAAATCGAATTTTTCTGCTCCTATTTCAAATTGAAAATTCCCTTCGCTCAAACCACCAGCTAAAATCTTAGTTTCAGCAGTTATAACTGTCTCAAAATCGAGCAGACTTGCGGCGGTAATATTATTAATTCTAAATCGTTCCACTAACCACTGTTTGCCGTCGTACAAAGCAGCTAAAGGGAGATAGCGCAGTTGCCCGTCTGGAGCATAAATTATGGTTTGAGCTTTAGCGGTTTTGAGGTCGTTTTCTATGGGTTTAATTAACCATTCATATAACTGGGATGCCGCTGCAACTACTTCCTTGTCAGTTGCATTATTGACATTATTAAAGCGGGAAAGAAATTCCGCTCTATTTCTATTAGTTAAAGCAGAACGAAAAGTAGCGATCGCCCGATTAATTTCTTCCTCATTTACCGAAACCGTCCGTTGCAGCGGAGGAGAATTTGCCGTAACTAAGATTAACTCCAGGCGATCGGGCAAAACTAAAGGATAAAATATGACAGCATTTTGCTCTTTATGTTGTCGCAGCAAGTCATATAATTGAGTTAAAATTGGTACTGTTAGCTGTTGGCTTTTAGCTATTTTCTGCATTTGCTTCACCAGTTCCAATACCTCTTTACTGCCGATAAATTCGTTAATTTCAGCGATGGTTTCTAATAGTTCCTTTTCAATCTCTTTAAGGCGTTCTCTTTGTTGGGGCGATCGCTCTGTTTCAGGTATTTCCCGCAGCCTTAGCAATTCTTTTTCTAAAATAACAGAACCTTCTTGAATTTTCTCGTATTTTTCTAAGATTTCTCTTTCTGGTGGGAGTAACTGAATTCCTTGGGCAGTTATCTCGTTTCCCCGCACGTTTTGAAAGTAATCATCCAGTTCTTGAACCTTCAGCAAATCCAAAATTTCTTGACCTTCAATTACCCGATTTTGCTGCAACAATAAATCTGCCAAAGAACGATAAGTTTTAGCGACAGTTTGAGTGTAAGATTGCTGTTGCTGGCGAGACAGACTTTCTAAATCTCGGCGAATTGTTTCCGTAAGATTAACAGATTGCTTGTAGAAAAAAATCGCCAACTCCAGCCGATTTTGTGCTGCAAAAATATCTCCCATATTGCTAAGAGTAATCCTTTCCCCAGAGCGATCGCCCGTCGCTTTTTGCACCGCCAAACTCCGCTGATAAAAGTCCAGTGCTTTCTCGTAATTAGCCAAACTGTGATAAGCTTTACCGATGCTATCCAAAGTCCGCCCTTCTTCCCATTTTGCCCCGAGTTCTCGAAAAATTGCTAAAGCTTCTTGTAACAATTTCAACCCTTGGGAAGGTTCCCCTAATTTATCGTAAATTAATCCCAAAGAATTGAGACTGGAAGCAGTTCCCAATTTATCGCCAATTTCCCTACTAATTTCTAAAGCAAATTGATAAGATTGAAGAGCTTCTTGATAACTTTTTTGATTTTCGTAAGCCCAACCGAGATTATGAGCGATAATAGCCTTAAACTGAGGAATATCTATTTTTTCTAACTCGTCTAAACTTTGTCGATATAATTTTATCGCTTCCTCGTATTCTCCTAATTGGTTGCTAACTAAACCCAGATTAATCGAAACAGCTATTTCCTCTTTTTTGTAATTATCGTCCGTTCTAAAAATCTCTAAAGCTTGCCCGTAAAACTCTAAAGCTTTAGCATAATTTCCCTGTTGTTCGTAAAGCCTGCCAATATTATTAAGAGTGCGTCCTTCTCCGGGGATATCTTGTTGCTCTTGGCGAAAGACTAAAGCTTGTTGATATAAATTTAAGGCTGCCTCATAATTGCCTTGTTTGTGATAGATTAATGCCAAACTATTAAGGAGGCTACCGACACCTTTTAAATCGCCAATTTCTTGACGTATTTCTAAAGATTCCCGATAAAATTTTAGGGCTAAATCGTAATTTTCTAATCGGTTATTAGCCGCGCCAATTTTGTCGAGAGTATCCGCTTCCCCAGAGCGATCGCCTATCTGCCGTTGAATCTTTAAAGCCCGTTGATAAATCTCAATTGCCCCTAAATAATTTCCCGCCTCGTACTCCTGGTTAGCTGCTTCGTAAATTTGAGCAGCCTCCAATTTTTTCTCTTCCCTATTCTCCAGTTTTAAGGAAGAATTGAACGGAAGGTAGCGGCTGAAAGTTAAGACAGAAGCGAGGGAAATAACGAGAACAGCCCCGATTAAAATTAAATACTTAAAACCCCGCCCCATAAATTAAAAAAAGTAGTTCGTAGTAATCGCAAAGCGCGATTTTAGTTGTAATCCCAAAGCGCGATTAGTTCGTAGTAATCCCAAAGCGCGATTTTAATTGTAACTTTTTAAGCACCTAAATGCTTACTACGAACTATTAAGCCATCTAACGAGCAATTAAATCTCTAAGAGCATCTGGAAAAGGAAAACCAAGCTCCCCAGTTTCATCTCCTTCCCATCTCAATCGATCGCTTTGCGCTTCTTGAGAAGAATATAAATCCACCCCAATTTTATCGAGAGCTAGTAAAAGAGCTTGAATGCTATCAATGCCCCCAGCGTATCTAATCTTTTCTTTACCGAGTCCGATAATTTGATAAGGGCAATAATAATCGCGAGAATCTGGAAAAATTTGAGGCTTGCCAATTCTAATAATTACTTTTAAGGGGCGATCGCCTACAAGATTTAGATTTCTCTCAGCAATTATTTCTCCTACATTTGTTAGATTCATTTGTTCTTACCTCATGTTAACTTATTCTGTAATCAAACGCCCCAATGGAAAAACAAGGTTGGTTGGTGACAGGAGACCTGAGAAACCGGGTTTTTCGCATATTCCCGGTTTCACGCGGGTGAGTTAGCCTTGAAAAATTGGAAAGATGTTGGGTTCGCTCTGGGTTCCACCCAACCTACAAATTGGCGAAAGTATTGTTTAAGAAACCAGGTTTTTTTAAAAAACCTGGTTTCTCCTCCACAAGTAAAAAATCAATTATCATCCAGAAGAACGCCCCTACCAAAACCAGAACGAGTCGTAACGCCAACTCGATAATAAACCCTTAACTGATGGCGACTCAATAACAACCCTAATTCCTCGGGTTTTTGGCTATCTTGAATGGCGTTATTAATTGCCTGATTAACTACAGTTATCAAACTGAGGCCGGTTTTATCTGTTTGTTCTGCTAATAAATTAAATTCTTTAGCTCTTTTAAAATCCCCTATTTTCTCTAAATCTTTAGCAAAATTATTCAAACATTGATGGCATTCATTACTCGCTTTTTTCGCCAATCTTTTAAACTTATTTGCTCGATTTTTTTCCCCCTTACTTTCGCCAACATCAGCCAATCTTGTCAAGATTTTCCAGACATATAAAATGCTAAAACTAGGGGCATCAGATTGGTTAGAAAATTGCCGCGCTAAAGCGTTATTTCCCCTCAATTCTAAAGTCTTGGCCATGTCGCATAAAGCGCCTTTAACCGCAGCATTGTAGATGCGCTCGTCGTTTAATTCCAAAGGAGGAGCGATGGCCCTAGCTTGGAAACGAAGGGCTAGGTCGTAATCTCCTAACTGACAATAATCCCAACCTATTTTATTAAATAAAATTCGTTCGGTTTCGGCATCTTTTTCTTTTCTAGCAACAGTTAAAGCTTGCCGATGAAACTTTATTGCCTGCTGTTGGTGTCCTAATTTAGAATGAGTATAAGCTAAGTTACGGAGGGCATTTAATTGCCAAGAGCGATCGCCTGCTTGTTGGCTCAATTCTAAAGCTTTTTCAAATTTATTCAAAGCCTTCCCAAAGCGATCGCTTTGTGCTTCTTCTACCCCTTCACCCAGCAATTTATATGCCTGTTGTAATTGTTTTCGTTCGTTCATTAGATGTACCCCTATCGTTAATTGTTAATTTTCGTCAATTGTTAATTGTTAATTGTTAATGGCAGCTTTAGCATTAACAATTAACCCGCAGTGCGATGGCGAAGAATAAATTCAGCCACGGTTAAATCCACAGTAGTTGTTATTTTTAAATTAGTCTCTTCCCCCTCAACAATTTGTACGGGCAAACCGCACTTTTCAAACAAAGCCGCATCGTCGGTAACTTCCCAACCCAAACTCCTGCCTTTTTCGTGACATTCCTTTAATAAATTCACCTCAAAAGCTTGAGGAGTTTGCGCGGCCCATAAATTTTTGCGGTCTGGAGTATCTCGAATTAAACCCCCTTCATCCACTACTTTAATCGTGTCCTTAACGGGGATAGCCGCGATTAAACCCCCACAATGGAGAATAGTTTGAGCGCATCTGTCCAATAACTCCGGCGTTACCAAACAGCGAGCCCCATCGTGAATTAAAACTCGTTCGGCCTCCGGTGGTAGAGCCTGCAAGCCGTTATAAACTGATTCTTGGCGAGTCGCGCCCCCTCGAACAAACTGGACCGGTTTTGTTAGGGATTTTGTTAGCGATAAATGGGCCAAAATTTCTTGGAAGTCGGGAAAATCCACCGGTTGTCCCACGATACCGATCCAGCTAATAGATTCTGAAGCGGCGGCGGCAGCTAAGGTCCAGGCCAGCAGAGGTTTGCCCAATAAAGTCAGCAGGAGTTTATTGCGGGAGCTGCCCATGCGTCGTCCCACCCCTGCGGCAGGAATTAATAAATACATTTTGGATTATAGATTTGGCAAAAATGGTCTAACGAGCTCTATCTTCTCTTAAGATTAATCTGAATAAGTAAATACAATTCATAGAGATGCGAATACTGGCCCTCGTTCCTGGCGGAATTGGCGATCAAATTTTATTCTTTCCTACTCTGGATGATCTGAAGCGGTCTTATCCAGAGGCGCAGATTGACGTAGTGACCGAGCCCAGAGCTAAAGATGCTTATCGGGTTTCTAATTCGGCGCGCGCGGTCCTGCTCTACGACTTTAAGGACGCAAATAGTCTGGCAGATTGGGGAAATTTGCTAGGGGTAATTCGCGATCGCGAATACGAAGCAGTTGTCTCTCTGGGGCAGCGATGGGCCGTCGGTTTGTTGCTGTGGTTGACCGGTATCCCCAAACGAGTCGGTTATGCCGGCAAGGGCAGTTTCTTTTTAACCGATGCGGTGCCCTTAAAAACCGAGCAGTACGCTGCCGAAATGTACCACGACTTGCTACAGGGTTTTGGCATCGTTACTCCTTTTAAAAAACTGTCCGTTAATGTCCCCAAGGTCGACATAGAATGGGCCCGAGCCACCCAAGAACGTATGGGTATTGCCGAAAGCGGCTATATTCTAGTTCACGGCGGTTCTAGCCAATTGGCTCGCTCTAAGGGGATTGACAAAATCTATCCCGTGGAGTCTTGGCAAAAGATTATCCAGGAGATTCAACAAAAACAGCCCAATATGCCCGTGGTGGTGGCGAAAGGACCGGAGGACGATGCTTGGGCGAGTCGGCTGCAGGAGCTGTGCCCGGGGATTAAGTTAATACAACCGGGGGATATTGGTAAATTGGCTGCGACTATTGCCAGCGCTAATTTGATGCTCTGTACGGATAGCGCCCCGATGCATCTGGCAGTGGCGGTGGGGACTTATACTATTAGTCTGTTCGGTCCCACTAACCCAGATAAGTTATTACCTAAAAGCGATCGCTGCGTTGCCGTTAAATCTTCGACGGGTAAAATGGCCGATATTTCCCCAGAGGCAGTTTTGGAGAAGGTTTGGGGAAGTTAGTTGTTAGTTGTCAGTTGTTAGTTGCAAACAAACAATTAACAATTGACAATTAACAATTAACCAATTAGCAAATCAAAAAATCCCTCCTCTAACTCGTAACCCAACATTTGAGAGAAGGACATTAGTTTAGATTGAGCCGGAATGCCTTGTTGTAGGAGCCATTCGGTTAAGATAAAAATTTTATGCATTAAAAATATTTCCAAGGCCTCGGGGTTGTACTGAATGCCTTCGGTGCGATGGAATTGGTGGGGGACTAACATGGCGACGTAACGAGCTAATTCTCCTTCTTTCCAGTCGAGTAAAAATGGCAACCAAGGGTAGGTGGCATCCAGGCCGATAAACCATAACCTGATTTCGGGAATTTCCGAGAGCTCTCTAGGATCCAAGGGGTCTAGATCGTAGTTGATGTCGAAGCGAAGTTGCTGTTCGTAAGAGGCCATCGCCCCTTCTTCAAGCAGTTTGGAAATGGTGATTTTTGCAGGGGATAGGTCTAAATTGTTAATTTGTTGCGTGTTGAGGGCGATCTTAATAGTCATAAATACCGTTGGGGTTAAATTCTCTGATTTTATAGCAATTCTCGAATTAGCTCTTTTTCAGAACGAGTACTCGGGACGAGTAGTCATTTTGAGTAAGAGTAAAGTAAGAAAAAACACAAGCAGTCCCAAAAACCAGACGGGTTGGCCCTGTAGCCAAGGAACTTATGGATTAAGATAGAATAAAACATTAAAGGGTAGGTCAGCACCAGCAAGCAAAGTAGAAAAAACAAGCAAATGCCAGTGAAACCAATTCGATCGCTAGAAGACGCTTTAAAAAGTTGCCAAGCTAAGGGAATGCGCCTTAGTCGCCAGCGGCGTTACATCCTCGAACTCCTTTGGGAAGTTCAGCAACACCTTTCTGCCAGAGAAATTTACGACAAATTGAACCACCAAGAGAAGGCCATTGGTTATACCTCCGTCTATCAAAATCTGGAAGCTCTTTCAAGGGAGGGCATCGTAGAGTGCATCCAAAAGGCAGACTGTCGTTTGTACGGCAATCTTAGCGACTCCCACTCCCATATTAACTTTCTGGACACGGGGGAAATTGTGGACGTTTATTTAGAATTACCTCCAGAATTAATCCAGCAAATCGAAAGCAAAACAGGGGTTAAAATATCCGACTATCGGATAGATTTTTATGGCTACCATTTGCAAGAATCATCGTCAAATCAACAAGAAGAGACCGGTTGAAGGGTGGCCTTCAGAACCGTTCGGGTAATTAATTAACAAAATTTCAAAAAAGGGTTGCATTTTTAGGTTAAATCTGGTAAAAAGTCAAGTCAATTCCTAAGAAAACCTTATAGAAGTTGCTCTGCTCCCTCTGTTTAATAACAACCTCGTCGAGGGTTAACAAAAGCGCAGTTTATTCTACCATATTGGAAAATAAAAATTGATTTTGCTATTAGGGAAAAGTGGGAATTAAAGAGCAAGCAACCCCAGAAAAAAAACAATAATTCCTAAAAAGTTTTATGAGGAAAGTAAAGGGAATGGGTAAAAGGAAATTGCTAATTGTTGATGGCTTTCTAACCGAGATTAGACCATAAGAACTGAAAACCAAACCAGGGCAGGAAGAATTAACAGTTCCGAGAGTAGATGCCAAAAAAGGAAAAAACCAAGGCTGAGATCGGCTTTCCACGGAGCCAAAAGAGTCGAGAACCAGACCCATCTGCATTCTTCGATCGCCTCGTTGTTAAAACCAAAGGCAGAAACTCCGTAGCAATTAACGGTGACGAACCAAAAGCAAAACCAGAAACAGAAATAGATTGCTTTATGAGATCAAACGAATACAAATCCTCTGCTTCAACCATTACCTCCGCACCTTCAGAAGAGGCAAACTCAGCTACGGATTCGCAGTCCCAAACTAGAGAAGCGCTCCAACGGCCCACGGGTTTTTGGATGTGGCAGTTAATCTGGTGGGCCATAGTAGCAGGGATGGGAATGACAGGTGCCGCAGCCCTGTTATGGTTATTCGTGACGCCCCCACCCCCCAACTGCAACCAAATATCTCCTATATCGGCAGACTCAGAAAGACTTTACTGCGCTCATAAAGCCGCCGAGTCAAAAAATCTGGACGAACTCCAAGAAGCAATAGCCTTAGTCGAAAGTTGGGAAGAAGACCATCCCCTTTACTCCCAAGCTCAAACGATGACCGCAGAATGGACAAAATTAATCTTATCGGTAGCCAATGAAAAGTTAAATCAAGGGGATTTGCAGGGAGCCTTGGATACCGTAGCCAAAATCCCTAAAACTAGCCCCATATATTCCAGGGTAGAAGACAACGTGGCAGCTTGGCAAAATCAATGGAAAGAAGGTCAATCTCTCTACGACGAATCCTTAAAAGCGATCGCGGCAATGGACTGGAAAAAAGCCTCGGTGTACGCCCTAGCCATGTCCCAATTAGAAAACGTTCACTGGCAAAAGAAGCGGTTTAAAGAGCTATTAGAAAAGATGGCTGTGGAAAAACAGGCCTGGGAAAAGCTCAAGGACGCTCGCTATTTGGTTTATCGAGAGACTGCAGAAGAATACAAAGAAGCCCTAGCTTTAGCAAATCAAATCCCGCGAACTCTCTACATCTGGAAACAGGCGGATAAAGATATGTCTCGGTGGGGGGAGGAATTGCTAAAAATGGCCACCAAGAAAATAGAACAAAAAGACCTAGAAGGATCGATCGCCCTAACCAATTACATCCCCACCAATTACAAACTCTACCAACAAGGTCAAAACTTAATACTCTTAGGCCGCGCCAAAGCAGCCATCTGGAATCAATCGCCAGGGGTTCCGGGCATTGCAGAATTTATAGCTCTGGTAGAAGGCAAAGCAGCGGCGGCTCAAATTAGCCCCGATAGTCTTTATTATAAAGAAGCCCAAACTAGGCTAAGGGAAATAGAAACCCTGCTAGAAAATCTCAAACAGATTCAGCTAGCAAGCGCCTCCGCTAGCGTCGGTCAACCGTTCGCCTTAGAACTAGCCGTCGAACAAGCGCAAATGGTGGGACGGGACGAACCGAAACGAATTCAAGCTCAAAGTTTAATCGCTCGCTGGCGCAAGGAAATTCTGAGCGTTGAAGACCGGCCTTATCTAACAGTAGCTAGAGAGCTGGCACAACAAGAAACGGTAGAAGGGCTGAACTCGGCTATCCAACAAGCAAGTTATGTTGCTCTGGGTCGTCCTTTGAGAATAGAGGCGCAAACTTTAATTGCGGAGTGGAGGAAAAGGATACAAATTATCGAAGACGGACCATTCCTAGCAGAAGCGCGGACTCTGGCAAAAGAAGGAAAGCTAAACGAGGCGATCGCTTCGGCAAACAAGATTGCTAAAGGCCGGGCTCTCTACGAAGAAGCTCAAAAGGACGTGGATAAATGGATAATAGAACAGCAAATAGCCGCAGACCGACCGATTCTGGACCGCGCCTACAATCTGGCAGCCCAAGGCAGCCTCACTGCTGCGATTAATACTGCTTATCAAATCGGTTACGGCAGGGCTTTATATTACGAAGCCCAAGGTGCTATCTCTAAATGGTCGGCAGAACGAGAGGCGATCTGGGCAGAACAAGAAGCAGCCAGACAGCGACAATATTATCAGCAGCAGGCTCCCGAAAGCGCACCTTCGTATTATTACGAACCCGCGCCGGCACCGCAATATTACGCTCCCGCTCCTTCCCAATCTTATTACGAACCGGCTCCGGCCCCGTATTACGAACCGGCTCCGGCCCCTTATTACGAACCGGCTCCTTATTACGAACCGGCTCCTTATTACGAACCGGCTCCTTATTACGAACCGGCTC
>CAZSTZ010000018.1:0-40206 GCA_964609515.1 uncultured bacterium | reverse complement strand
CTTATTACGAACCGGCTCCTTATTACGAACCGGCTCCTTATTACGAACCGGCTCCAAGCTACAGTCCCCCAAGCAACGATAGTTATTTGCTTCAGGAATAATTAATAATTAATAATTAATAATTAATAATTGTTAATTGTTAATTGTCAATTGTTAATTGTGAATTGTGAATTGTGAATTGTTAATTGTAAGATGAACCCACCAGCATTACAACTGCTGTCTATCGATAACGACCCCATCTTTCGGATAGGGCTGCGGGGCCTTTGCGAAGAGTTTCCAGATTTACAACTGGTGGCGGAAGCAGCCAGCGCTGCGGAGGCATTGGTTCTTTTAGAAGCGCCAGTGGTAGAGAGGGAACTTTTACCGAGTCAAACTGCTACTGTCAATACTCTCGATTTGATAGTTTTGGAAGTAGAAAGCGGCAATTTAGGGTTGGAGGAGGGGGAGGAGGGTATCGCCTTCTGCCGGCAACTAAAAACTCTCTATCCTAACCTCCCTCTCTTAGTGCTGACGGGATTGCGAGATGGCGGGGTTTTGACGGCAGTTCGGGAAGCGGGGGTAGAGGGTTACTGCCCTAAAGGGGTAGGTATTACCGAGTTAGTGACTGCCATTCGGCTGGTGGGAGGGGGTCAAAGTTATTGGCAAGAAACTTACTTGCTTTCTTTGGCAACGGCAAAGTCACCGACGAAAACTTCGTCTTTGAAAAGCCAAACAGGTAGGGTTTTAAATAACGTTCGCGCTCGTTTGGGCCGCTCGGGGTTGCGCCAAATAGATCGCGCTCTCTCGGAGGCCAATTCGGATTTGGAAGGTTGCCAGCAATATGGGGATAAAAACGATTTGACTTCGGTGCTAAATTTGGCTGTTACTCGGGGTCGCCGCCGGGAGTTGGTAACTGCTCGTTGGTTGGTAAGTCAGTTGTTGCCCAATTCGCCGGAACGGGAGAAGGGACAAAGTGCGAGTTCTGAGGGCGGCGATCGCGATACTTCCTCCAGGAGGGATAATCGCAAAGAAAAAGAAGGAGACAAAAAAAACGCCGGACAGCCTTTAGCGCTCAAAGAAGAGTCGGCCCTGGCAGTTCGCTATCCCGTTCGCGGTAGCGAACTGCAAGAGGTTTTGTTTAATGCTACTGCTAATAGGTTGCAGTCTAGTAGTTTGGCTAATTTGAGCGGAATGCCGTTAGAAATTGATATTTTGCGACCTGCTAAAAAACGGGAGTTAATTTGTCTGGCTTTAGAGAAGTTAAAAGAGATTATAAACGATTTGCGTTTGTCTAGTATTAAACCTACGGAAATATCAGAAAAACGCTTTTATATCCTCAACCAATTATGGCAAGAAACTTTAACTGATTTTTTAGGTAAATCTTATAAACTAAAGGCGATTGAAGGTAATATTTTTTCCTCGGATGTCCCTCGGCAAGGCTTGGATAGCGATAGCGATGTTGCTTTCTCCGAGCGCCAGGGAATAGAAGTAGTAAAGCTGTTGTTAAGAGATGCTCCGATAGTAGGGAAATTTATTCTGGATAGAATACCTTTGGTAGAGGAGTTTTTAAGTTATTTATTATTTCAGTTTCCTTTAATAATAGATAATGTTGCCTTCGGACCGGGCACTATAGAAGCCATGCAGCGAGCGGAGGTCTTGCTACAAAATTTGGTAATTTCTATTGCTAATGCAGCGATGCAGCCTTTGTTAAATAATTTGGCTGATGTGGAAGATTTGAAAAGGAGTTTTTACAATCGCAATTTAATTTCAACCAGGGAAATAGAGCGTTTTAGAAATAGCTTGTCTTGGCGATATCGATGGGAGCGATATATTGGAGAACCGAAGGCGGTTTTTGAAAGTAATTTTGGGTTGTTGAGGATAAGCGATCGCGGCATTCAAAAGGTCTTGATTTATGCCCCCAGACGCCAAGAATTAACTAAACTTTCGGGGCTTCAACTAACAGTAACTTTGGTATTGGAAACGAGAGATGCAGTTGCTCCAGGAGTTCGGGCGCTGGTTTCTTTTCTTGGTAGCGGTGTCGTCTATGTATTGACCCAAGTAGTAGGACGCGGCATCGGTTTAATTGGCAGGGGCGTCGTTCAAGGTATCGGCAATTCCATGCAAGATGTTAAATTTGGTAAAGGTAAAAAATGATATTGGGGAATGGGGAATTGTTAATTGTTAATTGTTAGTTATTCCCCCCATTCCCCATGGACAATTCCCCATGGACAATTCCCAAATAATGATAACATTATTAACAGATTTTGCTTTAAAGGATGTTTATGTGGGGGTGATGAAAGGAGCGATCGCTCGAATTAACCCGACATTGACAGTAATAGATCTAACTCACCAAATACCGCCCCAAAATTTGGCGGCGGCTAGATTTTGTTTGACGAACGCCTATCCTTATTTTCCCAAGGGAACCGTTCATGTGGCAGTAGTGGACCCGGGAGTGGGTAGTCGGAGGCGGGCGATCGCTATAAAGTTAACCAACGGTTTTTTCGTGGGGCCGGATAACGGTATTGTCAGCGGGGTTATCGAGACTTTGGAGGAAAAGGTTGTCTCGGCGGTGGCACTGACGAACAGAAATTATTGGCGGACTCCAGAACCGAGTACCACTTTCCACGGTCGGGATATTTTCGCGCCGGCGGGAGCTTGTCTTGCCAGCGGCGTTGCTATAGAAGAGTTAGGAGAAGCGATCGACCCCGCCAGTTTGGTAGCGTTGCCCTTGTCGGCAGCGAGTCGGGAACAAGGGGGAATTGAAGGTTGCATTCAATATATAGATGGTTTCGGCAATTTAATTACCAATATTCCCGGTGGCGAGGTGAGGGGGAAAAACTGGAGGGCGATCGCTGCAGGTAAAAACATACCTGGCGGCAATACTTACGCCGACACTTTACCGGGGGAGTTAATTAGTCTTGTTGGTTCTCATGGTTGGGTAGAAATTGCTGCCAATTGCGGCAGCGCCGAATCTAAGTTAAAGTTGGAGTGGGGGGCGAGAGTGCGAGTATCGTTTGTTTGAGCTAGTAGGACGGGTCAAGAAAAGAAGCCAGGTTTTTTCAGAAAGGTTTTTTCAGAAAACCGGGTTTCTTTTCTTTCTCTCTCTCACCAACAAAGTCAAACCAGCGTGTTAGGAGTTAAGGATCCCCTCTTCCCGGGGGCAGACGATGACGGACAAAGATGAAAAAAGCAACAATTGAGGAAATGGAAAAGGCGCTCTTGGAGGGGGCGAACGATCGCACTCGATCCGAATATTCTAGTTCGTTACCTCACCAGAGATGACGAACCGCAATGGCAGAAAGCAGTAGAAATTATTAAAGAAAACCAGCCATGTTTTGTTGCTAATATCGTTTTGTGTGAGTTAGTTTGGGTTTTGAGAAGTAAAGCATACAAATTTAGCAAAGACGAAATTATCTAGCACCCAGGCGATGTTGCAGAGTTCTATCTTTGAATTTGAGAACCCTTCTGCTGTTTATCAAAGTATTGAGCGACAAAAGCTTTCTTCGTGCAGATTTTTCTGACTACTTAATAGAGGCGTTCGCTCGCCAGAAAGGTTGCTCGGAAACTCTAACTTTTGACAAAAAGTTAAGAGGAGAACGAGGATTTAACTGTCTTGAATCAAAAGCGTTCTTCCCTCTAAAACATGACAAATAACTAATTTTTTCTATTGAGCGAAATATGCAATTACCCATTACCTATTACCCATGAAACAAGATCGATTTATTTTACCGCTAGCAGGAGCGATCGCCCTAACCACCACCCAACTGCCCGCCATCGGGCAAGTCGTCCCCGATAATAGTTTGGGAGCGGAAAGTTCCGTGGTAGTTCCCGGACAAAATATTAACGGTCTGCCGAGCGATCGCATCGATGGAGGGGCCCTTCGCGGGGGCAACCTTTTCCACAGTTTCCAAGAATTTAACGTCGGCGACGGGGCGGGAGTCTATTTCTCCAACCCCCAGGGCGTCGATAATATTTTCGGTCGCGTCACTGGCAACAATATTTCTAATATTCTCGGCACCTTGGGAGTCTTGGGCAACGCCAATCTCTTTCTCGTCAATCCCGCAGGTCTGGTTTTCGGCCCCAACGCCCGCTTGAACGTCGGCGGTTCTTTTATCGGCACCACTGCCAACAGCGTTATTTTTGACGACGGCAATTTCTATTCCGCCACCAACCCCAACGCGCCCCCATTGTTAACGGTTAACGTTCCTATCGGGTTGCAACTGTCCAACCCCGGGGAAATTCAAGTGACGGGCAACGGCAACTCGGGAACGTTTCCCGACACTTTAGACGGTTTGGCAGTATCGCCGGGTCGGACTTTGGCATTGGTGGGAGGCGATGTTACTATCAACGGAGGTATCGTCGCAGCCGAGTCGGGGAGGATCGAAATCGGTAGTGCCGTCGCGGGGGAAGTGAGTTTGACTCCCGCCCCTGTCGGTTGGCGGTTGGGTTACGAGGGAGTGGGAGAGTTTGGGGAGGTTCGTTTGAGCGATCGCTCTTCTGTTTGGAACTTTAATAGCAATACCAACAGTTTCCCCAACAGCGGCATCCAGATAGAGGGAAGGAGGATAGTTTTAGAAGAGCGATCGCAAATTGCCTCAGTTACCGAAGGCAGTCAACCGGGAGGCGATATTTTGGTTAATGCCAGCGAAACGTTAGAAGTTGGTGGAGGGATAGATAACGTTCGGCCCTTTGCTTCGGGAATTATCAGTCGAGTTGAGGAAGGGGCGACGGGCAGCGGTGGCGCGGTTATTGTTAGCGCCCCCCAGTTGCGACTGTTCGACGGCGGGCGCATTTCCAGTTTGAGTTTCGGCGACGGAGACGGGGGGAGTGTCGCTGTTAATGCTGCGGAGTCGATTTTTATTAATGGTTTGGCGATCGGCATAGATGGGGAAGATTTCAACAGCGGCATCAAGAGCGAAAACTATAGCGCGGGCAGTGGGGGAAATATTACGGTATCCACCGGAGAACTTAATTTGTTGGATGGAGGACAGATATTAAGCTTTGTCAGTCCCATCGCTACGGGAAACGGCGGCAATATTAATATCTTCGCTGCGGAGTCCGTTAGAGCAAGAGGCACGACATTATCGAATCCGATCGGTGCGAGTAGCGGTATCTTCAGCGCGACTCGCGGCAGGGGCAGGGGAGGAAATATTAGCTTGTCAACAGCGAGATTGAGTTTATCTCAAATAGCGTCTATCAGCAGCCAAACCACAGGGGCGGGAAAAGGGGGAGATATTATCGTAAATGCCTCAGAATCGATTTCAGCTACAGAGACTTACTCCCCGTCGGCAAACTTCTCTGGTATCGCTGCCAGCACTCTCGGACCTGCCAGGGGAGGTTCGATCGCCATCTTTACTGGCAGTTTCCTCGTATCTGAGGGAGCAGACATCGGTACCGCTGTCATTCCCCCGGAACTTATAGGAGGAATGCCCGCAGCAGAAACGGGAAACGCCGGCAATTTAACGGTAAATGCAGACACTATCGAAGTAATTGGAATTAGCCCTTTATTACCCGATAATACTACGACTTTCGGAAGCCTTACTTTTGGCTCCGGTAACGCAGGAGATGTCACTATATCAACCAGAAGGCTGACTGTTAGAGACGGGGGGAGCGTAGCCTCGGGAATACTCAGTTCTTTTTTAAGTTTCGGACAACCCCTGCCAAACTCGGGAACGGGTAACGGTGGCAATCTTACAGTTAACGCTTCTGAGTTTATCGCCGCGATCGGAGTAGATCCGTTTATCGGCGTTCCCAGTAACTTAGGTACCTTTAATTTTGGCTCGGGGAATGCGGGCAACGCAAGGATCGAAACCGAAAAATTAATTGTGAGGGATGGAGGAACTCTCAACTCTGTTACTGGATCCACAGGAAACGCAGGAGAAATTGCTATAAATGCCTTAGAAGTTTTAGTGGAGGGTGTAGAAGCGAAAACGGGCACTCCTGCCGACGTGTCTGCCAGCGCTTTCATTTTTATTAACGATAGCGCTCAACAAGCCCTCTTTCTGCCGCAAACTCCCACCGGAGACACCGGACAACTCACCATCAACACCAACCGCCTCACCGTCAGAAACGGCGGTCGCATCAACGTTCAACACGAAGGCACCGGCAACGCGGGCACCTTACAAATAAACGCCGCCGAACTCTTCCTCGAAAATGGGGGCAGCATCACGGCGGCCTCCGCTTCCGGTCGCGGCGGTAACGTTACCCTCAACGTTCCCACCTCCCTCCAGTTGCGCGGCGGCAGTCGCATCACTGCCGAAGCGGGGGGCAGCGGCGACGGCGGCAACTTAACTGTTAGCGCCGAAACTATTGCGCTATTGCGCAACAGTAACATCAATGCTAACGCCTTTGAAGGCAACGGCGGCAACATTGCCATTACCACTAACGGACTGTTCTTGTCTTCTGGCAGCGCCATTACCGCCAGTTCCCAGTTAGGAGTTGATGGCACCGTTAAAATCCAGCAGTTTGGTGCCAACCCAGGTGAGATAATAGTCGATTTTGCCGGCGATCGCCTCGACCCATCGACTTTAGTAACTGTCGGCTGCGAAGACTATCAAAACAGCGAATTTATCGTTACCGGGCGTGGCGGTTTACCTCCCAATCCCACCCAACCGCTAACTATTAATACCCCTCTGGTAGAATGGGCACCTCCCCAGGAGAATCTGTCACCTCAAGAGCGACCCCAAACTCAGTATCTCCGAGAAGATACCAGCAGTCCGCCCCTAGTGGAGGCAACTGGTTGGATCGTCGACGAACGTGGTAAAATTATTCTTGTTGCCAACGCGCCAACCGCAACCCCTACTACTGGGGGTTTAATTCATCCCGGTTGTCGTTGAGGTATATAGCAGTCCTATTTGAGTTGCGTCCCCGCTTTTAGGCAAAAGGCAATCTTGCTAGAGGCAAGAGTAGGAAATAGGGAAAAGTAAATACAAACAGAATTTTTCTACTTTTTAAATTATGACAACCCATTTAGGTTGTAATAAGCACTAAAGTGCTTAAAGAACCGGTTTTGTATTTTCATAAAACTCGGTTTTTCGGTATCCCAGAAACCCGGTTTTTTAAAAAACCGGGTTTCTTGACCGGTCCTCTGAAATATGAATTAAATTGTAAGGTGCGCTGCGGCGCACCCTACTTGATTTTTTTGGGTGCATCGCTGTTGTTTTTATTTTAGAGTCAGTTGGCGGTTTTTATTGTTTTTTGTAAGGTGCGCTGCGGCGCACCCTACTTGCTCAATTAACAAAATATGTTATAATAAAACCGCAGACGGCTTGTCATTGACAGGAACCCCAACATTTAAAATGTGGAAAACTTTAGGAAACATACTTAATTTGTCTCTTCCACCTTTGCCAAAAAACGACAGGCAAAAACTGACGGCTATAGTTACTAAAAAACCAGTAAAATTAAAAAAAGTTAAAAAATGGATTAAAGAATACGGAGGGTTAATTTTAACAGCACCAATCGTTACGGGAATTATTATTTTAGTCCGGTTTGCAGGTTTATTAGAAATAATAGAATTAAATACTTTAGACCGTTTTTTCCGCTGGCGGCCTCTGGAACCGACAGACCCAAGAATAATCATCGTCGGCATTAACGAATCAGATATTAGAAAAATCGGTCAATGGCCCGCCCCCGATGATAAATTTGCCGAACTTTTAGAAAAAATTAAGGCACAAAATCCCCGGGCTATTGCCATGGATATTTATCGAGATTTAAAAGTAGAACCCGGTTACGATCGCCTCGTAGAAATTTACAAAAACACCCCCAATTTAATCGGTATAAAAACCGTCGGCGATAGCGCCAAGGGTTATGCCGTAAATCCCCCCCCAGTCTTAAACGAACTCGGTCAAGTAGCAGCCGCCGATTTAATCTTAGATGCCGATGGCAAACTGCGACGAGGTTTGCTCTTCATGGAAGCTCCCGATGGAGAAGTAATTACCAGTTTGGCAATGAGTTTAGCTTTTATTTATTTAGATGGCGAAGGAGTAATTCCTAAAAATTCCGCCGAAAATCCCGATTATTTGCAAATAGAAGAAGCCGTATTTCCTATCTTAAAATCAAACGATGGAGGCTACGCTAAGATTAATGCCAGCGGCTATCAAATTTTAATTAATTTTAGAGGACCGCGAGAAACATTTCAAACAATCTCGATGATGGATGTCATCGAGGAAAAAATACCCCCAGATTTAATGCGCGATCGCATCGTCTTAATAGGGGCCACCGCCTACAGCCTTCCAGACCTATTTAATACTCCCTACAATACCAGCATTCTCTCCAGCGGCAAAGGTACTCCCGGCGTCGAAATTCATGCCAATTTAGCCAGTCAAATTATTAGCGCGGCCTTAGACAAACGACCTTTAATTAAATCTCCATCGGAACCTACCGAGTGGCTGTGGATTTTCGGTTGGTCCGTAGTAGGCGCAATCTTAGCCTGGTTTTGTCCCTCGCCTCCTTGGACTGCCAGCGGCGTTTTGTTCGGAATAGCTATTGTTTATGGAACTGGATATACAGCACTTCTTCAAGGTTGGTGGATACCAGTTATACCTCCCGCTTTAGGAGTGACCGGTTCGGCAGTGGCAATTACCGGTTATTTAGTAAATAGAGAGAGACAGGAACGAAAAACCGTGATGGATATCTTCGGACGTCACGTTACCCCAAAAATTGCCGAGACTATCTGGCATCACCGCGACGATATCCTCGAAGCAGGAGAACTGCTAGGGCAAGAAATGACCGCCACCGTTTTATTTACAGATTTAAAAGGTTTCAGCACTTTAGCAGAAGGAATGGAACCAAAAGTTCTGATGCATTTCCTCAACGAATATATGCAGGCAATGTCTCAAGTCGTGTTAGACAATAACGGCATTATAGACAAATTTATCGGCGACGCGGTGATGGCAGCATTTGGCGTTCCCATCGCTAACACCGAGGAAAAAGCGATCGCCACCGACGCCGAGAATGCAGTACGATGCGCGATCGAAATGGCAGCTAAATTAAAATCCCTTAACGAGAAGTGGGGGCGACAGGGAAAACCAAGACTATCCATGCGAGTCGGCATCGCCACCGGCAAGCTAGTAGCCGGCTGTTTGGGCGGTGCCATGCGTCAAGATTATACGATAATCGGAGATACGGTTAACGTGGCCTCCCGCTTGGAGAGTTACGATAAGTCTATCGATGGCGGCATCTGTCGGATTTTAATTAGCGAGGAAACCTGGCGTTATACTGAAGGTAGGTTTGTTGCTAAGGCGATCGGTTCCGTCTCCCTCAAAGGCCGCCAGCAACCTACGCAAATTTACCAAGTCTCAACAGATGGATAATAGGGAATAGGGAATGGGGAATGGGGAATGGGGAATACTCTAACGGACATCTTAAAATGGCCAGCGAAGCGTAAAAATGCGATGAGGCACTGAAGCCAATAAATTAAGATAGAAGTGACTGCCCATAAACCTTTTTTTTAGTAATTACCATGACCGAGCTGAAAGCTTCTCTTTCAATTGCTTTGTCCCTTGCTTTAGCCCCCACAATGGCGATGGCCCGGCCCACCGGCACCACTAACAGGGGAACTAATTTAGGGGACAGTTTCCAAGTGGCCCAATACAAACCCCCGGGCAATCTAGGAAAACCGCCGACCACCGGTGGAGGAACCAGAGGTATCTTAAAGTGTGCCCGGGATGCGGCTCTTCCTAACCCGAAACCGCCTTTAACTCCTCTAATGCCATTATTAGCTCCCAATGTAGGAGCTGTGGGATTAACAGTTTCCGAACATCCAGAGTTTTTCGTTTATGTGCCTCAAACTTCTGCCACCGAAGCAGAATTTATCTTAAAAGATGAGGAAAACAACGACGTTTACCGAACCTATTTGCCCCTCTCTTCTGGGGTACCGGGAATAGTTAGCGTTAGTCTGCCAGAAGACCGACCGCCTTTAGAAGTAGGTAAAAATTATCGTTGGTTCTTTGCGGTTATATGCGATCGGGACAACCGAATTGAAGAATTAGTAGTAGATGGTTGGACTCAAAGGCGAGAACTCGAAGCAGATTTAGCGGCTCAATTAGAGAGAACCACTAGAGCGGGCGATCGCTCTTTTATCTATGCCCAAAACGGAATTTGGCACGATGCCCTATCGATTCTTGCCGAAGAGATTAGAAACTCCAATCGCAATGCTCTGGCGATGGTTCAATGGAAATTACTTTTAGAATCGGCGGGATTAGATACAGTTACCGACGTTCCTTTATTATTATCGGTGTCCGATGCTTCAGATTAAGCGCCAGAAACAATCCTGCCTTTGAATTAAGCGATCGGCAACAACCATTTATCGCTAAAAACCTCTAGCAAGACCTAAAGGTTTACTAGAGGAAGTTAATTGTTAATTGATGAAAAATTTTAAAAAATGATGGCTGTTTAAACGGAGGGCCGGAAACCGACCCCGCGCCAATCAATCGTCGATAATGTTGGCCCAGGCAGGGAACGACGGCGGGAAAAAATTGATATCGTAATCGGACTCTTCCCACTCTCGAACCCACAGAGGAACTTTACCGCCGTCTGGAGTCTTAGAGAACTGGCGCTCTTTAGTCTGGATCGTCTGAAATATGTGTTTGAGCGTATCTCCGCGATCCAATGCATTACTAAGAACCTCATCTAATTCTGGAGGTACGCGCTTGACTCTTTGCTTGTCATCTTCGAGCCACAGCAGTTTTAGGGATTTCAAAGCTCTGGGACTGAGGCTACTTTTGTAGTAAACTCGCTTGAGTTGGGCCACTGGCTCCAAGCTCCGCTCAATTCTACGAATTTGCTGCAGTCGTAAATAATGCCATTCCGCCAGATGCTTTCGCTCTTCTGGCGGAATTTGTCCCTTACTGGTGGCGTGTTGGAAAGCGTATTTGGCACAACTACACCCAAGATTGGCCAGCAAATGAATTAACTGCCTTTCTTTAGGCGTGGCCTGACGCCTTTCCTGGGTTTTAGTCGATACCCTTTTTCTTCTAGGGGTCGTGGTTGTAATCATTCTGGTTGTTTCTGCTAATTGGACATTCAGGAGACCTCTTGCAAGCAAAGCTGGCAGCAGGCACTCCAGTTATTCCCAGCGGTGTCAGGGAACATTGCAAAAAACTCCCCTGAAAACTGAAGTGCCTGCCAGGTAGAAGCCTCCATAGAGGCTCTATCGTAGTTTTCCCCTATTGAGGGCCGAGAGACTCAGTATCTATAGAAACCCGGTATGCATGAAAAAACCTGGTTTCTGGTGAACAATACCTTCGCCAAAATAAAAATACCGTTCTTTGTAGGTTGTGCGGACCTCCGTGGAACCCAACAAATATGTCGGGTTCCACACTGACTGCCCACCCGACCTACAAGTTTTAGGGCGAAGGTATTGTGGTGAAAAAACCGGGTTTCTGGTGAAAGGGTTTCACAGGCATGTCCTCTTGAAACCCTTAAATCCAGTCTAAGCTCTCCCAAGCTGAGAAATTTAGTAAATTACTCTGAAGTAGTTTTAGTGTCACCTGTTTCGACGTTCTCCGGGTTGCCATCTTCATCTGTAGCCGTGTAGTTAGGTTCGCTGCTATTATTCCCCAAAATGGCAGCGCGGATGGCCATAACAGCGGCCATAGAATAGCAACGTTGATTCGATCGCCCATTTTCGGCCAGAGATTTGCTTGGCAGGAAAAAGATGGAACCTGTAGAGGCAATTAGCCCCAAGATAACAATGATTCGTTTCATAGTTGATGCACCCTGTTTTAAACAACAAATAGTTGTAAACCCTTCCAAACAATTAAATTTGGGTTATTGCAATAGACCTGTTGCTTACTCGGCAAATATTTGCCAATATAAAAGAAGCATAGGCACAACCTGGTTGACCCTTAACGTTTGGAAGTTTTAGTAGTTTCTCTACTATTGTCTGCCAAAACTTTTGTTTTGGGCTCCGGACGTTGAGCCATCAGGGAGTTAAACCATCAGGGAGTTAGTCCATCTAGGAGTTAATTCATCAGGTGCATCTACTATTAAATAAATGGAGTTAAGCCATCAGGGGGCATCTCCATCTGCAGTTCTGTCTGCCGCTGTTTATGGTTTCATAAATGGCGGTTTTTTTATGTTTTGAAAATGGGGAATTGGCTAAGAGTTAAATTTGGGTTATTCCAATAGACCTCTTGCCTGTTTGGCAAATATTTGCCAATATAAAAAAAGCATAGACACAACTCGATGCAAGCTTAATGCCGGCAGTGAAGTTTTAGTAGTTTCTCTACTCTTCTTTCCCCAAACTTTTGTTTTGGGCTCCGGACGTTGAGCGATCGGGGAGTTAAACCATCAGGGAGTTAGTCCATCTAGGAGTTAATTTATCGGGTTCATCTACTATTAAATAAATGGAGTTAAGCCATCAGGGGGCATCTCCATCTGCAGTTCTGTCTGCCGCTGTTTGTGATTCCATAAACGGCGGTTTTTTTATGGTCAATTGTTAATTGTCAATTGTTAATTGTTAATTGCAATTATTTGACCCCCAAATATTTATGTAATTGGACTGAGAGTCGATATTGGGGAAATCTTTTCAGTAATTCTAATACTAACTGCAAAGAGCGATCGCCCCCATACCATTCTGGCTGCAAAAAAACAGGGATGGCATTTCTAGGTGGTAAATATTTAGCATAATATTCCAGTTCTAAACCGGTCTCTATTACCAGTTTAATTTCGTTAGCCCTTGCCCACATTTGAGGTACTACGGGATATGGAGGGCTAAGATGTTCTTTAGGACTGAGAGTTACCCAAACTTGAGGAGAAATTTCCTGCCAAAAAGAACCCGAAGTCTCGATAGAAACTTGTCTGCCAGTAGCTTCTATTTTATTTATTAAATGGGGCAGTTTTTTGTGGATAAAAGGTTCCCCTCCAGAAATAACAACTCGGGGCGATCGCAACTCTTCTATTAATTCCTCAAAACTTCTTTTTACCCGAGGCAAATCTCCTCCTCCACCTGCATAACCGGTATCGCAATAATGACACCCCACCGGACAACCAGCTAACCGAATAAAATCCACAAGAGTACCCGTCCAAAATCCTTCTCCTTGAACAGTTTCTTGAAAAGTTTCGTGAACTGCAATTATCAGATTCTCCATTGGCAATTAACAATTAACAACAATTAACAATTTACAATGAGCTTTATTCAAAATTGAGATGCAGTGGGTTGAGCGCTATTTAATTTTAAAATTTCTGCTTTTTTTTCCTGAGGAATAATAACTGGTAAAGCCTCGGGAATAACTCGAAAATGGGCGGGAGTGTAAGTAGTAACTTCTCCATCGGTATTAATGGGATAAGCTTGGCTAGTAAAAACCTCCATTTCCGAACCAGAAAAAGTACGAACGCCAAATTTTTCTTGGTATCTTCCTAGATGCAAAGCAGGCAGTAAACCGATAAGCTGCCAGCAATGTTTGATTTCTAAACTGTAGAAATCCAATCGTTGGTCGTCAATAGTCGCGTCGTGGGCGATAGTCATGCCACCCCCATAATGTCGTCCGTTTCCCACAGCTATTTGCAGAGTTTTCACTGTTGAGGAAAGACCTTCAAAGCGAATTTCCGCGCTAAAAGCTTTGCTTTTTAAAATAGTCTTAATAGCAGTAATAGCATAAGCAAAAATTCCCCAACGAAGCTTAAATTCTTTAGTTAGGCGACGGGCAATTTCTACGCTTAGTCCGATACTGGCAACGTTGAAAAAATATTTGCCATTGACCCAGCCCAAATCGATGTAATGTTTTTTACCGGTAGCGATCGCCCGACAAGCTGCTTCTAAATCGAAAGGAAGACCTAAAGTCTTTGCTAAATCGTTAGCAGTTCCCAATGGTAAAATCGCCAAAGGCAAACCGGTTTCCAGTAAAGCCTCAACCGCTAAATTTAAGGTTCCATCTCCCCCCGCAATAATGACAAAATCTATGGTTTCTTGATATTTGGAAATAAACCTTCCAAAATCTAGGGGAGATTCCGTTTCTTTGTAGAGAATCTCCAACCCTAATTTTTGTAAATAAACCATGGCTTTAGAGAGTTCTTTTTTGACCTTCCTCGCGTGAGGATTTGCCAGCAGTAAGGCTTTTTTAAATTCTTTTTTTTTCTTATTTAAAACTAAATTTTCTTCCATTTTTTTAACTTTTTTTTTGCCTCTTATCTTTATTTAAAGCAATTCCCCATTCCCAATTCCCCATTCCCAATTCCCCATTCCCAATTCCCCATTCCCAAAAAGCGATAAGTCTTTGGTTTTCTTCAAAATTTAGATTAATTAATCTATTTTAACCTAAACTCATCAAATTTGACAACCTCGGAATTGGGCTCGCGAGTATCAAAATAGTAACTGCTGACGGTCCCAGTTTCGGTTTCCAAAATACTAAAAGCACTAATATTGTTGCTGGCAATATAGGGCAAAGCTTCCCCATCTTTACCTCTTAAAGGCGCTAGAGTAGGAACTACTGGTTCTAAACCATTTGGATCTCCTACCGCAGCATATTCTTCTTGATAATTTTCGGGAACGTTGCGCCGCTTTTCCCCCAAATAAGCGCCATAACTATTACCAACATTTGAGGTTTCTAAAAAGTGCATTCCGCTAGGACTAATAAATCGATTCCACAAATGAGAATGTCCGTAAAACACTAACTGCACTTCTGCTGCTTCTAATAATGGCAAAATATCCCGAATAATATAATCGTTTTCTCTGGGATATTCGTAGCGAATGGCAGTAATATTTCCGTCTTCGTTTCTGTCAATAATTTGCACCGGATCCGTATAAGCAGGAACGACGTTTTCTCCTAAAGAATGGGGCGGATGGTGGAACATGACAATTTTATATTTTGCCCGTTTAAATTCGGGGCGATCGAGTTCGGATAACAACCAATTATATTGAGGACTTCCTTTAACAATTGGTTCAAAAATATGCTGTCCGTAACCCCATTCGGCAGGATTATTAAAGTCTCTTTCTCGTTCGCGATATTTTCCTCTGGCATCGGCATCGAGGCGGGGAACTCGCCAAATATTAGTAACATATAAAACTACCAACCGCACGTCGCCAAAAGTTACGGCATAATATTTTTCGTTGCCATTTTGATTTTTAGGCAAGGTAAAGATTTCTTCGTAGGTTTCGGTATTAAAAGAATTATTGGTTAACCAGTATTCCCGGATTTCTGGATTATTATTAGGATTAATTTCCGCGCTGTTTTCGGCATAATTTTTTTCGGCAACTTCCCGGGGTTGGGGCTGACTGAATTCTTCGTTAAGACCTTTATTAGTGTCAAAAATACCCATGACTTCATGGTTGCCGAGCGCCGGAAATAAAGGCGCGTTTTGAATTAATTTACCGCCGCGATAAACTGTGGCACTTTCATCTTGTTTTAGTTCGTAATTACCGCGACCTTGGAGAAGAGGAAAGAAAGCATTACCGCGATTATCGTCGAACCATTCCGAAGCGCGATCGGGAATATTAACTAAATCTCCCGCAAAAAAAACCGCATCAATTTTACCGATATTTTCCTCAACTTTTTGAAGATTAGCGGCGGTCATTGGTTTTAATTGATGGTCGGAAGTCAGCAAAATTTTTAGGGGCGTTCCCGGTGTCGGTTTGGCACTTAAACGAAAAACATCGCTGGGAATTATTTTCCCATTTTCTGTCTCGCTAATAACTCGATAAGGCACTTCAAGATTAGGAATTAAACCCGCAACTTCTGCCTCGTGTCGCCAGATATCTCGCCCGATCGTTTTTCGATAAATTTGACCTTTTTCTATTTGTTCTCCCACCCGGGAATTTTCATCTTCGCGAGTTCGAGAAAGTTTAATTGTATTTGCCTCGACGCTTTGCCGTAAATTGTCGCCAAAAAAGACTCGATGGCGACTGCCGCGAAACTCGGTAAACCAGACAACTCGCACGGAATTTTCTGTAGGCAGTTGGAGAAAAGGATCGGTTAAAAGTTGTCCTGGAGATAGGGTCGAAAAATTCATAATTAGAAGCAAAAATGCAGTAATAAGAATTAAGATACCAAAGACCCAAGGGTTACGGTAAGAACGCCTGGGACTTTCAAAGGTATCCGGAGGAGGGGTCAGCATTTCTTAAAATAGATGGTAATTTTTAATCTTTAGTTAAATTTTAAAGGCAAGAGGTGATGTTTCGTTTAAGATGCTACGATGGACCCTGAAAAATTATGTCCCCCCTATCTGGCGGGACTTAGGGAAGGGGGACAAGGCAGCAATTCCCCATTCCCCATTCCCCATTCCCCATTCCCCATTCCCAATTAGCAATTAGCAATTATTAGTTATCAATATGATAGTAGTTCAAAAATATGGTGGAACTTCCGTAGGTTCTGTAGAAAGGATAAAAGCGGTAGCCCAACGCATAGTCAAAACGACGCGCGATCGCTCTGTAGTAGTGGTAGTATCGGCTATGGGTAAGACGACAGATAGTCTGGTTAAATTGGCAGCGGAAATTTCTCACAACCCGAGTCGCCGAGAAATGGATATGCTGCTATCCACCGGCGAACAAGTTTCCATCGCCCTGATGTCGATGGCCCTGCAAGAACTGGGTCAACCCGCAATTTCCATGACCGGTGCCCAGGTGGGCATAGTCACCGAAGCGGAACACTCCCGAGCCCGCATTTTACACATCAAAACAGATCGCCTCGAAGGACACCTCAAAGACGGTAAAGTAGTAGTAGTCGCAGGTTTCCAGGGTATCAGCAGCAGCGAACAGTTAGAAATTACTACCCTGGGGCGGGGCGGATCGGATACTTCGGCGGTGGCGCTGGCGGCGGCGTTGCAGGCGGAACGCTGCGAAATCTATACAGACGTTCCGGGAATCTTAACTACGGATCCGCGCTTAGTTCCAGAAGCGCAGTTGATGTCGGAGATTACCTGCGGTGAGATGCTGGAGCTGGCGAGTTTGGGAGCAAAAGTGCTGCATCCCCGGGCGGTGGAAATTGCTCGCAACTACGGAGTGCCGTTGGTGGTATTATCCAGTTGGACGGAGGCTCCGGGAACGCGGGTTATTTCTTCGACTCCCCAACGGCGGGCGTTGCAAAATTTGGAACTGGCAAAGTCGGTGGATGCGGTGGAATACGATACGAACCAAGCGGCAGTGTCGATGTTGCGGGTGCCCGATCGCCCGGGGGTAGCGGCCCGCTTGTTTGGCGGCATCGCGGAACAAAATATCGATGTCGATTTAATCGTACAGTCAATTCACGAAGGCAATACTAACGATATTGCTTTTACGGTCAGCAAAGACGTTCTCAAAAAAGCGACGGCGGTGGCGGAAGCAATTTTGCCGGCCCTGGGTAAGAATAACGATCCGGTTTTGGGAGAACCCGAGGTCCAGGGGGAAGATAAGGCTATTGCTAAAGTGAGCATTGCGGGGGCGGGTATTATCGGACGCCCGCAAGTGGCGGCGCGGATGTTTGCCGCTTTGGCCGATGCAGGAATCAATCTTTTGATGATTTCCACTTCCGAGGTGAAAGTGAGTTGCGTTATTGCTGCGGAAGATTGCGATAAGGCGGTGGCTGTTTTGTGCGAAGCTTTTGAGGTGAACGTGTCGCCCTTGCCAGAGGAGAAGGTTGAGTCTTTGCCGGAAGAGTCTATTCCTGCAGTGCGGGGGGTGGCGTTGGATCTCAAGCAGGCACGTTTGGCGGTGCGTCAAATTCCCGATCGCCCGGGAATGGCGGCGAAGATTTTTGGTTTGTTGGCCGAGAAAAATATTAGCGTGGATACCATCGTTCAATCTCAACGCTGTCACCGAGTTAATGGGGTTTTGACTCGGGATCTGGTGTTTACCGTTGCCGAAGCGGATGCGGAGTTGGCGCGAGCAATTTTAGCTGAAAATGCGTCGGAGTGCGGTTGGCAAGATGTGGAGTTGCAGAGGGCGATCGCTAAAGTTAGCGCTGTCGGCGCGGGGATGATCTCCCATCCGGGGGTAGCGGCGAAGATGTTTAAGGTGTTGGCGGACGCGCAGGTTAATATTTTGACGATCGCCACTTCGGAGATTAAGATTAGTTGCGTAGTGGATGAGGAAAATGGGGTGAAGGCTTTGCAAGCTGTTCATGCTGCTTTCGGTTTGTCGGGTAGCGAAAAGTTTGAGATGCCGGCTTGATGGTTGGTAGTACGAGCTCGCGCTATCTGGTGAAACCCGAGCTCGCGCTATCTGGTGAAACCCGGTATGCATGAAAAAGCCGGGTTTCTTGACATCTGGATGGCGTTTTCCATGTCCTCTGCAATTTGGCTCGTTCTCTGCTACCATCGAAAAGTTGACAATTACAGAGCAGAAAATTTATGCTGCCAGTAATTTTTAGTTGACAGCTAAAATGTTGATTTTTTTAGAGCAATAACCCCCCACACTCCCCACACCGGACACACTCCCCACACTCCCGTTAACAAGGTAATTGTAAAAAACCTACCCCTGTGAGCCCCACCCTCCCCACCCTCCCCACCCTTGCCACAGTCCCAAAAGCGCAATTCCCTGCCGCTTTGAGTATACCTCTATCGGGCCGCCCTACCCGAACTCACTCGTTAGGAACAAGACCGCGCATTATACCGACTGGAGACGGCGGCTCGTATCGAATTATCGGCGCTATAAGAGGTACGCTCCTATACCAAATAACAAATCGAAGCAGGCATTGGGAGCACGTCACCTTTGAAGGGAACCAAAAAGCGCGAAGGGTTGCGAGGGACGAAGCAATCCCGCTTTAGGCAAGAGCTCATCTGGCAACAGGCAACAGTTGGGCATGCATGCAAGAAGGGAAAAGGGAAAAGCTTTGCCTTTAGACAGAAGGTCCGATTTTTTCAACTTTTTGATAACCCCTAAACGAATTGCTATATTTTTACAAAACTGACGTGCTCCCCAGGCATTTCCCAAGACATCGGTGGCCGTCTTTTCTTTATCGTGGTGGAAGATGAGGAACGGCGATCGCACTCGACACAAACAGCAGCCAAGCCAGCACCGGCTAGGGTAGGGGCGGCGGCTGCAGCCGATATAGCACTGATGGATTTTAACGAACTCAAGACCTACTGTCGCCACTACCCTAGGGCTGAGTAAAGATGATGTTCGCAAGCATGGCAAGTTAACCCGCCGTGAGACTTGGATTGACGCTCTCAAGAGCTTGAGCTAACCGATGAGGGGGCGAGCTTGCCCCCGTCTAACTTTCTCCGAAGGTTCGGTGGCTATCCCTAGGGAGAGAGAGGCTATGCCCCCTTGATTGATAGTTGATTGATAGAGTGTCGTGCTGCCTAACAGTGCTTGATAGAACCGGCTCAAAATCGGCGTTCTGATAGACGGCTGATAGAGTTTGGGCAAAAAAAAGGCTATAATGGTTCAATTTGCGTTGCGCTAGTGTAAACTAACTTTAGGCACTTGGCAGTCGGTCTTGTTTTTCGAGCTCGACGGTCCCCGCAAAAGAACCGCGTTGGTACAAATTAGCGGGGAGCGGTAAGATTGCCGATAGAAGGGGTTGCCTGTTTGTTGAAGGGAGCGATCGCTTTTTTAACCTAGAGAGGCGGTCTGTGAAACCCGGTATGCATGAAAAAACCGGGTTTCTAAGATAGACTTTCTAGTAGTAAATGGCGATCGCTGTCTTTAGCAACGGGGAGCTAGGCCCATCCGATTTTCTAGCAAAAAAAGGGCCAAATTTGCTGCTAAAATTGCCGGTCAAAAACTTAGAAAATCGGAGCGCTCGCACGGCGAAAAACTGTGTTAAAATAAAGGAGACACCACAAGTCAATCGTCAATGAAAAAATGTTATTACCTAGTAATTGATGATGTGGGGATACCTCAATCAAAATGGACAGGCTTTCTAGTTGAGATAGAAGGTAGCAGTAAAGACACCAAAAATAACAGAGAAAAAGCTAAAAACTATATCGAACTGCTTTGGGAAGAAGGACTGCTGCCGCCCCAATATTTTGCCAATGGATTTACCGAGGAGAATGTCATTATGGCGAGAACTAAAAAAGATACGGATCGAGAATTACTTCCCATTGAAGAAGCTGGAAATAATTTGATAGAATTAATCGATTTAGTGGCCCAAAAAATTCAGGCCCAACAAGATTATCTCAGCATTGCTTCGATGGTAGAAAAGGTTTTTGCGGGGAAAGAAGCGGAATTAAACGAAACAGAAATTGCTCAAGCTTTAGATAGCAAATCTGTGAAAAATATTATTTCTCAGCTAACTAAAACCATCGCAGAAGTAGAGCTATGCCGCCAGAAGTGTCAGGAGCATTCCGACTTAATTTTAGGCGTAGTGCAAGGGGACAAGGATGGAAGTCCGATGCTGAAGCCCACTTCGGAAGTAATCGCAGAAAGCGAAACTTCCAATAACAAATCTAAGGGCAAAAAAAGCAATAACAGTAAAAATTCCAGCCCCGAGTTAGCTACTGCTAGCGAAAGTTAAGAATCTGCTAATTGCTAATTGTTAATTTGTGCAATTAGCAATTAGCTATTGATTTTCATTTCTTCTTTTATTAGATGCGGGGGAAGAAACCCTAAACCACAGAAACCCGGTTTCTTAAAGAAACCGGGTTTCTAAGAGCAATACCTTCGCCAAAATGGAAAATGCCGATGAATTGTAGAATTGTAAGTCGGGCTCCGTGCAACGGAACCCAACGAAGATGTTGGGTTCCGTTGCACTTCAACGGACAAAAAGAAAAATGGCGAAGGTATTTTAAGAGTAGTTAATATTTTTTATTATGGAATTACAAGGATGGCACGGCAGCCTCAATTTAGAATATGGCTTACGGGATGATGCTACTGTAGTTTTATCCAGTAAAAATCAAGCTCCTTTAAAAGTTCAACGGCCTTTTTATCCAGAAGGAAACGAGGTTTGTCATAGCGTAATATTGCATACTGCCGGGGGAGTTGTTGGGGGCGATCGCCTTTCTATAGACCTCCATTTGCAACCAAAAACTCACGCTTTAATTACCACCGCCGCCGCCAGTAAAATTTATCGCAGCAAAGAGATTTTAGCCAGACAAAATATTAAGATAAAAATAGAAGAAAACGCTTGTTTGGAATGGTTGCCCCAACCGTTAATTCTCTTCGATGCCGCCAACTACAGGCAAGATTTAATCGTAGAATTAGCCCCAAATTCGAGTTGGTTGAGTTGGGAAATAATACGATTTGGTAGAACTGCTAGGGGCGAGCGTTTTTTGGGGGGAAAGTGGCGATCGCATACGGAGATTTGGCGGGAAAATCGCCCTTTGTGGATCGACAGACAGGGGTTAGATGGAGGGGAAAAAATGCTCGACAGTCCGTTAGGTTTAGCTGGATGTTGTATCGCCGGGAGTTTGGTTTGGCTCGGGCAACCCGCCACCGCCGAGATAGTAGAAACAACCCGCAATCTCTGGCAGGCAAGCGGTGGGGCATCCCCTCGCGACGGACAAGCGGGCGTTACCCGTCTGCCAGAAGGAATTTTATGTCGCTACCGAGGCAATTCGATCGCCGACGTGAGAAACTGGTTTATGGCGGTTTGGCATCAACTACGCTTGTCCTTTTTGGGCAAATCTAGCTGTCGCCCCCGCGTTTGGTAAACTTAGTTACAATTTTTATTCAAAACCATGCAACTAACACCCCAAGAAAAAGACAAACTGCTGCTTTTTACTGCTGCTTTACTGGCAGAAAGGCGGAAAGAAAAAGGTTTAAAATTAAACTATCCAGAAGCAGTTGCTTACATTTCTGCCGCCATTTTGGAAGGGGCGAGGGAAGGTCGAACCGTTGCCGAATTAATGAGTTATGGAACTACTTTATTAACCCGAGAAGATGTCATGGATGGCATCCCGGAAATGGTCAAAGAAGTACAAGTCGAAGCTACTTTTCCCGACGGTACTAAATTGGTAACAGTTCACAACCCAATTAGTTGAGGCAATTAACAATTCCCCATTCCCCATTCCCCATTCCCAAATTAAATAAGGAGGAAAAAATGATTCCAGGAGAAATAATTGTTGCTGGTGGAGATATCGAATTAAATGCGGGTCGAGAAACCCTGACGATAGTAGTAGCAAATGCAGGCGATCGCCCGGTTCAAGTCGGTTCTCATTTCCACTTTTACGAAGTCAACGAAGCGCTGAATTTTGACAGAGAAAAAACCAAAGGAATGCGTTTGGATATTCCCGCAGGTACCGCCGTCAGATTTGAACCGGGAGACGAAAAAGAAGTGACTTTAGTTCCTTTTGTTGGCAGCCGCCAAGTTTACGGTTTTAATGCTAAAATAGAAGGTAAATTAGCAGAAAGTTAGAAGCAAGAGTTGAGTAGCAAAATTGTAGGTTGGGTGGAGTGAAACGCAACCCAACATTATTAACCTTGGGTTTAGTTCCTCAACCCAACCTACTGCTTTTATCGCGCTCCGCGATTACTACTTTTATCGCGCTCCGCGATTACTATAAACTGCTTTTATCGCGCTCCGCGATTACTATAAACTGCTTCGATCGCGCTCCGCGATTACTACAAACTTTTCGATCGCGCTCCGCGATTACTACAAACTACAAAAAAACTATGCAATATCCTCGAATACAATTTATTAACATTAAAGGTTATCGGGCATTTAAAGATTTTAGCGCCACCCTCTCAGATTTAGAAATAATTGTAGGAGCAAATGGGGCGGGGAAAACCTGTTTGTTTGAATTTCTCAAGCTGCTGAGAAATGGCATGACAAAAGCTATTTCTCCAGAAATACTCGCCGGTTCTCTTGGCGAAAATGTCTTCCACGTCGGCGGGGAAGAAAAGATTCAATGGCAGTTAGAAATTGACCTGGACGAAACTACAATCCTGCGCTATTCGGGAGAAATATTAGGGCCGGTTCGTGCCCCAGAAATTGCCTGGGAAAGAGTAGAAACAGTTAAACCTTTTAACGGACACCAAGAACCTTCTATTTTATTAGATGTTAAAGAAAATCGCGGTAAAGTAGGAGCAAAATTAGAGGAAGAAATAACCGTTCTTCCCAAGGAACTCGCCTTAAGTAAAATCGACAATCCGGCAATGGTAAGTCTTTATAAATTGCGGGAATATATCGGCGGTTGGAAGTTTTACAGTTCCTTTAATATTGCCAGAGAAAAAATTAGTCAACCGGTGCTTATAAAACCAGAACCAATACTGGATGATGACTGCGGAAATATCAGTTCGGTTTTGTACTATTTTATGAAAGAATATCCAAAGATATTTCGCAACATACAAGTACACTTAAGGGGGGAAATTGCTAAGTTTAAAACTTTTCAAATAAAAGCTCTGGAAAATTCAGGAGAAGTTATGGCATTTGTAGAAGAAAAAAACCTCGATGGAGAGTTAAAAATTGGCGATTTAGCCGATGGCAGTCTGCTAGCTATTTGTTGGTTTTGCATCTGTCTGCACCCCCAACCGCCCTCTTTAATTTGCATCGATGGAGTCGAAGATTGTCTTCATCCAAAAATGTTCGAGCTTCTGGCAGCTTTTCTTGAGGAAGCGGCGGCAAAAACTCAGGTTTTTGCTATTACTCATGCTTCTTTTTTATTGCAATTTTTCGAGATTTCTAAAATTGCTGTTATTAGAAAACCCCAGGATACAACTGAATTTATAAAACCGGGGAATTTTCCAGTAATCGTAGATATGCTTAAGGATTTGGGCAGCCACGAAGTAGAATATTTACATTGGAGCGAACAATTGGAGTTGATGGCATGATAATTAAGATTTTTGTTGAGGGAAAGTCTGATAAAAAAGCAATGGAAGAATTGTTGGCTCCTTTAATTGATGAAAAAAATAATCTGGGTATTGGCATAAGTTTTTATACTGCTAAAACTGGGGATGCTAAAAAATTTTTGTTGTTAACAGTGCCCAAGTTGGCAGTCGATATTATCTGCAATCAACCCGATGTAATTGTAGCAGTTATGCCGGATTTATATCCTAAAAATAAAGGTTTTCCCCACGAAACTTTTGCGGAATTAGAAGCAGGAATAATGGAGAGGTTTTCTCGCGCTTTGGAAGTAAAAGGATTGGCAGATGATTCTCGATTTCGAGAGCGATTTAAGGTTTTTTGTTTTCAACACGATTTAGAAGTATTAATTCTCGCTGCTGAAGAACAGTTAAAAGAATATTTTTGCGTTGATTCGTTTAAGATTTCGTGGAAAATTCCAGTGGAGGAACAAAATCACGATTTACCTCCCAAACGCATAGTCGAAAGACTTTTTTAAAGTTGCGGTAAAAAGTATCAAGAATCAACGGATGCGCCGTTAATATTAGGTAGTGCCGACTATCAGAAAATAAGCGATCGCTGCCCCCAGTCTTTTAAACCGTTTGTGCATTTTTTAGAAAGTCTTAAGTAGGGTGCGCACCGCGCACCTTACTATTATTAAACACAAATAAAAACCATGGAATGTCCACAAATAAAATTTGGGGATTTTTGAGAAAGTCTCTCGTAAGGTGCGCCGCAGCGCACCCTACCAAATTGACCGAATCTGTTATAAACTACAATAAATTAACCTAAATTAAACTAAAATATGGCTTACAGAATGGATCGCCGCGCTTATGCGGAAACTTACGGGCCCACGGTGGGCGATCGCGTCCGTCTGGCAGACACGGACCTTTTTATCGAGGTCGAACGCGACTATACCACCTACGGCGATGAAGTCAAATTCGGCGGGGGCAAGGTCATCCGCGACGGCATGGGGCAGTCTCCCATCTCTAATGCCGATGGCGCGGTTGACACGGTAATCACTAACGCTCTCATTCTCGATTGGTGGGGCATCGTCAAAGCGGATATTGGTATTAAAGATGGTAAAATCTATAAAATAGGCAAAGCGGGCAATCCCTACATTCAAAACAATGTAGATATTATTATCGGTCCGGGCACCGAAGCAGTGGCGGGGGAAGGCATGATTCTCACGGCGGGGGGGATTGATTCTCACATTCACTTTATCTGCCCCCAACAAATAGAAACGGCGATCGCTTCCGGCATTACTACTATGATAGGCGGCGGCACCGGTCCTGCCACGGGTACTAACGCTACTACCTGCACTCCCGGTCCCTGGAACATCCACCGAATGTTACAAGCTGCAGATGCCTTCCCGATAAATCTCGGTTTTTTGGGCAAGGGCAACAGCAGTCAGCCCCAGGGACTTGTCGAACAAGTGTTAGCGGGGGCGATGGGTTTGAAATTGCACGAGGACTGGGGCACTACGCCGGCTGCGATCGATACTTGTCTGACCGTTGCCGACGAATACGATATCCAAGTTGCCATCCACACCGACACCCTCAACGAGGCCGGTTTTGTAGAAAACACGATCGCTGCTTTTAAAAATCGCGCCATCCATACCTATCACACCGAAGGTGCCGGCGGCGGACACGCCCCAGATATTATCAAAGTCTGCGGCGAAGCTAACGTTTTGCCATCTTCCACCAACCCCACCCGCCCCTATACTCTCAACACCCTGGAGGAACATCTGGATATGTTGATGGTGTGCCACCATCTCGATCGCTCTATTCCCGAAGATGTGGCTTTTGCCGAGTCGCGGATCCGTCGCGAAACTATCGCCGCCGAGGACATCTTGCACGATTTAGGCGCGTTTAGCACTATCGCTTCAGACTCCCAGGCAATGGGGCGAGTTGGGGAAACGATAATCCGCACTTGGCAGACAGCGCACAAAATGAAAGTGCAGCGCGGTTTTCTGCCGCCGTTAAACCCTCCTTTTCAAGAAGGGGAAAGTCGGCATTTGAGCCAAAACGATAATTTCCGCGCCCAGCGATACATCGCTAAATATACCATTAATCCGGCCATTACTCACGGTATCGCCGAGTATGTGGGTTCGGTGGAAGAGGGTAAGTTAGCGGATTTGTGTTTGTGGCAACCGGCTACTTTTGGGGTGAAACCGGAGATAGTTATTAAAGGGGGAGCGATCGCCTACGCGCAGATGGGCGATGCTAATGCCAGCATACCCACGCCGCAACCAGTACATATACTACCGATGTTTGGTAGCTTTGGAGGGGCGATCGCTGCTACTTCTTTAACTTTTGTTTCTCAGGCAGCGTTAGAGCGAGACATTGCCTCGGAGTTAAAGTTACATAAGTCTGCGGTGGCTGTTTCTAATACCAGGAATATAGGAAAGCGGGATTTAAAATTAAACGACGCTTTACCTCGCATAGAAGTTGACCCGGAAACCTACGAAGTGAGGGCAGATGGGGAGTTGTTGACTTGCGAACCGGCTACAGTTTTACCGATGGCCCAGCGTTATTTTTTGTTTTAGCTACTGGGAGTTAAGAAACCGGGTTTTTTAGAAAAACCCGGTTTCTGGGTAATATGAGTATTAAGAAACCGGGTTTTTGCGCTTATTCCCGGTTTCTGACCCGTGAATTATCTCAAAAAACCCGGTTTCTGACCCGTGAATTATCTAAAACCAACCTAATTGTTATAGCATTGTCCCCAGAAGGAAAAGGTACATTTTTTATTGAGGTAATGGGTAATGGGTAATGGGTAATGGGGAGCATCGAATATGCAGCAAAAATAAAGAATGGTATTTTTTTCTTGTAAAGAATGGCATTCCGATTACCCATTACCGCGTTCCCTATTACCAAAAAGCTTTTTTTTCTTGTACCTCAGCGATACGGGAAATGCTATAATTGTTAATTGTTAATTGATTTGTACCATGAAAAGAATTTACTGGCTGTTTGCCGCCAACATTGCCGCTTATTTACTTCTAATTTTGAGCGACTTTTTTAATCTAAAAATTCCTGCAGAAGTCTCAAAATCTCTAAAAATACAACCAGAAAATGTTGCAACTGTGGGCAGTTTAGACACCAAAAATCTGCCCCCATATTTAGTAGATATTCCCTCTCCCATTCCTACCCCAACTCCCATCCCCACCCCGCCACCAATTCCCGAACCTACCGAAGCGGTAATTGCTGTTAGTTTGAGCAAAGAAACAAACCAAAGCAATTCTGAAGATTCTTTAGGGGCAATTCCTCTGGCGGGAGAAGAAACTGAGGCATTTTTAGACCTTCGCGGTGTCGGAGATTCTGGCATGGGATACACCCACACCCAACCTTACAAATTGACGGATAAATTCCACGGAGTAAAGACTAATTTTGCCGAACGACTCGATTATTTTGACCCCGATGGAAAAGTTGATCGCGGGGATTTATCTTTTTTGAATTGGGAAAGTACCATCGGCACCGTTTGTCAAAGATTTTGGGCACCGAGAAAGAAACGCTCTTTTGCCTTTATGTCTCACCCCGATAACGTGGCTAAAGCTTATGAAAAGGGCTTTAATATTATTGGTTTGGCTAACAATCATACGCGAGATTGTCCGAGTTCCGAGAATGGGGAAAATGGGGCTTTTGTTTCTTCAAAACACATGGAAAGATTGACGGAAGAATTGAATGCTAATTGGTTGTGGCATGGAGTGGGAACTCAAAAAACTGCACGGGTTCAAACTTTTAAGATTAAAGGTCGCGAGATAAAGGTTGCTTTTGCTAATATTTATATGGCTCAGGGCGACTGCACTTATGTGACTTGTCAGACTGACGAATTAACCGTGTTGCGATCGCTCCGAGATGCCGATGCAGATTTGCGGATTTTATCCATCCACAGTTGGACTAAGGAAACTCAAAAACAGTTACTTAATACTGGGGTAAAATTCATCAAATATTACAACGGCGACATCGTTTTCGGTCACGGCCCCCATCACGTCGAACCGGTACGAGTGGTAGAGTCTCTTAACGGCAAAAAAGGGGTAATGTTTGAAAGTTTGGGTAATTTTATCCACCCTTCTCTTGGGTCTAGCAACAACCATATTATCGGGCGGGTTTTGTTCGATTTGGATACCCTAAAACTGCGACAAGTGCAAGTAGTTCCTATTGCTGTTAGTCGGATTACTGTTAGTTTTAATTCGATTAATCCTCTGTCAGTTCCCGCTAATTTGACCTGGAAAAATCTTGAAGATTCTACCTGGAAAAGCGGAGTTAATTCCCGCGTTCGAGGGGCTTATTCTAATATTAAATAGCAGGGAATGGGTAATGGGTAATGGGTAATGGGTAATGGGTAATTGCATTACTCCCTATTACCTATTCCCTATTCCCTATTACCTATCCCCTATTCCCTATTACCTATTACCTATTACCCATTACCTATTACCTATTACCTATTACCTATTACCAAAATCGTCAGCTTTTCGGTTCCCGACAGCAAGCCCTACTTAATCGTGAATTTCTCCAGAAGGCATAGTTGCGCCCTGCAAGCTCGCGCCAGTTAAATTGGCAGTGCTTAATTCAACTCTGGTCAATATACTATCGCTCATTATTGCATGGCGCAGGTTAGTTCTGGCGAGGTAGGCATCGGTTAAATCTGCTCCAGTTAGATCCGCTTGATTCAAATTGGCGCGACTCAGATCTGCCCTTACCAAATTAGCCCGAGTTAAATTAGCCCTCGTGAGATTAGCCTTACCTAACTTGACATCGGGCATGGTGGCACCGGCTAAATTGACATCCGCCATTTCCGCATCCATCAATCCCGCCCTCTCCATTTTGGCATTTTTCATCACCGCCGACGACAAGTTAGAACCGGCCAAATTAGCTTCCGTGAGAAACGCGCCCGTTAAAATAGCCTTGCTCAAATTTGCCTTGCTCAATTTCGTGCCTCGGAGGATGACTTCCGTTAAATTTGCCTCCCTGAGATCCGCCTTAGTCAGATCTGCACCGGTGAGGTTGACACCGCGCAAGTCGGCACCGCGCAAATTGGCACCGCGCAAGTTAGCGCCTTCGTAAGCTCTCCTTTCGGCCCGCAAATTGGCACCGCGCAGACAAGCGCCCCGCAAGTCGGCCCCTTGTAAATTAACTCCGCGCAGATCTGCCTCGCTCAAATTAGCATCCAGCAGAGTTACCAAAGGCATATTTGCCATGCGACAGTCTGCATTTTGGAGGGAGGCGCCGTGGAGATCTGCATCGTGGAGCTCTGCTGATTGGAAGTTTGCTTGGTTTAGATAGGCGCCGCTTAGTTTGCTATTCGATAAGTTGGCATGATGAAATTTTACCCGACTTAAATATGCTAAGACGAAATTTGCGTTTTGCAAGTCGGCATTGCTAAAGTTTGCACCTATTAAATCGGCTTCACTTAGCTGTATGCCTTTGAGGTTTTCGCCTTGAAAGTTGCTATTTCCAGCGGTGTATTTTCTGAGTATTTCTCCAGGGTTCATAATTAATATTTGGGAATTGGGAATGGGGAATTGTCCATGGGAAATTAACAATTGACAATTAACAACTGACAATTAATATTCAACTACTTTAGTCCAAACTATTGATTTCTTGCCAGACTTTCTGCCGTGAATTTTGACATTTTTTAGAGAGTCAGATTTTAAAGCGATAATTTTTTTCTCGACAAAGGGAGCGTAAGATTGTTGATTTGGTACTTCCTCAGACTCCAAGATAATATGGAGACACTCGCCCTTCCACCCTGCGATGGTTGATACTTTCGCGGGTTTGAGATATCGATTGATTATGGAGGCGATCGCTTTAGGATTTCCTTCCTTTGCTAAGTCGAGAATTTTCTGTTCTGTGCCTACAGAAATATCGCTGTTTTCTAAATAGGCTTCTAAGAGATTTTTAGCATCAGTTAAACCCCTTTTTTTTCTTTCTTCTAGCTCCAATTGGCTGAGGATTTGTTGAAATTTACTCGACATTTTCATCACCCGACCCACAAATTTACTCAAAGCTTGATATTTCATGGATAAATGTTTTTCTTCTTCCTCACCCGCCAAAGAACCTTCTAGGACAGTTTCTAGCTTGCTAAATTCTTGCTCCATGCTTTTAGTCATGGCATTCACTCCATTATCGACTAATGCTTTTATCTCATCTTCTAAGCTGAGTTTTTGCTTGATGGTTTCTAATATCTTCTTACTTTCTCCTCCTTTTGGTTCTATTTCAGGTTCTATTTCAGGTTCTATTTCTCTTTCATCCCTTCGAAGCGCTTCTAAATTGAATGGCTGTTGCCCTGGTAATGCTATAGTTTCTTCCAATTCTTCCTCTTCTTCTTCCCTGTCTTTAGGTTCCGTAGTATTTCCATAATTGGTAAACCCTAAAGATGGTAAACTGCTATCAAAATCAGGATTATAATTCCCCACTGCCTCCTGATTTATCAGGGTAATTTCCCCTAAGTTGAAACTACCATCATCCTCGATATTTTTGGCGGCGGGTTGTTCCCATTCGTGGTAAACAGTTCCCTCTTCTTCTTCTTCGTGGGAGGCGATCGCTTCCCGAGAATTATCCACGGCAACGGGCTCTTTTTCCTCCTCAAAAACTGGAGGACCCCCTTGCTCGTAACAGCCTTTAATAGCTCCAATAATCGTACTGGCTATTTGAGTATTTTCGTCGGCATCTTCGAGGAGACTTGCCGCGCTATAAAGCTGAGATTCTAAATCTGTTGTATTCGTACATACATTAAATAATTGCCTGAGCAAATTGTCGAGAGTTCTAGTCTTTAAATTCAGCCAGTCGCGATCGCTAAAATTAAACTGACGTTCTACTGCAGAAAAAATCAATATTTTTGCCTTTAAAGGATTCGCGCCTTGCATAATTTTTTGCCGAACGTCGAACAAATCCCCCGGAGCCCTTTCGTCGTAATTTTCCTCTTCGAGTTCCTCGTTTAAAGGTTCGTCTAATTGAGTTGCCACTGGCGACTCCCACAAATTAGAAATGGTTGTTTCCATAGTCGTTACTTCTGGTTCGTTAGAGTAGAGTCTTGCCAGATTCTCTATGATTTTATTAGCAACTAAACCATATTCTGTTTTTTTATTAACCTTGGATACTATCCGTCCTAATAAATCGTCAACCTGTCCTAAATTGCTATTATTTTGCCACACTTCCGAGATTAAAGAGCGCAAGTCGCATTCTTCTATTTTTCTAGTATCGTTTTCCCATTTACCCCGTGCGGCACAAAACAGTATCTTTTTAATTCTGCTGCGGTTTGCTTCTCCTTCGAGTTGCTCTACCACCTCATTTAAAATAGATGAATATTCCATATTTTTCTCCATCAACAACGTATTGCAAATATTGTCTTTTTTTCTTGCTAATTGTTAATTGTTAATTGTTAATTGTTAATTGGTAAAACAGGCATCCTGCCTGTTATCCGCTTAATTGCTAATTGTTAATTGTCTATTGTTAATATTTAATTGCCCTGCCAACAAATAGCTCTTAACGGTCTTTTCAATTATATTACTAAGACAGGCATTGGGCAGCTCTTAGCCTATCTGAGATTAAAAAAGGGTTATACCCATCTTGTCAAAAGTTAAATAATTGGATTTATGAACGATTTTGATGTAATAGTTGTCGGTAGCGGTATCGGCGGTTTGGTGGCCGCTGCCATGTTGGCCCGCTACGGCAAAAAAACTCTAGTTTGCGAAAGCCATACCATTCCCGGAGGGGCGGCCCACAGTTTCCAGCGCCAAGGATTTCACTTCGACTCTGGCCCATCCTTTTATTGCGGCCTCGCGGCCTCCGACAGCCTCAACCCCCTCAAGCAAGTTTTGGACCTTCTCGGGGAGTCGGTGGCCACTGTCCCCTACGACCCCATGGGCCATTATCACTTTCCCGAAGGCAGTTTGCCGGTTTATGCGGATCCTAACCGCTATCTGGAAGAAGTTGGCAACTTCAGCGCCACCGGGGCCCGGGAACTGGAACGGTTTCAACAACATTTATTGCGCTTGTATGGCGGGTTGCGGGAAATTCCGGCCATCGCTTTGAGGGCAGATTTTTGGGTCGTCCCTCTGTTGCTAACTCGTTACGGTCTCTCTTTATTAAAGCAGTTACCGTTGCTGCCGGACATTGCCGGTTCGGTGGGTCGTATTATGGATCGATATGTGACGGATCCTTGGGTTCGCCGACTCATAGATATAGAGTGTTTCCTCCTCTCCGGTCTCAAGGCCGAGGAAACCATCGCCCCAGAAGTTGCTTTTATGTTCGGAGAACGCTCTAACTCGGTTATCGAATATCCCCTTGGGGGCAGCGGGGCGATCGTCGATGCTTTGGTTCGCGGTTTGCAACGTTGGGGGGGGCAGTTGCGCCTCGGTGCCCATCTGGAAAGGGTTGTGGTGGAGTCCGGGAGAGCGATCGGGGTGCAGTTGCGCCGGGGAGAAGTTCTTCGCGCCCCTATAGTTATTTCTAATGCAACGGTTTGGGACACTTATACTAAACTGCTTGACCCAGAGGATTTACCGGCTTCTTATCGGAATGCTGCCTTGGCGACTCCGGCGGTTGATAGTTTTATGCACTTACATTTAGGTATTAATTCGGAGGGTTTGGCAGATTTGACCGGCCATCATGTGGTAGTACATCGAGGAGATACGGATATTGCCGCCCCGGGCAATACTTGTATGATTTCTATTCCTTCGGTTTGGGCTCCCAGTTTGGCACCGGAGGGGCATTATGCGGTTCATGTTTACAGTTTGGAACCTTTCGAGGGTTGGCGCAAGGACGAGTTTTACGAGGAAAGGAAGCGGGAAAAGACCGAACCTTTATTTCGGGCCTTGGAAAGGGTAATTCCCGACGTCCGGCAGCGGGTGACTTTGGAGTTAATCGGTACGCCACTGACCCACAGTCGGTTTTTGCGCCGTTATAATGGGACTTACGGGCCAGCTATTGCGGCGGGCAAGGGTACTTTTCCCGGCCCTCAAACTCCGATTAAGGGTTTGTTTCGGGTGGGGGATAGTACGATGCCGGGTATTGGGGTGCCGGCGGTGGCTGCCTCGGGGATTTTGTGCGCTAATTCTTTAGCTAATTAATAATTAATAATTAATAATTAAATAATGGCTCTTCGGTATAAAGTATGCTAAATTATTACTTTCGGGAACGGGGAACGGGGAACGGGGAACAGGTTTGGGATTTTTTCTTTACTAATCAGTACATTTAATTAGTAAAAAATTTTTATTAACTGGCGATTGCGTCATTTTTAATGTTTTTCTTCCCAGTTAAGAGTTCCCAGTTAAGAGTTCCCGAAAGCGTCAAATTTAGTTTTAGCAGATTAAGTACCGAAGACCCTTAATAATTAACAATTAGTAGGGTGCGCATTGCGCACCTTACAATTAACAATTAGCTAGCACCTTACAATTAACAATTAGCTAGTAGGGTGCGCGTTGCGCACCTTTTCAAACAACAGGAAACCCCAAATACTCGTTCAGCACAAAATGATAGAATTAATTTGTTTTCATTTCTCCTTTATCTAACAACGGTGAAGCATCATCTTTTACTCAAAGACCTGCCGCGCAAAGTTTACCCGATCTAACTGGAAAAACTCCAACAGAAGCAGACCAAGAACTAGAAAAAGCAGGGTTTAAACAAGGTAAGACCACAGCAGGTGGATACCAACACTGGAAACATTCTGATGGTAGCGAAATTTGGATTCGACTGGAAGGAGGAGTATGTATCGAGGCAGTTTGTGGAGCTTATCGAATTTTTCAACAAGTAGAAAATAGCTAAGATTACGCTTATTAACAATTAACAACTGGAGAAACCCATGCCTTACAGCAAATTTACTTTGGAGGAACTGAAAAAAGAATTTAATCTAACCTTGAGCGAAACTCTCGGGAAGTTTAATAATTTGCCAGAAGTTGCTCCCAGTCAAATGCTCCAAGATTTTTTAAAATGCTATCTTCCTTTAGGACTGGCAATTGGTTCTGAAAAAGCGAAATCGGAATTTATTATCGCGCCGATATTAGCAGAAATAAAACAAAAAAATGCTAATAAAGTTAGTCTTTTTTCTGGATTAGAATTTAACGTGGATGTGGAACGAGGATTGAACGGTTTTTGCGATTTTATTATGAGCCTTTCCCCGCAACAACTTTTAATTGAAGCTCCAGTAGTTACCTTGGTAGAAGCTAAAAACGATAATCTCAAATCTGGGTTGGCTCAATGTATTGCTGAAATGGTCGGCGCTCAAATTTTTAACCGAAGAGAAGGTAACGAAATAACTAAAATTTATGGGTCGGTTACTAATGGCACTAATTGGCAATTTTTGGAGCTTGAGTCTCAAACTGTAGTCATAGATTTAGATGAATATTATCTTAATAATTTACCAAAACTTTTAGGAATTTTAAGCAGTTTTTTTGTTTGAGATTTTTGGGGTTGGAAAAAATTAGATGCACCCTTGTTGTCAATTGTTAATTGTTAATTACTTGAGGGATTGGTAATAGCTCCCATAAATAAAATACAGCCAGTTTCATTATCCATAATCGCCAGAAAAAATGGGCGATCGACCGTCATGGCAAACCTCTTGGGCCCGCTTCTTAAAGTTATGCTAACTCCCGTAGAAGCTGCTGCTTCGGTTCCCTCTTCGTTTACTTCTAAAAAAGTTTTCTGTTTGACCTCGCTAATAAATAATTTTTGCTGGGTATCGTGCATTCCAGAAAAATCTGCCACTCCCGGTTCAAAGGCTATTTGCATCCCCAAACTTTTTAAGACGTCGTTGAGTTTGACTTCATATTCTGCCTTAAAGCGGGGCAAAGCCAAAGTAATTTCCCCATAGTCAAATTGCAACATCCAATTTTGCCAATTTTCCCGATTTAATAGCTGATAAAATCCGTCTAAACCTACTTCCTGACGGGGCAAAAATAGATACATACTCGACCTACCTTCGCCATAAGGTAATGCTATGGCTTGAAAAAATTCGTTTTCAAAGTAAGGAAAGGAGCTTGACTGAGACATCATCGGTAAGTTTTTAACGGTGCCATCCGCCAAGGTAAAAGAGCCTTCTTTGGTTTCCAATTCGTCGAAACTTTGCTCCCAATTGCCTTGAAAATAAACCGCATTTAACAAGACCATTACGGCACTGGGTGGTAAACTATTGATGATGTTTTTTATTTGACCGTGGGTATTTTCTTGGACCCAGTTATTAACTAGAGGTAATGCCTCTTCGCTGGTAAAATTAATTTGTCTGACTTCGGCGTTGTAAAACTGTTGATTGTTGGCGATAAAATCGGGATTAAATTTAAAATCTTGCCGCAACCAGAGGGAATTTGCAGTTGATAGTTGAACTTCTTGGTTGAGGGTTTCTAAAAAACTTAAAAGAGTGCGGTTTCCTTGGTTGACTTCTGTCAAACTCATGTCGGAAATATTGAGAGTTCGAGCGATCGCTTCTTGGGTTTCTCCCCTAGCGCCGTTGTAAGTCATCGAAAGGGCGATCGCGATACTACTCGGAGAAATAAAAATATTTTTTTTCCTCTCAGATTTAGCAATCTCCAAAAACAAATTAAAACCAAAATGATTGTTAGCCCTTGTTAATTTATGAGTTATTTCCTCATCGGATTTTTGAGCTAAAATATAGTTAACTCTCCCTTCGTCCCTCCTCTGGGACACCCCAACTGAAGAACCGGGCCAGCAAAAAAATTCTAAACTAAAAAATAAAGCCAGACTACCGACGGACATTTGCGCTAAAATAGCGTAAGATTTACTGAAAAGCTGTTTTAACATTCTCATACCTCTATAGATTCATAATGACACTCGATCTAATTTTCAACGGTGCCAATCTTTTTGTTTTACCCTTCTGGTTTTTAATCATTTTTCTACCCAAATGGGGAATTACCAAAAAAGTAATCTCGTCTTTTATTCCTTTTGCAGTTTTAGCGGCTTTATATATTTACCTTTTTGTTATTAGCATTACCCCTGAAAATGCCGCCGCTTTATCAAATCCCAAATTAGCAGATATTGCCCGCTTTTTTGCCGACGAACGCGCCGCCGCCACTGGTTGGATCCATTTTTTAGTTTTAGATTTGTTTCTGGGTCGCTATGTTTATTTAGAAGGACAGCGGACGGGTGTTTGGACGACCCATTCTTTAATCCTCTGTTTGTTTGCCGGCCCGATGGGGTTGCTTTCTCATATTCTAACTTATTGGACGACTCAAAAATTCTTCAATAATTCCCCAGAAGAAGCATCCACCCCGACGGATGCTGCGGTCTAGAGTTTGCTTAAGAAACCAGGTTTTTTCAAAAAACCTGGTTTCTGAGATTTTGTAAGGTGCGCATTGCGCACTCGAACCTCAAACATCTCTGACCTCTGACCTCTGACCTCTGACCTAAAGCGTTCAATTTTTGGGTTTTTACAAAATTGAGATGCTCCCTGTTGGGTTCCGTTTCGCTCCACCCAACCTACATTTTTATTTCACCAACAACTAACAACTAACAACTAACAACTAACAACTAACATCATGGCAGTAGAATACGACATTGTAATCATCGGCGGCGGTTCTGGCGGTTTAGTAGTTGCCAGCGCTGCGGCACAATTAAAAGCAAAAGTAGCATTAGTAGAACGCGATCGCCTCGGTGGAGATTGTCTCTGGTTCGGTTGCGTTCCCAGCAAATCGTTTATCCACGCATCCCGCGTCGCTTACGAAGTAAAAAATGCCGCCCGTTTTGGCATCCACACCGAACCTCCAGCAATAGATTTTGCTAAGGCAATGGGTCACGTTCAACAAGTAATTAAAAACATCGAACCTCACGACTCCCCAGAAAGATTTAGAGATTTGGGAGTGGAGGTTATTTTTGGAGAGGGTAAGTTTATCGATGAGAAAACCTTTGAAGTTAACGACAAAAAACTAACAGCAAGGGCCTTTGTAATTTCCACCGGTTCTCGACCGAAAGTTCCCCAGATAGAAGGATTAAAAGAGGCGGAATTTTTCACCAACGAACAGATATTTTCGATTACCGAATTACCGAAATCTTTAGCAATAATTGGTGCCGGTCCTATCGGTTGCGAATTGGGGCAATCTTTCGCTCGTTTGGGCAGTCAAGTCACTTTAATTTCCAGTCGGGAACAAATATTACCAAAAGAAGACCCAGAAGCAGCTTTAGTGGTAGAGCAACAATTGGAATTAGAAGGTATTAGAATTTTGCGTCAAGCGCGGGCGGAAAAGGTAGAAATTGTTGACGGCAAAAAACAGTTAACCGCTGCCGGTCACACCGTCACCGTCGATAGAATTTTAGTCTCGGCGGGAAGAACTCCCAACGTGGAATCTTTGAACTTAGAAGCTGCCGGCGTGGAGGTTGCCAAACACGGAATTAAAGTTAATAAAAAGTTGCAAACTACCAACCCCAAAATTTATGCTTGCGGCGATGTTATTGGCGGCTATCAGTTTACTCATGTGGCCGGTTACGAGGCAGTGGTAGTATTAACAAATGCTTTATTTTTCCCGTTTAGCAAAGTAAATTATCGGGTAATTCCTTGGGCGACTTTTACGGATCCGGAATTGGCGCGAGTGGGGCTGACTGAAGCGGAAGCAAGAAAAAAGCATGGGAAGAGAATTAGTGTTTTAAAACAACCTTTTTCTGGAGTCGATCGCGCCCAAGCAGAAGGGGCGACCATAGGATTTGCTAAGATTATTACTTTAGGCAACGGTCAAATTTTAGGGGCGCACATCGTCGGGGAGTCTGCGGGGGAATTAATCCACGAAGTAGTATTAGCGATGTCGAAAAAGTTACCGGTTTCTGCTTTAACCGGCATTCACGTTTACCCCACTTTATCGGAGGTAAATAGTAAGGCAGGTTTGTTATTGAAAAAACGGAAATTTGCCGAGAGTAAGTGGCAGCAAAAGTTGTTAGCAAAGTTGTTTAATAAATTGCGTTCTTGGTCGGGAAGTTCGGAGTAAGCATTGCCATTTTTTCGTAGGTTGGGTGTAGTGAAACGGAACCCAACATCTAACTGTTTTCAAGGCTAACTCGCCCGCCAGAAACCCGGTTTTTTCAAAAAACCGGGTTTCTAGTTAATTAAAATTGTCATTGCGAGGGGGGGTGGGTAAGAGTTAACTTCTTGGTTTAATTATTAAGCCCCCCCGTGGCAATCTCTTTTTAAGGCAAAAGGCAAGAGGCAAGAGGCAAAAGTTTTAACTGGTTTTTCAGACCGCCGAGCAATGACAAAAGAAAGATGTTTTTTTCGGTCATAAAAAAAGCTAAGAAAGCCATTATTTGACAATAGCCAATCGATGCAATACACCCCAGTCACGAATCTTAGAAAGATAGCAGTTTTTTCTTCTTCCGATAAAGTTTCCAGATAAACTTCCACTGCTTCTTTCATATTTTCTCTAACCTCTTCTAAAGAATCACCTTGAGTTTGACAGCCGGGAAGTTCTGGACAATAAGCATAATATCCATCTTCATCTTTTTCGATAAGAATATTGAGTTTTCGCAGCATAAGTTTTAATTAACAAGTTACTTACTCAATTATAGAGCCCCGATCGCCCCTCCAATCGTTTATAATGGCAATTAAAACCAAAAATACAGACAAAATCAATGCTTGCTAGTTACATAGATCGGGCACTAGAGTTGGCAATTTATGAAATAATCGAAGACGACGGAACCTACTGGGGAGAAATTCCAGGACTTCAGGGAGTATGGGCAAACCATAAAAACCTAGAAGGTTGCCGCCGCGAATTGCGAGAAGCCCTCAGGGATTGGATCGCCCTACGGTTGCGTTTGGGACTGGAAATTCCAATGCTATCCTAAAAGAAACTCTAGCAAATAAAACGAAAAGAGTTTTGGTTTCATGCGACAAACCCAATTGTTAATTATTAATTGTTAATTGTTAATTGATATAACCCATGCACAAAATCTTAACCGGTCCCTTGGAAGTAGAACGCCTGACGGTAACAATTGCCGACTTGCCCTCCCACCTGGAAAATACCAAACTGGTACAACTTAGCGACTTCCACTACGACGGAAAAGGATTATCCGAGGAATTGTTACAAGAAGCGATCGCTACCACCAACGCCGCCAAACCAGATTTAATCCTCCTCACCGGCGACTACGTTACCGACGACCCCTCCCCCATCGGCGAATTAACCTCGCGACTGAAACATCTCGAAAGTCGCGCCGGCATCTACGCCGTCGTCGGCAACCACGATAACTATTTCCCAGGGGCAAAAGAAGAAGTAATTGCTGCCCTCAGCGCGATCGACATTCGCGTTCTTTATAACGAAGCGGTTTATCCTTTGGGAGAAGAACTCGCGGTGGTAGGGTTCGCAGATTTTTGGTCCGGCGACTTCCAACCGGAGATAATGACAGCGATCGCCCCCGAGATTCCCCGCATCGTCTTATCTCACAACCCCGACACCGCCGAAGTGCTGCAAAAGTGGCGGGTAGATTTGCAGTTATCCGGTCACACCCACGGCGGACAAATCGACCTTCCCCGCCTCGGACCCCTGCCCCAGTATATCAAACCGATTCGCAGTATGCTTCCTAGTTTTTTACGTCCGATAGTTCCTTTCATGGCAGATTGTTATAAAGTAGTAAGACATTGGGAATGGGCGAGAGGTTTCCACCAAGTAGGCAATAACTATTTATATGTCAATCGCGGTTTGGGAACTTATTTTCCCGGCAGATTGTTCTGTTCGCCAGAAGTAACGGTAATTACGTTAAGCAATTAACAATAATTAAAAACTCTCCTGCTTTTAACCTAATGATAAAATAAGGGCTTTATCGGCTAAAGCATCGAGTTTGCCAGCAGTTACATCTGCTTCAAATTCTCGGTCCCAAACCTCGGCATCGAATTTCGCGAACCAGTCGCGGAAGGTGGCAAAGTCTTCTGGCGATAGTTCGCTGACGGCTCGTTCTATTTCTTCTAGGGTTTTTATACTCATCTTCTATTCTTCTTCTACGCCCTCCAAAATCACATCCTCATAAAGCATTTCTATGGGAAAAGTTAAATCGACAGAAGTTAAAGTTATTTCCGAACCTTCCTCATAGTTGTCAAATTCCCAAGCGCCATTTTCGTTGAGTCGAAAACGCTCCAACCACATCTCTCGGGCATCAATTAAAACGTATTCTTTTAAAGTATCAATGCGGCGATAATTTTGAAACTTTTTGCGCCTGTCAAAAGCTTGGGTTCCCGGAGATAAAACCTCAACGACTAAGCAAGGATGATAAACGATTTTAGTGGCGCGTCGGTCTCTTTCGTCGCAAGTTACCATCACATCGGGATCGTGAAACGGTCCTGGTTCGGATACTCCCAATTTGACATCTGCCATTAATACTTTATATCCTTTGCCTCGCAGATGATTTTTTAAGGTCGTTGCCACATTAATAGAAATTTCGTTATGGGGAAGAGTTAACCCAGTCCGGACCAAAACTCGACCGTTGATATATTCATATTTAATTAGTTGTTTTTCCTCCCAGTCGAGGTATTCTTGGGGAGTAATTTTTTCGGGTTTTTCTAGTTTTGGAACTGCTACCATCGTTCGTCTCCTAGTGGTTTGGGTGTAGTTTTATTTTATAGCGCTTCCCAGACTAATGAGGTACATTTTTGATTGAGGTAATGGGTA
>CAZSTZ010000017.1:47021-50592 GCA_964609515.1 uncultured bacterium | reverse complement strand
GCAGGTTTACGATTTGATATCAATTTAGTTCGCAATCTGTTCCGAGGAGGATTTATGCGAGAATCAGTTGTTTTCCAAGAGATTTTTCAAGAAGGCCGAGTAGAGGGTCGAGTCGAAGGCCGACAAGAAGGTAAGCAAGAAGGAGAATTGGCCATTATTTATCGCCTACTCTCCCGCCGGATCGGTACCGTGACTCCCGAGTTGCAACAGCGTTTGTTGCGACTATCGATTTCCCAGTTGGAAGATTTGGGCGAGGCGTTGTTGGATTTTGAACAACCAGACGATTTAATCCCTTGGTTGGATCGAATAGAAAGCGACCGAATAGAAGACCAAAAGGAAACGATCCTGGCGACGATTTATCGCCTACTGCCGCGCCGGATCGGTACCGTGACGCCGGAGTTACAGCAGCGTTTGTTACAATTATCGGTTTCCCAGTTGTTCGATTTAACCGAGGCGTTGTTGGATTTTGAACGACCGAACGATTTAATCGTTTGGTTGGATGCACTCCAAGATAGTTAATTGATGAGTTGAAAGGAGCGATCGCTATTTTGCAGTAAAGGCGATCGCCTCCATCCAGGAATACAATATCCCCCCTACAGACAACAGCGCGCTACAATCCAATTAATCTCGCACCAGGAGGAAAAACACTTATCATCTCCTACCAAATTAACATTTCCCTCGAAAAAAACGAATCTGGCTATTTGGCTGCTTGCCCGGAAATTACAGACCAAAAGTTTCAAAGCAACTCTTTAGATACAGTCTTTGACGACCTCAAAAAAGCTATAGGTCGAGACTTACAAATTAAGGAAAATTCAACCGTTCCTAAAGCTCGTCAACCTATTTGGAAAATAGCCCAACTACTAATAGAAGACATGACCGAAGAAGAACTCAACCAACTCCCCACCGATGGGGCAGAACAACACGACAGTTACATTTATGGCACCCCCAAACAAGAAAGATGAAAACAATTTGCTTAGATAATGGCAGCATCGCCTTCACCAAAGAATGCGAGATTGCCACGGGGGGAGATATTGAAATCCTCCCGTGCTACAATCAAAATCTATCGTCAATATTAAGGAGAATCAACCCATGCAATTAGAAGACTATTTCGACTTTCAAAGACCCGACGATATCCGACTCAAAGGCACCAGAGTGGGCATTGAAAATATTCTTTACGAATACATCTACCGCAGTCGTACTCCAGAGGAAATTGTTGGTTGTTTTTCCAGCATTAATTTAGAACAAGTTTATGCTACTATTCTTTATTACTTGCACAATAAAGAAGCCGTCAGCAAATACATTGCCGACTGGTTAGAATGGAGCCACCAACAGCGAAAAGCACAAGAATTAAACCCGCCCCCGTCTGCCATTCGGTTACGAAAACTGAGAAAAGAATTAGAAGCAAAAAAGAAAGCCAATGAGTCTGAGATATCTGCTGGATGAAAACGTAGAACCGAGTTACAAAACTCAACGCCATCAGAGTAACATTTTAATAAGGAGTAGAGAGCATCAAAATTTGTCTATGATGCTCTCTACTTCTTTTTATTTTAAATGGAGAGCGATCGCTTTTTTTGTAGGTAGGGAACTCGCAAAACGAAACCCAACCTCCAATTCATCGGCTAACTCGCCCGCCAGAAACCAGGTTTTTTTAAAAAACCTGGTTTCTTACATCTCCAGGTTCGGCTACGAATTATCATAATCACCTCCCGACCCATACTTCCATCCTTCCAACCGACGCCGATAATAATACGACAGGCGAGATGTCTGTCCTACAGACCCCATAACCAAAGGTTCCAACCCCCGTCCCAAAGGAAACAAAGCGCTATAAACCCCCAAATTAAGATAATGCACCATCCAATCTAACAAATTAACCACCCCCACCTGCGGTATAACCTTAATAACCAACCCCGGACGAGCAAGCCAAGTTTTCAGCAAAGTCCGAGTCAAACCCCCAAACTGCACCACATCCTGTAAAAAAGGCTTAAGCACCGGTTCCCCCAACTCTTCCATCACCTCAAACACCCCCGCGAGCAACTCGTTAATGCTATTTTCTTCCAAACTCTCCCCCACTCCCACGCTCATCGAACGCTGGAACAACCACGTTACCGAAATATTCGGCTGATACGGTTGCAACAACTGAAGGGCACCGGCGCTCAAACTATCCGTTGCGAGGGCATCATCAATACCCACAGTCAAACGCTCCAAGTGGCGCAACATCGCCCCAAAACCCCCAAAACTCAAAGGAGACTGACTGCCGCTACTATCCCCCACCGGCAAAATGCGCCCCCAAGGAGTCTTCAAAGGACTGTTGCGATAGCAGGGGAAAAAGCCAAATAACGCCCGTTTGAACTCCAACCGTTCCAGTTCCACCTCTTGATACTCCGGCAGCAACCGCAAATACTCCTCAAAGAAACTTTCCAAACTCATCCTCTCTGGATGGGCATCCAGATAAGTAAATAGATAAGTAGTACGTCCGTCGCGGGCGGGGAATGCCTCCCAGAAATACTGACAGGAGTTCTGAATGGGAGTAAAGGAAGCAAAAATATCCCCGGTCTCGTTTTGCGGATAACCGGTGGCGCAGGTACCGACTACCAAACAGACGGCATCCGGTTTTTTCCCCCCTCGCGCCTGTTTGACGATAGGAGAAAAGTGCCCCATCCCATCGATGAGGAGGCGGGCAGTTAGCGTTCGCTTTTGTTCTCCTGTTGGTGACGAGTTACTAACTTCCACCTCGACGCCGTTGGGGCGAACGATCGCTTTTTGATAGGCCGTTTTTTCCAACAGTTCCCCCCCAGCATCCAGAAACCGCTGTTTGAGAATTTCTAACAGATAAACCGGATCCACTCCCACGTTGAGAACGTCGCGAACCCAGATATCTTTTCTCTTGCCCTCGGCGGCGCTGTTTGGGAAGCTAATGCGGGCGGGGTTGTATTCGGTAGCGATCGCTTTTTCTAACTCTGCTGCCGACAGCAAGTTTAAATCCCGCAAAACCTGTAACTCGTGGCGGGAGATATTCCATTCCTGTTCCCTCCCCCGCAAGATACCCCGTTCCACAAGAGCAACCCGCCAACCCCGCATCGCCAAAGTTGCCCCGATGAGAATGCCCAAAGTACCGCCGCAGATGACTGCATCCCATTCGGTATCTTCGAGGGGTTGACAATTTTCTTCTACTGTGTTTATAATGGAAGCGGTGCCTTGTTTTAGATTGTCCCAGAGGCGATCGACCCTTCGCAAACCTTCGAGAGGATTTCCAGGAACTTGACTGAGAATTTTTTCGGTTAAAGACATAGTAAGTAATCAACAATTAATAATTAGCTGCATCTAAATTTTGAAACGAACCAAACAGCAGTCGCTTTTTCGGTTGGACGGCTGCCGGGAGTTCTTTTGCTATTTCTAGGGTTTTGGTTTTTTTCGTGATTTTGTCTGTTTGAGCTACCATTTTTGGCTGTTTTTGCGTGATTTAACGCCATTGAAGGTTTCATCAATTTGCTTTTTGGGACCGATTGAGGGCCTTCTGTAGATAATTATACCACTTTTTGACATCTTAATTTTTATCTGCCGATGGGAGGGC
>CAZSTZ010000017.1:32422-46921 GCA_964609515.1 uncultured bacterium | reverse complement strand
GGCGGCGGATAGACTCCACCAGGCAATATGAGTAAATTGAGCGCATTCAAACCAGGTGAGGGTGAAGGTTAAATAGGCGATCGCTACTGCGAGCATTTTCCTGTCTGGGGATTTCAGCACCCAAAAAATATAGTATCCCAAGAGCGCTGCATAAGAGAGAGTTCCCAAAAATCCAACTGATAAAATAGTATCTAAAATCAGATTGTGCGCTTTATAAGTAATTAACGTTCGAGTTCGCAATTTTCCTTTTTTCCCGATAACATCGTAACTCGCATCTCCCAAGCGAACTACGTTTGGGGTTCGATCGCGATTGCGAACGTAAGGATAAGCGATGCCGAAACCATCGAAGCCCCACCCGAATACAGGGCGTTTGGCGATGCCGCGAGTTGCCACTTTCCAGAGGTAGATTCTGTCCGAGGTAATTTGTCGGAGGAGAGGCAAACCGGAAATTTGTCTGGTGGTGGTTGTGAAACCGATAAGTAGCAGGGAAATTAAGACTGCTGCGATTAAGGGTTTTTTGTATTTGCGTCCCCATAGATAAGCGATCGCCACCGTTGCCGCAGCCAAGGCCGTTCGAGTATTTGCCAGCAGCAGCGCTATCGTTACCGGAATTACGATAATTACAGTTATTGTCGGCGACAGCCATTTCTGCTGCCTGGAGGCAACTGCCAGCGCTAAAACTGCTGCCAAAACGAAAGCGGCGTGACCGCGATGGGAGTAGAAACCTATAGGTTGATGGTAAAAATCGTGCTTGCCAGCACGTTATCTAATAGTAGCTTTCCGCTGGTAGCGGTGTAGTCGATGCGCCAGTTTAGAAGTTGGGGGAAGGTTGCGAGGGCGTTTATAGTACCGCCGATTAGGAAACCGTGGAGTTGCGATCGCAGCAGTTGGGGACGTTGGGTTAAGAGGAGAGTATTGCTGAGGGTAAAGGTAGCGATAAGTATCCAGTAGAGGAAACCGTCTCCCATCTGGTCTTGACCGAAGAGCGAGTGTAGCGGAAAGGGACTGAGGAGGGTGGAGATTAGACCGATGAGGAGATATAGTTCCCAGAGGTGTCGGGCGATAGAGAAACTTTTGGGGATTTGTAGAGTTTGGCGGTGTTGCCAGAGTTGGTAGAGGTTGAGGGCGAGGATGAGGGCGATCGCGGCGCATTTGGGCTGAGTCCAGATTTCCCCTCGACTGCTTCCTATGGGATTGATAAGAACGATGCTGAGAGTAAATAGTATGGTGTAAATTGTTTTAGTCATTACAATGAACAATTAATAATTAACAATTAACAATTGAGTTGTTAGCGAACGATGAAGCTTAAATTTTCCAACCTTTATTAACCCTCATAAACTAATTGTACATTGTTAATTGTTAATTGATATTACGATTCTTCCAACCTCTAATCTTCCACAAACCAAAAGCCCCCAAGGCTATTAAACCCCAGATTGAATTTGATTCGGGTACTTTCTTTTTGGGGGGTTCTTCTTCTTCCACCATGCGCATTTTAAAACTGCCTACATTTTTATCGAATGCCAGTTGAATGGGAAAATAGGTTTCTTCGGTGGAACCGACGAGGTAATCGATATCGGTTATTTTAAAGTTAGATATTCCTTTACCCAACAAGGATACGAAATCTACTCTATCTCCGGGACTGTATTCTCCAAGTATCATATCTTCAACGACGACGGTGAAGAGATTATCTTCTCCTGTTGGGAAATCGAGAATTTCGGTAAACAGGGTGTTGTCGGTGGCGACGAATTCAAAGGTTTTGGCTATTGGGGGGTCGTACCAGCGACAACCGGGAACGTTGTTGAAGGTTTGCCAGCCTTCTGAATCGATGCTGTCGGGGAATAAGGGGTTTTGTTGCGAGCGGCCGGGGGTGCTTATATCGATGCCACCGCCGCCGCTGCCGCCGCTAACTATTATACTGCCATCGTCGGGAGTACCCATTACGATTCCCCCACCACCGCTACTGCCGGAATTGCCAATTACGATACCGCCCTTGCCACCACCTACACTGTTAATCCCATAAGGGGGGTCTTCAGAATCGAAGACATTCACATAAAGCTCGTAGTTGCCTTCATCCTCCCCACGGGCACCACCGCGAGCTGCTTTGACAGATAAATTAATCCTGCCGTTACTGGAGACAGTTCCGAATACTGCCGAGCCGAAACCATCCCCACTCTGACTGCTGTTATCATCAGCCCCAAGGAAGTAGCCGTCATCGTTATAACCGCTTAGATAGGTGTTGGGGTTGCATCGGTTAGAGGCTAGGTCGTTGTTAGTCCAGGCATAAAAAGTTGCTCCTGGGGTCAGTCCTTTTACGTTAAATTTATCTTCTTCCGTGCCCGAGGACAGACTTTCAGAAAACTTTATAGAAACTTGACATTCATTTTCGCCGCGATCGCTAATTACTGCGCTGTCACTACCGCTACCGCTAACTACTACACCACCACCGTCGGTATCGCCCAAACTAGATTCAAATTCTGGCGGGCAAGCAGGAACAGGAGCGGGCTCTAAAATTTCTTCTTCTTTTTCATTCACAGGAGCAGACTCGCTCTTTGGTTTCCTTAGCACTAGGTTTCTCCAGCCCCATTTAATTCCGTTGTGAATTTTTATTGTCTTCGTTGCGCTTCCCGCAGGCGTAACATCTTCAGTTAGAAAAAGAAAAGCATTCCAGGTATGATTGTTCAAAGGATCGGGCCTGTAGGGTGTGTCTGTAAAAAATTTGTAAATAGCTCCATCGTCGTCATAGCTTACTCCTGATGAAGCTGTATAATAGGGCGTACTTGCACCAGTACTGATGTCAAGAACATCTTCAATAATCCCATGTAAAAATGGGTTCGATGGCTCCTCTTCGTCAGATTTATGGTTACTTTTAACTCTCTGAATCCATTGAACTCCGTAGCGAGTGCCGTCCATAGGGCTCGGTATTGGATCTTTATCTAGAATTGGATAATATGCTACATCAAAGTAAGCTCCTACTCCATCTGTTTTTGGATAGAGTAGCTCTTGGAACCCACAAAGGGTTTGAGGAGCGCAAGCATAATAAGAATTTATCTGAAAATGACCCTGCAAGTCGCTTTCTGGGGTAATAAATTCCCATTTACCCCCCCTATGCCCAGAAAAAGTCTCTAAAAGTTCCAGTAGCTCGTTTGTTCCTCCCCTTTCTAGTTCTTCTGGCTCTATTAACCAAGTTAGTCCTTCGTAATCTCCTATCCTGTAAGGAACAAAAGGGCGAAAAGAACCGTTAACTGGTGGGTATTTAATCGTAAACGCCACCGCAGATTGGCGAGTAAGTAGAAGTAACAATGTTGTTGCTAGAAATGTTAGAGAATGCGTTCGTAATTGCATTTTTCTTGTCTCCTTAATAGATTTTTGCTTTTTTTTGCAGCTCAGTTCTGAGGATATTTTAAGTAAAACTCCTCATAAGGCGTAGGCGCTATACCAGTCCAAAGTTTTTCTGAGAAAGGCCAAGGCGTGCGTCCGGAATTGAGTTTTGGAGTTTGAAATCGATTTCTATAAGTAAACCGCACCCAATATCTAACTGGCCTTAAACCTCCAAACCTCCAACAGCCATTCATAAGATCTCGACCGCTTAGTATAAGCTTATTTATCCCCCTGTTAAACTTAGCCTTCGTAAAGAAAGTTAAACTTTCATCCGGTTTAGCTAAAAGACAATCCGATGCCGACGTAGCTTTCGGCGAATTTACAGTATACTCAAATTCGATCGCTTCTCCCTCCGGTCCAACCAGTTCTGGAACTAAGCTAACGAACACAAAGCGATAGGGAGTAGATGTTTGGTTGGTCACTTTAATGCCAAACTCGACGCGGTTTTTGATATTCTCCTGGTTCGGGATAATCAACACTCGTTCTGGTACTAGAGTTTCAAACCGAATGCCATTAATAAGGCTAAAGTTGCTCTCTACAGATTCCATAAGTTTAAAATTGAATTTAGAGTTCGCATCTTTGTTAGTCTTTTTCTGTTCTTAGGAAAGAGGATATTTTAAGTAAAACTCCTCATAAGGCGTAGGCGCTATACCAGTCCAAAGTTCTTCTGAAAAAGGCCAAGGGGTACGTCCGAAATCGAGTTTTCGAGTTGTCCAGAGTTTTTTGTAAGTGAACCGCACCCAATATCTAACAGGCCTGAGACCTACAAAACACCAATAGCCATTCAAGAGGTCTCGACCGCAGATTTTAAGCGTGTTTCTACCCCAACGAAACTTAGCCTTCGTAATATTGTTAAGCTCTCCCCCGGTTTAGCTAAAAGACAATCCGATGCGGATGTAGCTTTCGACGAATTTATAGCATAATCAAACTGTATTGCTTCTCCCTCCGGTCCCACCAATTGTGGAACTAAGCTAACGAACGCAAAGCGATAGGGAGTAGATGTTTGGTTAGTTACTCTGATGCCAAACTCGATGTGGTTTTTAATCTTATTCAGATTCGGGATAATCAACACTCGTTCTGGTACTAGAGTTTCAAATCGAATGCCATTAATAAGGCTAAAGTTGCTCTCTACAGATTCCATAAGTTTAAAATTAAATTTGGAGTTCCCATCTTTGTCAGTCTTTTTCTGTTCTTAGGAAGGAGGATGTTTTAAGTAAAATTCCCGATATGGCACCGAGGCTATACCCGTCCAACGCTCTTCTGAGAAAGGCCAAGGCGTAGAGCCGTTATTAATTTTACCAGTGGGAAAGAGATTTTTGTAAGTAAACCCGATCCCATATCTAGCCGCCCTCAGACCTACAAAACACCAAGAAGCATTCGAGAGGTCCCAACCGCCGAGCGCAAGTTGGTCCCTACGGTAAAAAAGGCTGGCCTTCATCTTATAAATCCAACCTTCCCCGGGTTTGGCTAAAAAATAAGACTCTGCCGATGGAGCTTTAAGCCCGCCGGTTTTTTTCTTAGCATAATAAAGTTCCATCGCATATCCCTCCGATCCCATTAGTTCTGGGAATAAGTTAAAAAACATAAAGCGATAGGGAGTTGACGTTTGGTTAGTTACCTTGATGCTAAACTCAACGCTGTTAATACTACCTTGGTTCGGGATAATCAACTCTCGTTGTGGCACTATAGTTTCAAACCGAACCCCACCAGTAACGGTGAAGTTACTATCCACAGATTCCATAAGTTTAAGATTGAACTTTGGCCATTACAATTAGATTACCATCATCTTCTTTAAAAAATCTACTCAGTCGTATTAGCATTTTTTATCTATATCTAGCGTTCCATTTGTTTTACCTCTTCAGTAGCTTACGTTAAAGAACTCGTCTGGTAATCTGCTTTATTTCTGAAGCCGGGTAAGTTAGTTATCTTAATTACATAAATTGACCCCAGTTTGTAGCCTGCAACACTTCAACTCTACTTCTTACCGATTACCAACATGAACCATCCATCCATGATTCAAAAATTCGCCCAATTAGCCTTAGAATGCGTACTTCGGGAATATCCCAACTGCAACCAATACTTTTGCGAGGGAGAATCTGAAGTCAAACCGCCCCACCAACTAACACCCGCATTTTATGGCTGTTTGGACTCCGCATCTACACGATCGCTGGTTATTAGTTCGCTTGCTGCGGTGGTATCCAGACGGCGAGTTTTGTGCCGCAGCAACAGAAGCGATCGCCCGCAACCTCACCCCAGAAAATATCTCCGTCGAAGCAGCCTACCTGCAACGCAAACCTAACTTTGAGATTCCCTACGGCCTGGCATGGTTGCTCCAACTCACTACAGAATTGAGAGAATGGCAAGATACCCGAGCCAAAGAATGGTTAACCATTCTCCAACCATTAGAAGAAATAGTACAAACTAATTTATATAACTGGCTTTCCCGTCTGCCCCTGCCCGCCCGCATCGGCACCCACCGCCAAACAGCTTTTTCCTTGGGTTTAATCTGGGATTGGGCAAAAATTATCGATAATTCCGAGTTTTTGTTGTTGGTGGAGCAGAAAGGGCGAGAATTTTATTTAGGCGATCGCTGCTATCCCTGGGCGATCGAACCGCTAGGCTGCGATTTTCTCTCCCTCACTTTGGCAGAAGCAGACTTGATGCGACGTCTGCTCCCCCCACTAGAATTTGCCCGGTGGTTGAGTAATTTTTTACCCGACTTATCAAAAGACAAAAATATCTTCGAGCCCGTCAGAATTTCCGATCCCGAAGATTACCAGCAGTCTCACTTAGACGGTTTAAATTTAAGTCGAGCTTGGATGCTCGAAGGAATTATTACCCGACTCCCAGAAAGCGATGGCCGTCGAAAGTTTCTCCAAGCAAAGGCCAACCTTCACCGTCAACTGGGACTTACGGCAGTAACCGACGAACATTATGCCGGCAGTCATTGGTTAGGTAGTTTTGCCGTTTATTTGGTAACTCGTCGCGGACTTTCATAAATTAAAGAGAATGGGGAATTGTTAATTGCGTTATTCCCCATTCCCAACTTACCAAAATTCCTCTATTCCTCTTCTTCGTTATTATTTTTATCCTCCGACTCAGACGTTACCTGCTTCAAATGTATGTGCTTATGCCCCAATTGAATCGAAAATTCATCTCCAGGTTTTAATCCCATTTCCTGGGTATAATTTGCTCCTATCACAAGCTGTCCGTTTTTATGAACGCAAGCGCGGTAAGTAGCCGATCGCCCCCGAGTATCCTTAGCTCCATCTTCGTCTAAAGGAATTCCTTTTGCCTTCAACACTGCATCATAGAACTTCGTTAAATAAACCCGCATCTGGTTATCTTTTGTCGTCGTGTAATACCCGCAAGCAATAGCAGTTTCCTTGCGCGACAAGTGGGAAAGTTCTTTGACCTTTTTCAACAGCGCTTTACCTACCATCGGAATATTTGATTTTTCCGTTTCTTTTTCTGTTTTAGCCATCTTTATCTTCTACTTAACAACTTGATTCATCAACTCTAACATTAAGATTCACCAACAGCAACCATCTTAAAATAAAAGAATTAGCCAGTCGCCCTAGTTTCATATTAGCCCTCAAACCTTTACCATCCATTACTGAGGTCTATTGACTTATTAATCCTGCCTTCCTGCCTGGCGCTATGGGCATCAACACTCAATTTATATTCTCATACTCATGACGAGTACTCATGCTCATACTTTACCTCTTTTTCCTCTAGGTAACAATACCTTTTTTGGCAATAGGGAATTGGGAAGAACCCAATTAGCAATTAGCCATTACCACCTCTCAAATGTTTAATATTTTTGTCAGTCTGTTGTTGGTTGAGACTGATGCGATCGCCCGCTTTATATCCAGAGAAATAACCCTGTTCGCTACTAATTTGTTCTCGTCGTTGAGTTTTAACTTTGAAACCTTCATTATTTAAGTAATCCTCAATAGCTAAATCGTTTTTCTCAAACATAGACCGTACCACAATAGCAGGTGTAGGACTACTTTCGCTATTACCAGCTATCCCTTCTTCTTCCATTTCTTTTCTGTATTCTTCCAATCTATGTCGGAGTCGCGTCGCACATCCCACCCGAAAAGCATGGAGAAATGCCCGACCTTTTCCTTTGTGTCGTTTGGCTAATCTTTCTACTGCTTTAGTTAAATATTCATAGAGACTTTGAGAAACAGCAATATTAGTTGAAGTTCCAATCAAAGTCATATTTCCATTATATTTAGAACGCATAGCCCTACAGCCATTTGCCGTAGCAATACCAGCTAAAATCAGCATTTTCCAAGTTACATAACGACTGGTTGTTTCCACAGTTCCAGTCGTTATTTTTTCCTCTTCATCCGGTCCTAAATCTGCCAGACTTAAATTATATTTCGTTAATAATTCTGTAGCCTTTTCTGCTGCCAATGCCGCTTCATTTTCGTTAGGAGAATTGGCAAGTGCCAAAAGTTTATTGATTTTTTCCAGTAAATTGTTATTGACCATATTTAATCCTAGTTTTTCTGAAGCAAGTCAGTTTTTTACAAAAGTAAACCAGGTAATTTAAAACCCATTCCCCATTCCCAAAAAGCGATAAGCCCCTGGTTCTTTTTTTATGTGACGTGCATCCAGTTTTTTTTGCTGCCATCCTTGACTAGATCGCAGCGATCGCCTTTTTTAGGTAATAAGTAATTCTTCTAAAAATCGATAATAAAAAAACCGGCGATCGAATAACTCACCGATTTTTAGATTTTTTAGTAATGGGTAATAGGTAATTACCCATTACCCTAATCTGCATTTTCTCGATACCACTCAATCGTCTTTTTCAACCCTTCTTTAAAATCCATTTCTGCCACAAAACCAAACTTCTCTTTCGCCCTTTGGGTATCCAAACAGCGACGAGGTTGACCGTTAGGCTTATCGGTTTGCCAAACAAGCTCCCCATCAAAACCCATCAACTCGCAAATTAACTCCACCAAATCCCGAATCGTAATCTCATAATTAGTACCCAAATTAACCGGTTCCGACTCATTATAACTTTGAGTCGCCATCACAATACCCCGGGCCGCATCAGTAGAATAGAGAAACTCGCGACTGGGACTACCATCGCCCCAAACAGGTAAAGTCTTATCTCCCCTTTGCTGTGCCTCGTGAACCTTTCTAATTAAAGCAGGAATAACATGAGAACTTCTCGGGTCAAAATTATCCTCAGGCCCGTATAAATTAACCGGCAGTAAATAGATACCATTAAAACCGTACTGGAGGCGATAAGCTTCCAACTGGACCAAAAGAGCCTTCTTAGCAATCCCATAAGGAGCATTAGTTTCTTCGGGATAGCCATTCCAGAGGTCATCCTCCTTAAAAGGCACCGGCGTAAACTTCGGGTAAGCACAGATAGTACCGACACAGACAAACTTTTCTACACCCGCCTTGTGGGCGCAATCGATTAATTGAGCCCCCATCATCAAATTATCGTAGAAAAGCTCCGCCGGTTTTTCTCGGTTCAAACCAATACCGCCAACGTGGGCAGCTAGGTGAATGACAATATCCTGACCTTCAACGACCTTTTGACAGGCCTCCAGAGTACAAAGGTCATAATCGCGCGATCGCGGCACAGTAATCTTGTCGGCAGTAGCACCTGCCTTATAAAGTTGGTCCAAAACCTGACGGCCCAGAAAACCTGCCCCGCCAGTCACCACAATTTTTTTGTCCTTTAAATCTAAAACAGTCATATATAGCAATTTCCTTTCTGATGAGGTACAAACAGGGAGCATCCCAATTGTCAAGAAAACCAACAATTCAACGATTTTTGGTAATGGGGAACGCGGTAATGGGTAATGGGAATGCCTATTGTATCGAGCAAAATACCATGCTTTATTTTTGCAATTAGGAGATGCTCCCTACAAACATTAGATGATTTAGGCAAGAGGCAACAGCTCATGTGGCAACTCTTAAGAATTAACAGAAAATTAATTGGATTTTTTCCTCTGTCGTTTCTGTGCCGCTTTTGCCCAAGCGCGAGCAGCACCCTGAAATCAACCAATTAGTCAAACCCGATGCCAAGCTGTTGAGCCTTCTTCAAAGCCTCAATATCGGCATCCACCATCAAATGTACCAACTGCTCGAAAGTCACCGAAGGCTCCCAGCCCAACTGTTGTCGTGCCTTAGTAGAATCGCCAATCAACAGTTCCACCTCAGCAGGGCGCAGATAGCGAGGATCGAACTCCACAAAATCGTGCCAATCCAAATTCAGATGATTAAAAGCTATGTCCAGAAACTCGCGAATAGAATGAGTTTCATTAGTAGCAATCACATAATCATCCGGTTTATCTTGCTGGAGCATCAACCACATCGCTTGAACGTAATCCTTAGCGTAACCCCAGTCTCGCTTAGAGTCCAGATTGCCCAAAAACAGTTTTTTCTGCTTGCCCTCAACAATGCGGGCCACCGCCCGAGTAATTTTGCGAGTGACAAAAGTCTCGCCGCGACGGGGACTTTCGTGGTTGAACAAGATCCCGTTACAACCAAACAGTCCGTAAGACTCCCGATAATTAACCGTTTGCCAGTGGCCATAGACCTTAGCACAGGCATAAGGACTGCGGGGATAAAAAGGCGTGGTCTCCTTCTGGGGGACTTCCTGGACCTTACCAAACATCTCAGAAGAACCCGCTTGATAAAAGCGCACCTCAATACCAGTACGCTTTTGGTAGTCTCTAATTGCCTCTAACAGGCGCAGTACCCCCATGCCCACCGTATCCACAGTATATTCTGGAGAATCAAAACTTACCCGAACGTGGGATTGGGCCCCCAGATTATAGATTTCTACTGGCTGGACTTCCTCTAAGATTCGACGCAGGGTCGTACCATCGGTCAAATCTCCGTAGTGGAGGAATAAACGGGCATCTGGGTTATGAGGATCGACATAGATATGGTCTATCCGATTGGTATTGAAACTCGAACTTCGTCGGATAATACCGTGAACCTCGTAGTCTTTTTCCAGCAAAAGCTCGGTTAAATACGATCCATCTTGACCTGTAATCCCAGTAATTAGGGATCGCTTGCGTTCCGTCATCTTAATTATTTTTTGAGTTTAACTGAAATTTAGTCGGCTGAAGTTAACAAAAGTTTTTTCCTCTAGCATTTTTGGTGCTTCTTAGATTTGCTTAAAGCTTGCCTCAGCCTTCTTTCACTTTCTAGCTTAACTTAAGCTCTAAAGGAGAATAGCTAGGAATTGGGAATATATACATAATAAAGCCTTCACCAACCCAATTTAAGTTAAGCTTTGGGGTAAATTCCCATGCTAGCTATTAACCAATTATTTTCCTTCAAAATTAGCTATTCGGAAAATCGGGTGCATCCAATCTTTCCCAGAAGAAACAGAAAGATTTTTGCGTCGTTTTTCTTAGACAGATGCACCCTACTTAGATACTATAGCCATCCTCTTTTACTTCTGTCAAATAAGATAGTGCGCTCTTCCCGCTTAATTTTCAGACTCGCACCACTTACTTTTTAGTAAGCACCATTATTTTTAGGAAAAATCACAACGCCAATCGTTTTGAAAATTATCCAGAAATCGACCCATAAATTGCTAAAATTTGCGTAGTAAAGATCCATTCTTACTCTTCGCGGATAAGGAATGTCATTTCTACCCGATACCTGCCATAAACCTGTAATGCCAGGTCTTATCGTCAAAATTTTGTCCATGTGACGACCGTATTTTGGCAGTTCTTCTGCAACTAAAGGTCGAGGTCCGACCACGCTCATATCACCTTTCAAAACATTCCAAAATTGCGGAAATTCATCTAAACTGGTAACTCGCAAAAATCTACCTATCCAGGTAATTCGAGGGTCTTTTTTTAACTTAAAATTTTCCTCAAATTCTTGGCGTAGGACGGGGGATTTTTCCATCATTTCTATTAACATTTCATCGGCATTTTCTACCATCGTCCTGAATTTCAGACAGCGGAATGACTTTCGGTTTTTACCGACTCGTTCCTGTATGTAAAAAACTGACCCAGGAGAGCTTATGAATATTAATAAAGCAATAAGCAGGTACACTGGGGCAAAAACAATCAGAATTGATAGGGAAAAGGCGATATCAAATAATCGCTTTGGTTCCCAAAGGTCTATAGCCTCCAGGAATTTAGTTATCGATTTGTCTCGAAGGATTCGAGACGAAAAATTGCGTTCCGGAAACGCACGAATTATCTTACCGGAGATGAGTTGGCTGTCGGCAGTCATCTTACTCCTTCACTTCACACCACACACAGTCCCAATCATAAAGCCTCAAGAAGCTTTCTGGGAAAAATTAGAGGATTAAAAATCAGACTTTTTTTGGACAGAGCATGGAAATTGCTCCACCGATCTGCCTCCTCTATGGCATTCCTCTTCTCTGCTTCACTCCTTTAAAATCCTGCTAATGCTAGGTTTCTCGCAATTAGGTGCCCTGATGCCCTACCCAAAATCTCAGGCAGGGGTTAAAAGCGCGATCGCCCTTTTCTCCAACTTTAGATTTTAGATTTTACATTGAGGGTACCGAAACAACCTGAGGCCATCCCATAAACTCAGAGACTTATGGCCATCTTTGCCCTCAAACAATGACGTTAGGATTAGCGGTTTCGATAATAATCCTCTCGACCTCAGATACAGACAAACTAGGATTTGCCTGTTTTACCAAAGCTGCCACCCCCGAAACATGGGGGGTTGCCATAGAAGTACCCGCAAAGAAACTATATGGACTACCGGGTAAAAACAAAGGCACAGTCGAATAAATATCCCCAGCATCTTCTAACCCACCATCCCCACCAGGGGCCACCACATAATCTAAAGGTTGGGGTCCTGCTTGGTTGGAGAAATTAGAAAACCGATTAGCCAAATCTACAGAGCCCACCGCAATACCCACGCGATCTGCCGTGGCAGCCGGAAAATCGGGGGTGGACAAACGGTCATTTCCCGCTGCGGAGACAAAGACAACTCCTCTAGACTCGGCGTAGCGAATGGCATCCAATTCTGCACCAACAAATCTTCTGCCCCCCGAACTGAAATTAATGACATCGGCCCCATTATCAGCAGCATAGCGAATAGCTTCTATTCCATCGCTTACTCTGCCAACACCACCCTCGTCGAGTACCCTCAAAATCATAATCTCGGCCTCCGGGGCAATTCCAACAGTAGAATCCCCATTAATTGAGGCCGCAATTGTACCCGCTATATGAGTTCCATGACTTTCTAAATCCTGGGGATTGTTATCGTTGCCCACAAAGTCCCAACCTCGAACATCATCGACATAACCATTGCCGTCATCATCAATACCGTTGTTTGGGATTTCATCGTTGTTCCTCCAGATATTGTTTTCCAATTCTGGGTGATTGTAATCCACGCCGCTATCGATTACTGCTACAACCATACCTTCGCCCTGGTAGCCCCTGGCCCAGACTTCCGGTGCCTTGACTAAATCTATTCCCCACTGTTGGCCCCCTACATCGGGAACGTCCGGAAATGGAGCTTCGCCTAAGGCCCGGGCAACTGCTGCTGAGGCATCCACCAGACCATAACCATAAGTGCTGTTAAAGCTGGCAGTTCTTGAAACTTGGGTAATTGGTACTAATTCTGGAGGGATTTCTCCACTCAAAACCCTATTGGTGGAGACGAATTTACCGCTCAAGTCGGAAGGAGATACTCCTTCCACTCTTGCCAATATAGGGCCATTGCTTCCCAGTTGAATCAGAGTATCTGGAGTGCCCCTACCAATGACTGAATCTTCTCCCAACACTAAATCTGCTTCAGTTAGGTTATCTGGTAGTCCTATGCGATCGGACAAAATCTCAAAGTCTTTTATGAGATCTACAGTTGCTAAATCCCTGGCATTGTCTGGCTGACGCAGGGCAAAGACATCGCGACCTTCTCCGCCAATTAAGGTATCGCTTCCTAAGTCCCCCAGAAGGATATCGTCTCCCTCTTGGCCCAGAAGTATGTCATTGTCTTTGCCCCCGTAGAGGGTGTCGTTGCCTGCTTCTCCTTCGAGGCGATCGCTACCTAAGTCTCCAAACAGCAGATCGTCTCCCGAATTACCGTTGAGAAAATCGTCGTCTTTTCCCCCCCGCATGGTATCGGAGTTACCCCCACCAAAAAGGCTATCGTTTCCTTGGTTGCCGTTGATTAGTTCCGCCGCCGAAGAGCCAATTACTGTATCATTGCCAGCTAGGGCTTGTAGCCCTTGTGGATAATTTGCTAATAAGCCAGGTGTCAGAATAAAATTGTCGGCAGTGTCTTCTAATATGTAAGAAAGACCATCATCACTAGAACCAGCCACGATCGTATTCTCCTAAATACAATTATCAATTCCATGCACCCCTTGTTTTTCAGTCTATAAATAATGAGATTTTATTTGAGGCGATCGCTTTGATCTCAAGACTATAATTTTCCTCCTTAATAGTTCCTTTTTTTCTCTAATTTTTTGGGTAATTTCGTTCTCTAAAATCAAAACAATGCCTTTTATTTAAGTCTTCGTCTCATCTTGGCAAAAATGGGCATTTCCATTACCAATGCATCGGCAAATTATTGGTTTTATAATCGAGCTGCACCCCTTATTGATGCGGTTGCATTGTACTTCTCTAGCAATCCCCAACTATTTTTAATTTATTAAAAAGTCAAAAAAAGCTTTATTCAATTAAAAACTTCAAATTTTTTTATTATTTTGGCAACCCAATTTACTACCCCCTCTCCCTCGATTATGGGGAGCTTCGCTTAAAAACAATAATTTGTACCACTCAAACAAAGATATTTAGAGGAAGCAGATTAAGGGCTAGGGACAAGCTGAATCCTGCCAGCATCCATTTCCTCCATGAGAAGTTCCAGGGCCTCGTAATCAACATCAGAAATGTAACCCAGCTTGGTTAATTCGCTGTTAATTTGATTCTCAAGATCTGGTGTTAATTTTTTTATATAGAGAGCCTTGGCTACAAGTTTACGAATCACGGGAGATGATTTCATAATAAATAGAATAACTCTGCATAATTAAATTATCCGATAAACAGCTAATAAAAGTCAGCGCCCATCTATGCCCATCTTGCCCATCTTGCCCATCTTGCCCATCTTGCCCATCTTGCCCATCTTGCCCATCTT
>CAZSTZ010000017.1:0-32322 GCA_964609515.1 uncultured bacterium | reverse complement strand
TCCAGCAACCAGGCCGCTATTTGGGCAACGAATTAGGAGCGAGACACAAACCCTGGGACGAGGGCCTAACCCGGTGGGTCTTAACCTTTCCAGAAGTTTACGAAGTAGGGGCTTCCAATTTAGGCCATAAAATCCTCTATAACATTATCAACGTCCAACCGAGACAACTGTGCGATCGCGCCTACCTACCAGCTCCGGATCTGGCTAAAAAGTTGAGGGCCACCAATTCGCCACTATTTGCGGTAGAATCAAAGCGCCCCCTAACAGATTTCGACATCTTGGGCTTTAGCCTCAGCTACGAACTGGGGGCTACAAATATCCTGGAAATGCTAGATTTAGCGGGTATCCCCTTAACCTGGCCAGAAAGACAGGCACGGCAGAATGCTAAAAACCAAAAATTACCTTTAATTTTTGCCGGTGGGCAAACGGCTACTTCTAACCCGGAACCTTATGCAGATTTCTTTGACTTTATCGCTCTGGGAGACGGCGAAGAGCTTTTACCCGAAATCGGCTTAGTAATAGAGGAAGGCAAAACCAACGGCCTAAGCAGAGAAGAATTACTTCTGGATTTGGCCCAAGTGCCGGGGGTATATGTACCTCAATTCTACGAACGAAAAGCTAACGGGGCCGTAATACCAATACGTCCTTCGGTGCCGGAAAGAATACTCAGGCGAGTGGCAACGCCCATACCTGCCTATTCCATCGGTTTAGTTCCTAACATCCAGACGGTCCACGATCGCTTGGTAATGGAAATACGACGGGGTTGCACCCGAGGCTGTCGCTTCTGCCAACCGGGTATGCTGACTCGCCCGGCAAGGGATGTGGAACCGGAAGCGGTGGTGAATGCTTTAGAAAAGGGATTGAGGGCCACTGGCTATAACGAGTTTTCTCTCCTATCCCTCAGTTGTTCGGATTATCTATCCCTGCCGGCAGTAGGGATGGAAATTAAAAATCGTCTTAAAGATGAAAATATTTCTCTATCCCTACCCAGCCAACGGGTGGATAGATTCGACCAAAATATTGCTAATATTATCGGTGGGAATCGCCAACCAAATCTGACCTTTGCTCCAGAAGCAGGCACCCAGAGAATGCGAGATGTTATTAATAAGGGCCTGACTAACGAAGAATTGCTGCGAGGAGTTAAGACTGCTTGCGAACAAGGTTGGGATAAGGTCAAACTCTATTTTACGATCGGGCTACCCGGGGAGACCGATGCCGATATCTTGGGCATTGCCGACACGGTACGTTGGTTGCAGCAGGAATGCCAAGCCAAGGGCAGGCGAAAGTTACAGGTCAATTTGACGATTTCTAACTTTACTCCCAAACCTCATACTCCTTTTCAATGGTTTGTGGTCTCTAAGGAAGAATTGGAAAAGAAACAAGCTTTGCTGAAAGAGGCTTTTCGGAAAATGAAGGGGGTTAAGGTTAACTATACCGATGTCCGACTGTCGGTGATGGAGGACTTTTTGGGCAGGAGCGATCGCCGTCTGGGACCTGCGATCCGCCGGGCCTGGGAGTTGGGGGCAGGTATGGATGCTTGGTGGGAAAGTTTGGACCGGGCCTTCGGAGCTTGGTGTCAGGCTATTGCCGAAGCAGAGGATTTGTTTGAAGGTGAGAATATTTCTGAATTGGCCACACCAAAAAGGACGGTAGCTGGAATGGAGGGTTGGGATGTCATTTTTTCCTGTTTGAGAAAACAAATGCCAGAGCAGTTAGATGGGCCTTTGCCTTGGGACCACATCAATACTGGTATTGATAAGAATTGGTTAAAGGAAGATTGGCAGCGGGCTCTGGCGGCGGCCACGGTTCCGGATTGTTCTTTTGAGGGTTGCTCTCATTGCGGCGTTTGCGGTCCAGATTTGGGGCATAATGTGGTTATCGAACCGCCGCCAATTCCTGAGTTTGCGGGTCAATTCGAGCCTAAAACCGCTAAGGTGTTGCGGTTGCGGGTTTGGTTTGGGAAGTTGCGGGACATGGCAATGGTTGGCCATTTGGATTTGGCGAAATTGTTTGAACGGGCTGTGCGACGGGCCGCGATACCGATTTCTTTTAGCGGTGGGTTTCATCCTAGCCCTAGAATTATGATTGCTTCTGCTTTGCCTTTGGGGACGACTAGCGCGGGAGAAATTGTGGATTTTGAGTTGAGCGAGGTGATGGATGCTGTAGAGTTTAAGCAGAGGTTGAGCGCTCAGTTGCCAGAAGATGTGAAGATTTATCGGGTGGAACCTGTGGATTTGGCAACTCCAGTGGCAAGTCGGCTTTTGGAAAAGGCGGAGTATTTTATTAAGGTGGCTCCAAGGGAGGTTGCCGATGGTTTCGATGCAGGCTTACCCTTGTGGGGCAGTTGGATCGATAAGGTTATGGATGGGAATTCCTGTTTGTGGTCTAAGAGAACTAAGTCTGGTAAGGTAGTGGAGGTTAATTTGCGCGATCGCCTTTTTGAGTTGGAGTTGCTGGAGCCTCCTTCTTCTGATTTATTGGATAGGTTTTCCCAGAGCTATTTTTACTCTCCCAATCCATTTTTACTCCCCAACAACTCCTCTTTGAATTTGACTGGCAACTACCACTGCGAACAAAAGATGGAGGGGTTATTACGCTATATTGGTAGCTACTGCAATGACGGGACCGTACTGCAACCGAAGCATATTGTCTATATGTTGGAGCAAGTAAGCGGCGTTAAGTTGGAGCTATTGCAAGTTCATCGCTCGAAATTAATAATTAATAATTAGGGCTGGCTGAAAATAGATAAAGCCCCGATCGAAGAAGGGGTAGAATTAATAATTTTTAATTATTAATTGTTAATTAGCAAAAGATTTTTAAAGCAGTTGACGCATCTGTTAAATTCGCAACGAATGGTGCGTTGAATTAATAATTAATAAGAGAACGTTGTTAGTTGACAATTGGGAACTTGTTAATTGGGAACTTGTGAATTGAAATTTGAGGATAAGACATGCCAAAGCAAATTATTATTGCGGAGCATCATCGGATTGCTGCCGTATTTTCTGAAGACCAAATTCAAGAACTGGTAGTAGCTACGGGCAACCATCAAGTAAGCGACATTTATCTGGGAATTGTGGAAAATGTATTGCCAGGTATAGATGCTGCCTTTGTGAATATTGGCGATCCAGAACGGAATGGTTTTATCCACGTTAGCGATTTGGGCCCCCTACGTCTGAAGCGAGCTTCTGCTGCGATTACGGAGTTGCTGGCACCCCAACAAAAGGTTCTAGTCCAGATAATGAAAGAACCAACGGGGAATAAAGGGCCGAGATTGACGGGTAATGTTACTTTACCCGGTCGCTATTTGGTGTTGATGCCCTACGGAAAAGGGGTTAATTTGTCGCGACGAATTAGTTCTGAAAACGAGCGCAATCGCTTGCGAGCTCTGGCGATTTTGATTAAGCCTGCAGGGATGGGGCTATTGGTACGCACGGAAGCAGAGGGCATGGAGATTGATGCGATTATGGAAGATTTGGAGGCCCTGCAAGGCCAGTGGGAGTTGGTGCAACAGGAAGCGGGCTCGACTCGGGCCCCTGCTTTGTTGAATCGGGATAACGATTTTATCCTGCGAGTCTTGCGGGATATGTACAATGCGGATGTTAACCGCATAGTGGTTGATTCTAGCGATGGCGTTAGGCGGGTGAAGCAACATTTAGTGAACTGGAGCGCTAGTAAAACGCCCCAGGTTTTAATAGACCACCATCGGGAACGGGGGCCAATTTTAGAATACTTTCGGGTCAATGCTGCGATTAGGGAGGCCCTAAGACCTAGAGTGGATTTGCCTTCGGGAGGTTACATTATTATCCAACCGACGGAGGCTTTGACGGTAATAGATGTGAACTCGGGTTCTTTTACGCGATCGGCTACAGCTCGGGAAACGGTGTTGTGGACTAACTGCGAGGCGGCTACGGAAATTGCTCGCCAGTTGCGGCTGCGTAATATTGCGGGGGTGATTATTGTTGATTTTATCGATATGGATTCCCGCCGAGACCAATTACAGCTTTTGGAGCATTTTAATCAGGTATTGAGGGCTGATAAGGCTAGACCTCAAATTTCTCAATTGTCGGAGCTGGGTTTGGTGGAGCTGACTCGCAAGCGGCAAGGGCAAAATATTTACGAGCTATTTGGCAGCTCCTGTCCTACTTGTAATGGATTGGGGCATTTAGTTCGCTTGCCTGGTGAGGGCGAGCTGATACCGGAACTTCCTAAGAGCGGGATTGCTTCTTTGCCTCCGGTGCAGGCCATGGAGCCTCCTGTTTTGAATAAAACTCCTGAGTTTGCTAGTACGGGAAACGATGTGACCGGGACTTCGGCGGATGGAGCTTCTTACTGGGAGTTTGAAAGTCCGGGGAATTTGTCGGAGATGGAGCTGCTGAACCATCCAAGCTATCAAGAATCGACGCGCCGCCGTCGCCGTCGCCGAGTTGAGGAAAATGTGGTTTCGATTGAAGAAGAGGAGCCTATAGGATTGGTTGTTGGTGGAGGGATGGGGAATAATTTTGTCTCTGATGCTTACCCTATTACAACTCGTACTGAGGGAATTCGTTCTAGTCGTTCGCGACGGGAAATGATGAGGCCTGTTACGGAGCCTTCAGAGATAGCGATCGTGCCAATGAGCGAAGATGAACGGGATGTTTATGCTTTGATGGGGCTCTCTCCTTTGGTTTTGCTCCCTCGTGATTCGTTTGAGAATTCTGAAGGAGTTGTGGTGGAAGTTGTGGAACCAGGATTCGAGGGAAATGGGGCTAGGGTTAGGACTGAGATGGCAGAGGCTTCCGAAGGCTGGAATGATTCTGAGGATCAAGAGTGGACTGATTCTTCTAGTTTGTTGTCTGGGGAGGCGGTGAGTGAGGCTTACGAGGCCGAAGCTCCCGAGGATTTTGATTATGAGGAGGATGATGAGGATGAGGATGATTATGAGGAGGATGATGAGGATGAGGATGAGGAGGATGATGAGGATGAGGAGATAGAGCTTGAATCTGAGGAAACGATGGAGCAGCCAAAGGTGGTACGCCGCCGTCGCCGTCGTTCTTCTGCTTCGATGGATCGATAGATTATTAATTAATAATTAGGGCTTGCTGAAAAAGTCTTTCGTGAGGGTCAGGGAACGGGGAACGGGGAACGGGGAACGGTTTCGGAGATTTTCTGTGAATAAATTTTCCTCTATTTTAGGAAAAAATCTTAGATTTTCGAGACAAAGAACCGAAAAACTCTAACTTTTTGGAGTCCTAAAATGGCTATAAGGCTTATCCTACCTTGCTTATAGTTTTATTCAGCAAGCCCTAATTAATAATTAGGGCTTGCTGAAAAATCCAAGAAGGCGATCGTTTTGTTAGTTGTTAATTGATATTAGGAGTCATGCTGTTGCCTCATTACCTACAAAGTATGTCTTTTTTCTGCAAACCCTAATTGTTAATTATTAATTGTTAATTGTTAATTATTATGATTTTTGCTGGTGTTGATGAGGTAGGGCGCGGGGCTCTTTTCGGGCCTGTGGTTGCTGGGGCTGTTATTTTGCCCGATCGGGTTCTCGATGAGTTGGTGGCTTCTGGGGTTAAGGATAGCAAGCAACTTACTGCTAAACGTCGCTTGTTGTTGGCGGCTCAAATTCGAGACGCTGCCATAGATTGCCAAGTTGGGATGGCCTCGGTACGGGAAATCGATCGCCTGAATATTTTGCAGGCTTCTCTACTGGCAATGAGGCGAGCTATTTTGAGACTGGAACCGATACCGGAGCTGGTTTTAATCGATGGCAATCAACGGGTTCGGGATTTGCCGATGTCCCAAGAGACGATTGTTAAGGGGGATAGTCTGTCGGTGGCGATCGCTGCTGCTAGTATTGTGGCTAAGGTTTGGCGGGACGAGCTGATGGCACGTTTGGCTGTTAAATATCCCGAATATGACTTGACAAATAATAAGGGATATGGTAGCAAAAAACACCGACAAGCTTTGCTGGATTGCGGACCTTCCCGCCAACATCGTCTCTCTTTTGCGCCTTGTAAGGTCGAACCTCAGCCTCTACAATTCCAACTACCTTTTGACAGTTAATTTACTTTTATATAGTATAAAAAAAACCAGATTTGTCTCGTTTTTTTATTCAATATTTATAGTTTAGAGAAACCAGGTTTTTTAGAAAAACCTGGTTTCTGATAATATAAGAGCTGCTCTCTAGCAATATCTATGCGGCGACCAAATCCATAGCTTCTTCTGTCGCCCACTGACGATAATTCAACAATAAATCTTGCATCAAACCTTTTTTCATTTTGAGCAAGATGCTTCCCAAAAGATTGTTACCGGTAGATTGCACCAGAGACTTTGGCATCATGGTGAAGGGTGGGGGTAAAAAGATCTTCAATCCTAATTCTGCTCCGCCTTTAAGATAAGTCTTTCCTCCTACTTGGCAAGGTTGCATGGTGCCGCTGAGGTGGAGTTGGAAATGTTCGTTAATTGTTTCTATGCCTCGTAACTCGCAATTGGTAGATTTTAATTGAACCGTGCCATCGACAGTTGTCCAAATTTTCATGTCAACTACGGGCTCGATTTTCAACATAAAGAATTTTAAGGGACGCATTTTCAGGCGATAAGTATCTTTGCTTAATCGCTCGATGCGACTCGGATCGCCCAGTGCCTTAACAATTTGTTGTGGGTTTTTCAGGTAGCGGTTGATTGGCACTGGTGCCTTGGGCACTAGCAATTCTACGGATTGAGAAGCAAAGAAGTTGTTAAACATCGGAATCTTATAAGGATTTATAACTAGGGATTGATTTAATTTACTTTACATTAGTTTAATGTTTGTTGCAAGATTTTTTTAGGCGCTCTTATTTTTTTTAAGTTTTGTAAAGATAAAGGCCAAAAAAAAAGGCCAATTCCTATTGGCCTTAATTATTTTGGCCTTTATGTAGAAAAAACAGGGCCTTCTTGAGTCTCAACAAGGGTTTCAGCTTCATCATTGGCCCATTGAAGATAATCTTCCAAAAGGTGATGGGTCAATCTATGCTTAATGGTAAGCAAAACGCTTTTAAGCAAACCATTACCAGTGCTTTCAATAATTGGTTTTGGTGTCAACTGGAGGGGTGCGGGCAATTCTACTTCAACTTGTAGGTCGGCATGGCCCTTAAGATAAGTCTGTCCGTTAATCTGGCGAGGTTCTAGAATGCCAGCGAGGTTGAGGGCAAAACGGCGATTGATGTATTCGACGCCGCGAATTTCACAAGCGAGCGATCGCAAATAAATAGTTCCCCGAGAAGTTGCCCGAACTCTCATATCGACGGTTGGTTGAACGCTCACACTCAAAAATTTGAGGGGCCGCATTTTCAAACGAAAACAATCTTCGCTTAATTGCTCCAATCTACTAGGCTCCACCAGAGCATTGACTAACCTTCTTGGTTGACGTAGATAGTGTTGAATGGGTACTTTTTGCTCTGGAACCCGAATTTCTACTGATTGGGAGGTGTTAAATTTTACAAGCACGATTTTCTCCAAAACTTGATACTTTCTTTAAATACCTTAATAAAACTTCACTATTATTAAAGTGACGACGATCGTCGTTTAGGTTGGTAATTGCCTGTAATTGTTGTTGTTGCGCTCTTCTGGTAAAATTAAGCCATAAATTTTACAGGGGCAACAATGAAAATTAAGCAAAAAAATGTTACTACTCTTTACAAAATATCACAGGGAGCCCCGGCAAGTCCTCTTTCTTTAGATTGAAGCTTTCAAGCAGAAAACAGAAGAACAAAAATCGCCGAAGCCTTACTTATGAGGCTTGAGGCCAACAGGTAAACTTTTTTAATGGTGGCCCCATGACTATCTCTATTGCCCATTTAGGTCCTCCCGGCACTTACGCCGAAGCTGCGGCCATAGCTTATGCCAACAAACTGACTTTGATGGGCCAACAATCCAGATTGTGTCCCTATCCGAGCATTGCTCAAACTTTGCGGGCCGCTGCGGAAGGCCTGGCAAATTTGGCAGTAGCTCCAGTGGAAAATTCCATCGAAGGCAGCGTCACGATGACTTTAGATACGCTGTGGCAGCTTGACAATTTGAAAATTCAACAAGAATTAGTGTTGCCAATTTCTCACGCTTTGATATCTCTGGCGAGTAAGGTTGAAGAAATTAAAACGGTGTACTCTCACCCACAAGCATTAGCTCAATGTCAAAATTGGTTAGAAAGATATCTGCCCAAAGTTCAGTTAATTCCTACTAATTCGACCACAGAGGCATTGCAACATTTAGAAGGAGAACAAAGTTCGGGGGCGATCGCTTCTCAAAGAGCGGCGGAACTTTATAATTTACCGATTTTAGAATTTCCTATTAACGATAATCCAGATAATTGTACTCGTTTTTGGATTTTACGGAACGAGTCAAGAATTGATACTAACAAGTTAATAAACGAGGAAAAAGAGTTTTTAGATAATTCGAGGAAGTTGATGGATTTTAAGAGCGATCGCTCTTATACTTCTTTAGCTTTTAGCGTTCCTGCGAACCTTCCGGGTACTTTAGTTAAACCTCTTAAGGTCTTTGCAGATAGAAATATTAATCTCACTAAAATAGAGTCCCGTCCCACGAAGAAGTCTTTGGGAGATTATTTATTTTTTATCGATTTAGAAGCGGATGTCAACCAGGATGTTGTTAAAGAAGCTTTAGAGGAATTAACAGCTTATACGGAGAGCTTAAAAATATTTGGCTGTTATAAAATTTTAGCGATGGATTAATTGATGGGTTAGTTGTTAACTGGGAGTATGTTAGTTAGAGGTTGGGGGAAAGTAAGAAATGTTGAATCTAGTTACAAAAATTAACCTTTTTTCTGGTAGCAGTTAGGACGGTCAAGCTGTTATAATTGCTTTTGTAGAGTTGTTGACGTGCAACTTTTGCTTTTGGCAAACTAGCTAAAGGATAATTAAAGATGTTTTCCTTAAAACAAATAATACCAAAATTTGTCGGCACAATCTTCTTGAGTTGTCTGGCTGCAACTCCCGCTTTTGCCGAATTAACTCCCACAGAAATTAATAGCATTGCCCGCAATACTACAGTTTTAATTGCTCCTAAATTAACAAAGGAATTGCTCGACGATTTAGAAAACAATCGTAACAATCCTCTAGCCAGTGAAAAAAATTCAGAAGGAGTCTGGCATCCTGGTTCGGGAGTTATTATTGCCAAAGAAGGAAAGAAATACTATGTGTTGAGCGTTACTCATAATTTCAAACAACGAGATCTCGATGAGAACCTTTCTTATGGCATTAGAACTAGCGACGGCGAAGTTCATGAAGTGAAAAAAGTTAACGATCGCCGAGGTTGTCCGCTTCGAGGTTCCCTATCTTTGGGTACCTTGATTAGATTGGGCTGTTATTCTATTTCTGTTCCCAATCGAGTTGCCGGTCCGGATTTAGCTGTGGTGGTTTTTGAGAGCGAAGAGAACTATCAAGTTGCTTCTTTGGGTGATAGCGATGCAGTTAATGTTGGCGATCGCGTTTATATTTCGGGCTGGCCCGACCCTGAAAAAGAACGAAATCCCGTCACGGGCCGATGTCAGGGTAGAGTAGAACGGCGTCAGCGACGTTTGGCTTGGGGACCAGTTGCAGGGAAGATTAATCTCGATCTAGCCAGTAACGGTTATAGCATTTTCTATGTGGATGTAACTCGTCCGGGCATGAGCGGCGGTCCAGTGTTTGATGTTAACGGTCGGGTTGTTGGAATCCACGGTCAAGGTTCCCGGGATAAAGGAGAGATGGTGGCTCAGTACTGTTCTGTTAGCAAAGCACCTCAAACTTATGAGTCGGAAGATTTTAATATTCCCGAATCGCCTGCAGAAAGGAACGACCCGACCTTTTTGCATTCTCAGTTTAGCAGCGGTCAAAATTTGAATTTCTTTTTAGGGGCGATCGCCTCTAATCGGATTAATTTAGCTTTCAATCGCGAAGCCCCAAGAGGATTTGAGGATGCCAATACTCCAGTAGAGTCGGGCAGTCGGGTTGGTACTATGGATCTTTTTGCCGATGAGGATGCGGGGGCTTATGAAGATCCTGCGGATGTCGTCGAAAATGTCTATGAAGCGTTTCAGTTTGGGTTACAACAGCAATTAAGAAATCGTCCTAACGGTGTTTTGGTGGACTAAAGAGCATCTGGTGAAACCCTCTGAGAAACCCGGTAGTTCATCTCATACCGGGTTTCTTGGCTCTCCGGGTCCCCCTCTCAAGGCCAGTCTCCTAGCGGCAGCGCCAAGCTGGCTGTCCTGGAGGACAATTTCGAGTTGGCTCTGGAGCTGGGCCTGGGTCTGGGCGAGGCCCAGGATCGGGTCGAACCCGATCGTTGCTTCCCTCGTCGCCAGGTATATACTTCCTGGCATCCACCCAAGCAGCTAAATAACCAATATTATTACTGCCATAAGCGATCCACATATAGCCGTTCTCTCCCCAGCCGTTTCCCCAGGAGTTTTTCATTAACCAAGCTCCTTCAGAGCCCTTAGTGTCATCCCAACCAACTATATTAACGGCGTGGTTGACACCATTTTGGTCAAACTCGTTAAACACTCCTCCTGTATAGCCTTGAAAAAGCGGGGTAGCATTTACCGCAACCGCCAAAGGACCGTGGTTACATAGTGCTTGTTTGAGATCGGAAACGCTAGGAACCTCTTTTGTATCGTCAACAAAGCCCCAGGTTTCAGCCTTAATTTTTGGGGTTTGGTTCGCAGATGTGGGGCAACTTGAGTCTTTGGCTTCATAAGGCAAAAATCTTTCCAGTAAAACACCCTCTTCTGCCATATACTCGAAGACGGGATGATACCATCCACCACTACAAGTTCCAGCTCCACTACAGCTAACCATCTGTTGTTCGGAACCGTCAGCTACAGGTCCAATCTGCTCGTAATTCAGATTGTTGTGGTAGAGGGCGCTGGACTCAAAAGATGCCATAGCGGCAAAGGCCCAGCAGCTACCACAAAGACGTTGATCTCGAATCGGAGTTACTTTATCTAAGTCAGGCCAACTAAAAGAAGTGTCGCTAGCCGAACAAAATGATTGTTGTTGACCCACACTTGCCCCGAGTTGGCCTTCTATCCTTCTAGCTACAGGATTTTGTCGGCGGGCAATTTGTAGGGCGTTCTTGGGTATCCTGGTTCCAGCTAGCTGACTGAGGGTGCGTCTTGTGGCAGAATTTTCACCTATTCTAAAGGTAAATCCTTTATCTCGGATTTCCTGTTGGAGTCGCTGTAGAGTATCTCGGAATGGGATTTGAGCTACTTCGATCGCCTCTGGGTTTTCCCGAACTCGATTGAAAGACCATTTAGCGGATGACGAGCCCTGCCATAAGCCCAAGACTAATAAGACTATGGCGAAAATTGCCAAAAATTTTTGGTATCGTTTCATAATGCCTTATACCTTTTAACGAATTTGAACGTTGAGACGATAGACATTGAGGGGGGGTCGATCTTTTTCCCAAGGACGGCTATAGTGAAACTCCAGGGTGCTGGAGCCAGCCGATTTTGCTTGGAAACAGAAATTGTTGTATTGGTTGCCCGTTCCTTCCAGTAACGGGTTTTCCAACGGTTTAAGTTCCTCAACATTATTTTGAACTACTTGCCAACTTTGACCTGCGTCTGGGTCGGCCCTTAACCGAAGAATCAAAGTATTGCCTGGAATTACTCTTACCTCCTTATTGTTGTCTGACTCAGTTAACCTAACTATTTGGGATGGCTCCAAAGTTTGGACGGCAATCCGATAAGTTTCTTTAGGTGTAGTCTCTCCAGAACGTCCGTATTGCAATTCTAATATATTCGTTCCTTCGGATTTTACCTCGAAGCGAAATACTTGGTAAGTCGCGCCACCCAAATCGGTTTGGCTTTGTTCTTCTACAATGGAATTATCCAAAAGCTGTAATTGATTTTGCTCGTTGCCGATCGCTTCCCAAGCATAACCCGCTGCTGGATTAGTCTTTAAGCGAACCACCAAGGTATCGCCTTTGGCTGCTTTTACTTCCCCGTTATTATCTAGTGCCGTTGCCGTGACAGTTGTAGGAGAGTCAGACATGAGAAGGTTTAGACGATAGCTTGTTGCTTGCGAGTTGTTTGTTTCTCCTGTTTGCCGAGACTGCAGTTCTAGTATGCTGTTGGTAGCAGATTGCGCCTGAAAAGGAAAAACTTGATAGATGCTGCCGCTTGCTACGGACTGGGGTGGCGGGTCTAAGGTAGGATTTCCTAACAGTTCTAGTCGATTGGTATTGTTTTGAACCAACTGCCAATTGTAACCAGTACCCGGACTGCTGCTCAATCGAACTGCCAGAGTATTGCCTGGCTCTAATGTCACGATTTCAGCGTTATTGTCGTCGCTGACACTGAGCGTATTGGAGGAGTTTGCTGTAGAAGGACAAGGATTGGGCGTATTAACTTCAGAAGCATTTGTCTGGAAGCCAGAGCTAAAATAGTTACAACTTTGTAAGATAGTTATAACAGTTGCCATCATTACAACAATATAAATTCGTTTTCTTTTTAATTTTACAGATAAAAGCATAATTTAATTTTCACCAATTTGCTGAATTAACAAGTCTATGGGGTTCCATTTCGGGGTAAACCTCTACTTCGTTCATGGGTACGGACTTCAAATTGCTATCGTTACAAGTACCATCTTCTCTATTTATGCTAGTAAAATTTGATTCTAGATTTACGCAAAAGTTTTGAGGTCCATCCCCCCAATGTTCGCCATCAGAATTGCGGGCATAATAGTAAATTTTTCCTCTATATTTATCTCCAAAAGCCAGTAGAGTTTTGCACGATTCGGGCTTAAGTTCGTACCATCCTTTAGTCTCCCATGAAGTTCCTAGAGATTTCGTCAATGCCAAAGATATTTTTATTGGAGGCTTTCGGTCGTTGCAGAACTTTACCCAGCCCAAACTTGAATTTTCTATAAAAGTCTCGGTCGGGATTCCCGATTGATAAAATTTAACATCGCGTCCGTGAACTCCTACTAAATGACCGTTGCGATCTAGAATCGGTCCTCCACTCATACCGTTTTCCGTGTCCGCATTGTAAGACAGCGTATAATCTTCGTTTTCTAAATCTTTTCTTCTGACTGTTCCGGTAGTAAATTTAAAAGCATTTTCCGAAAAAGGCCAGCCGCTAATATAAATAGGATCGTCGGCTTCCAAATGTTGAGAATCGCTCAACTCTACTTCTTTATATTTTGTTTTACTAGCAAACTTCATCCATGATAAATCTAGATTGGGTAACTCTATAACATCGTTGGACCGAACGAGATGTAAAACTGCATCATGAGTTTGAATCCCGTACTCTGCTGCCGAAAAGGCAACGTGTTTGTTCGTCAGAACGTAATATGTGTTGGCTTCTACACTTGGAATAATAACTCCAGAACCAACAACTATTGCCTTAGTTTCGCTTATGTCTCTAGCATAAATTCTAACTGTTACTTCGCTAGCTATCTCTCTAATTTCTTCTGATGTAAGGGCATCTGCTAATTTAATCGAAGTTGTTATGCAAATCCCGCTTAGAAAAAATAGAGTTGCTTTAAATAACCATTTCCTAGATTTTCCTCTCATTTATAACTTGCCCCTCTAGATACTTTAACAATTAATTACTCAGCAGTTCCGTTCTTTTTTTTAGAGATAAATATTCTTGAATTGGGATAGCATGACCGTTAGGAGCTGTTGGCGACACATTTACTGTTTCTTCATGTTTCCCATTGATACCAATTACTTCCCCTTGAGAATTGATTAACGGTCCCCCTAACATTTCTTCGTTAAGAGAATTGGATAGATGAATCCGCGAATCATTTGAATCGCGAATGCTTACGATGTTTCCCGATACTAACTCCAACTTTGATGTCGCTCTATTCAACATACTAGAATTAGCATCTTTGGTTGACGATTTATCTAGTTGATAGCCAGCAGCAAAAACCCTATCTCCCGTTTTTAAAGCACTCAGAACGCCAAACTTTGATGTCTCGTAGCTCTGGCTATTATCGAAAAACTTTATTTCAACTAATTTATTACCATCAGAAATAATAATTTCTTTAGGCTTTTCCAGAGCAGTTATGCTATGACCGTCCGGTTTAACGATGCTATAAGAAATTACATCTCTTTGCCCTACATAAGTCACAGCTTTATAAAAGTATCCTGTTTCTTTACGGTTTTGCTCCACTATAAATCCTGAATACCAAATATCTTCGTTTCCGATTGTTAGCTTAACTCTGACAGTAATCTTTTTAGCCAATTCTTTTAGTTGTTCCGGTGTCAGATCGGGGTTGCTTGGGTTTAGAGGATCGGTTGCGGGCGATCGCTCATTTTCAGCTACTCGCTCTTCCTGTTGCTGGCATTCAGGAATAATTGTACCATCGCTATATGCCAGACAAATACCTGTTGGCTTTGCTGTCAATACCAGCGTTTCTATTGGAATTGCCCAACTCGATCGCTTTAGCAATTCCATTTCTTCCTCAACCAAGCTACCGTTTTCATACATATAAGCACTCCTTTCTCCAAAAAGGGGGTAGCTGTGTTTGCCATTCACTCCTACTACCTGACCTTGAAGATTCAACAAAGGTCCACCGCTCATTCCCTTACGGATATCGAGATAGTAACCTATGCTATAACCTCCTTTCATGGGGGTATCTAGCATAAAAGAAACTTTTCCCGGACCGGTACAAACCCACTCCGACTTTGTTGCAGCACCGGTTCTAATGGGATATCCTGCGGCAATAACATCTGTTTCAGCAGACAAATTCAATCCCCGCCCCAACTTAGCAGTTTCGTAATCTTTTGTGCTTTCAAATTGTAGTATCGCTAAATCGGTGCCCGAAAGACCGGTCCCAAAACGATATAAGTCTTTTGCTGCATAAGCTGTTTCGTCTTCTGTTTGTACTTTATATGATTTTGCTTGCGTTAAAACGTGACCGTTAGTAACTACTTTGTAAATAAAAGTTTTTCCGTCGTTCGAGGGTTCTTTATCAATTAATATTCCCGTTCCTTGAGAGTTATTCTCTTCTGAGAGAATTAGTACCGTTCTCGATTTGGCAATCTCGCACGTTTCTTCCTTGCTAAGTATTGGTTTTTGCTGTGGCAAATTGCTGTCCGACTCAACCGGTTCGGCAATGCCGCTTCCACAGCTCGATATTTGGGTTTGCAGACCAATTAACAAGCTAAAAGTATAGGCAGCTATTTTCAACGAAGGAATTTTCATAACCTCAAGTAGTCTGGGCTTTTTTTGAAAATACTAAAGACAATAAGTACAAGCATTGCTAGAGAGTCAGTTAAGAAACCCGTTAATTTCTGCAAAACCGGGTTTCTGAGATACCCAAAAACCAAAAAGCTCGTACTTTTGTCTTTCATTAACGCTTGTACAAGCGAAGGTTGCGACGCATCAACAGTTTTACATTGACATAAGTACGTCCGTTGCGACGTGTGCGAGGATCGCCATTCTCTACTACCGTGGCAAATCCTAGCAATTGTTCTAGAGCTTCATTGGGATTTCGACCCGCAGGAAGGGTGAATAAAACTCGATCTGAGTTATAGCTGTCGCTGCATTCTTCTCCTTCTCTAGTAACAGCACAGACTACTGGCATTCTATTTACTTCCCCAGTAGTAAGAAATTCCAGTGTTGCCTCGCGATCGAAGCGTTCGAACCTCCCAGAAACTTCTTCGCAGCGAGCTTGAGGAGTCCATACTTCACCCAAGGTAGTTTTCCAACGAATCAGTGGAATCTCCTCTTGGCCCGATTGGTAAATAGTAGTTGGGAGTCCGTCGCTGCTCCCACAATAATAGCCGCTGCCCGTTTGAGCTTGGCTTGGTTGACCTGCAATAGTCATAGCACCGATAGCCACAAGCAAACCAGACGCACATTTCGATAAAAATGACTTTATTTGCATAGTTATTCTATCCCCTGTAATTAATTAAAAGCTAACTTTTACTGTGTATGCACTCTTAATTGTAAAGCATTTTTTGAGATTGCCACTTATTTTACAAAAATTTACATTTCAGTGAAAATACGTTAATAGTCTCGACTGAGTAGTTTACTTATTAGAATTCTTGGCAGTTCTAGCTAATGGGTAATCTAAAAAAGATTTAATGGGTGACAATTGCGGCTCTCTTGCACTGAAGGCCACCCATTAACGGTGGCATCCACAAATGGCCAATTTAACTCTGCGTTGCCAGTCATACCAAGGCTTCCACACCGTCCCGCTCAATTGTTAATTGACATAATTATCTGGCACGCAATTTTTGGAGTTTGTCGATCGCTGGTTGAAAATCTGGTTTAATTTCAATCGAGCGATCGTAAGATTTAATTGCTTCTTGTTTCTCTCCTAATTGCTCTAAAGCCAAACCGCGATAAAACCAAACAAAAAAGTCATTTTCATTAATATCTATAGCTTTATCAAAAGCTGCTAATGCTTCCCGGTTACGTCCTGCTGAATTTAAAGTTATTCCCTTACTCGTCCAAGATTTATAATCATCTGACTTAATTTGTAATGCTCTATTAAAAGATTCTATAGCTTCTTCCGTGCGTCCTAATTGAGCTAAAGCCGCACCGCGATCGCGCCAAGCATCGTGGAAAGTCTCTCTTAATTTTGTAGCTTCATCGTAAGATTTTACCGCCATTTCCAAATATTCTTTTCTTTGTGCCTCCGTGTTGTTTTGTTTTGTTGCCATTCCTATTGCCAATAAAGTTCCCCGATTGTGCCAGGCCAGATAGTTTTTACCCCTTATTTGTACCGCTATCTCAGCTGCTTCTAGAGCTTCATTAAAGCGTTTCATACTTATTAGTACGTTGCTTTTTTGAAGCAACGCTTGGTAAAAGTTAGGGTTAATATCCAGGGCTTTATCGTAGGAAGCTAGAGCATCTTCAAAGCGTCCCAACTTATGTAATACGGCACCCCTATCTACATAAGCTCTAATATCCTTAGAATTTTTTCTTAGAATATCGTCATAAGTGGCGATCGCCTCGTTATAAACATTTATCGCCTCTTGCTCTCTTCCCAAAGCTTGTAATGCTAGAGCCTTGCTATACCACACTGCCGGTTTTTCCGGTGCATATTCCCTTGCTTTATCAAAAGCTTCTATTGCTTCTTCATAACGACCCAAACCTATTAAGGCAATTCCTTTGCCATACCAAGAATCTGCATTATTTGGTTCGTTTGTTATTGCTTTTTCATAACTTTCTAAAGCTTCTTTATCTTTATCTTCATCGTATAAGAGTCTTGCTTTATCGTTCAAAGTTTCTACATTTCCTGGAACTATTCTTAAGGCGCGATCGTAAGCTTCCATAGCCCGCTCTTCCCGACCTAAGTGACGATAAGCATCGCCGATACCGTTCCAAGCTTCTACCGAATTAGCTTTAATATCTGTAACTCGTTCAAATTTTTCCAGGGCTTCTTGGTGGCGATCCATTTCCATTAATTCCCGCCCTTTGCCTAGATAATAAATAGGTCTAAATATCGGAAAAACCAGCTCGATAATTCCCAGCAGTAAGACTATTCCCGGCAGAATTGCTAACAGATACCAAGGCTTAAAAGATTTACTCTTTGTCTTTTTAGGGGAACCCCCACTTGCTGGTCCAGAAAATTGAGTCGTTGCCGGGTTTTGGTAAACAGTTGAATTAGGTTGAACGCTCGTCTGAGAAACATTGGTTAGGGGGGTAGGATAAGCTTTATTACCACCGGTGAAAACCGTGGTAGCATTTGCGGGTGCAATCGAGCCCGTGGAAGATTGGGTAAGCTTTTGGAGGTCGTCTAGTACCTCTTGGGCCGATTGGTAGCGTTCGGCCAACCTGTAATCTACCATTTTCTCCAAGATGGCAGCCAAGCGATCGCTTAATACAGCATAAGGCCGCCAGAGAATAAGATCTGTTTTAGGATCTCGGGGTAATTTATGAGGAACGATCCCCGTTATTGCTTGGATGGCAGTCATCCCCAAGGCATAAATATCGCTAGAACAGCGGGGATGTCCTTGCAACTGTTCTGGGGGGGTATAACCGAAGGTACTTACTGCCACCGTTAACTTTGAGTTTCCGCTAGGAGTGACAACTTGAGAACTAATTTGTTTTACGGCTCCAAAGTCAATGGCAATGAACTTGCCATCACGCCGTCGCATTAAATTCGACGGTTTAATGTCCCGGTGAATCGTATTTTGCTGGTGGACAAAATCTAACACGGACAAAATTTGTTCTAATAAATTAATTACTTCTGCTTCGCCCCAAGGTTTCCCCGGCAAGATTTCTTCAGAGAGAGGGACACCTTCTATTAACTCCTGAACCAGATAAAATTCTTCTTCTTCTTCAAAGTAGGCATAAAGTCTGGGTATTTGTTCGTGGTTGCCCAATTGATGCAATACCTGAGCTTCGCTACTAAACAACCGCTTGGCCGTCTCCAAGGTCGAAGGGTCCGTGTTTTGAGGTTTGAGCTGCTTGACAACGCAATGGGGGTTGCCCGGTAATTGGGTATCTTCGGCCCGATAGGTCTGACCGAAAGCCCCTCCGCCCAGTCGTTCGATAATTTTGTAGCGCCCGCCGATAACTTTTCCTTGCATTTAGCTTGACCTCATCCAATAAGTTTTAACATTTATTTTACTTGCAGTCTGGGGATGACCTACTAGAGAAAAACAGCCATAATTGTTTTATGGTTGGCACTGTCTTATTTTAGGAAATGATGCTAGCATATACATAACACGCAAAACAGATGCCTGCTTGGGAAGTAACAAAAAAAGCAACGATAAAAAGACCGATGATTTGTTACCCAAGGCCAACGACGGCTCTTGCGTTGTCAAGCAGCCTCTCAAAATCTCAGTAATTCCATTCCTGCCCAGTCGTCGTAACCCAGGTTCCCAATGCAGGACAGTGCCAACTGTCAATTTTTCTAAATATTAATCTATCAAATGTAAAGACCATGAATGCCCAAAACCTCAAAAAATGGCTTGCCAAAACAATTGGTGTTGTGGGAATTACTGCTGCCAGCACTTTAATTAGTGTCTCGGCTTGGGCGCAGTTTTACCCCTATTATAGTTTTTTCAATCCCCGGCCAGTCTGGGAAAGCGAAGACGAAATCGAGCTGATGGAGCTAATGGCCAAGCAGCGTTCTTACAGTACTATGACCGAGGCCTTGGAGAGAGCTGGCCTAGCTCGGGAACTGGCTAATGGCACTTACACGGTACTGGTTCCCACGGATCGTGCCTTTAACAAATTACCGCGAGATGTTCGGGACAATTTGTTCGCTCCTGGGAATAGCCGCATCCTCGAACAAGTTTTGGCCTATCATCTGGTTCCCGGCCGAGTCTCGGAAAGGCAGGTTGATGCCCAAGAGCTAGAAACTTTACACGGTAGCACGATTTCTCTTAATGGCGACCCTAACGCTAACGAACTAATGCTCAACGATGCTGTTGCCAGCAATGCGCCTTTGGCCGCTGCCAACGATAGCGTTATTGTCGAAATTGACAAAGTGTTGCTCCCACCAGGATTGATTTTGGGAGCAATGCCCTCTAATTCGCCTTTTCCTCAAACAAATACCCGTCAGGCCATCAATCGGAGTTCCGGCCAGGAGCCTTCCTCCAGCAGCGGTCAGACAAAGTTTGTCTGCGAGGGGGGCATCGACGGGTTGCCAACTACTTTTGCAGTGACATCCCGAGGCAATGTCCCAGTAATTACTTGGTACTCGGATTATTTCAGCAGTGGAGGCTATAGTCCCCAAAATCGCTGCGAGCAGGTTACTTCAAGGTTTGAAAATTTTTATAAAACTGGCCAATTGGATTACATTACTACTGGTGTTGTCAATGGCCAACCTGTGGTTTGCGCTACTGGTAAGGATGGAGGTGCTTGTACGGATAAAAACGTCTTATTTACTTTAAAACCGGACTCGGAACCTGTAGCCACGGTCGAACAGTTATTTAACATTCGCACTGGTGCTAGCAGTAGCCCTCTGTTTGAGAGCGAGGACGATGTCGATGTTGTCTATATCAATTTTCAAGAGTTCCTTAATTCCGTTCCTGCAGCTGCCGATCGCAGTTTGCCAGAGCGAGAACCCGTGGCCTCTCCTTGGCAACTCGAAGAGCCCGGCCAGTCTGCTTCGCCTCCTGGCGGTATGAATTGGTAAGAATTTGAAAATAACACCTATCTCAGAAACCCGGTTTTTTCAAAAAACCGGGTTTCTCTATGTTTTTATTTGGCCATTTCAAGGGGGCATTAATATCTAAAATCTAAAATCTGGGTTAGCGATCGCTCTAGTTTTCCTGACTTTTTATGTAGTATTAGTTTAGTCAAAAATCGAAGTTGGGTTGAAATTGCATATAAGTAATCAAGGCAGGTAGAGAGTTATCAAATTGTCTGTCGATATTTTACCTATCTCATGCTACAAAAATCGGTAAAAACTCTCAAAAAAATCGGGTGAATCTCAAGCAATGAAGGGAACCAATAGTTTAACGATTTTTGTAGAACAGGCAGGATGCCTGTTATCCGCTTAGTTGTAGTTCGGAGGTTTTTTACAAATATGAGATGCTCCAAAAAATATCAGAATGTTATTGACATTTAGCAAGCTAGTAACTACAATATCTCTGCACATAAGCAGCTAGCATTTTAAATTGCTTTAAGTGAGGAGAAATTCATGGAAACAAAACATTTATTATCTGGAACGTCAATATTACTACTGGTACTACTAGCGGCCCCGGGGGCAGGGGCCCGACCGATAAAACCCGAACATAAAGCCCCCTCGCCGGTCCAGCAGAAATCGGTAAAAATCGGCTTCACACCAATTAACCAGAAAAAAAGTAATACTGACAGTTCGACCTACCAAATAACTAACGTAAATCATCTCATCGCTCAAGGGCTCGACTACGAAGACGACCTGGAAGAAGCCCAAGGCCAAGTAACATCGGTCTCTCAACTCTCAGATATCCAACCCACGGACTGGTCGTTTCAAGCATTACAATCCTTAGTCGAACGCTACGGCTGTATTGCAGGATATCCCGACGGGAGCTTTCGCGGCAACCGGGCCATGACCCGCTATGAATTTGCGGCAGGTTTGAACGCTTGCCTGGATCGACTTACGGAATTAATTGCATCTTCTACGGGAAATCTAGCCAGTCGAGACGATTTGGAAGCCTTGCAAAGAATGCAAGAAGAATTTGCGCCGGAGCTAGCAGTGTTGCGGGGTCGAGTTGATGTCTTGGAAGCCCGAACGGCAGAGTTAGAAAGCAATCAGTTTACTAATTCAATTACCATCTTGGGCGGACAAGTAATTATGGGATTGTCTAATGCTTGGGGCGGCGGTCCTCCAGGCGACGGAGAAGCTAGTCCGGTTTTTACTCATTTAACTCAGTTGCAAACTGCTTCTACTTTTACTGGGAAAGATCGATTGCGGATGGAGTTGCTAGCGAGTAATTTTGGGGGTAGGGGTTTTGCTGAGGAAAATGCTCTGAATACTTTTACTTCTTTGCTTTCTTATCAGGCAGACACCCAAAACGATATTATTTTGTCGCTGTTGGAGTATCGCTTTGCGGCTTTGGGCGATCGCGTAGTCTTCACCCTGCGTCCAGTAGGATTTAGTCTTAGCAGCGTTTTAACCGTTAACTCTCCTTTCTTCGATAACGGACGGGGAGCCATTTCTCGATTTGGCGAGGGCAATCCGGTTTTCAAGATTGGGGGTTTGGAAGGCGGAGTTGGTTTGGACTGGTTGATTAGCCGTCGAATACGCTTCCAATTGGCCTACGGTGCCCGAGGCAGCAGCAATCCCGAAGACGGATTTGCACTGGGTACGGATACTTGGATGACCGGGGCGCAATTTCTGTTCTTGCTGGGCAGCAACGCTCAAATGGGGCTTAGTGCTATCTACGGTCGCTCTCCCGACGGACGTTTATACACTTTTACTGGTAGCGGTGCTGCGGATAACTCGGGATATATTTTACAGCCGTCGATTATTGGGGCTCTTAGTCTGACTCTCCAATGGCGCGTTAGCCCGAAATTCACGATTGCCGGTTGGGGCGGCGGTGTAGTAACTTATGCTTCTAAAACAGATAATGGTGCTGTTAGCACTAACTGGGCGATTTCTTTGGCGTTTCCCGATATTTTGGGACGGGAGGGAGATCTGTTCGGCATAGTTGTTGGTTCGCCGCCGAAGATAATTGAAATCGCAGATTTTGATGCTTCTACGGGGATTACAGATGAGGCAACTTCCTATCACTTTGAATTTTTCTATCGGGTGAAAGTGAACGATAATATCAGTATTACGCCCGGCGTGTTTTTTGTTACCAAACCTGGTAATATTGATGCAAACAATACTATTTATATCGGAACTATCCGCACTACTTTCAGGTTTTAAGAGAGGAATTGTACTCCCCCTATCCTGAGAGATAGGGAGGTTGACAAAATCTCAAACTGGGTGTAAAATACTTAGTAGCTAATAGCTGAGGAGAAAACTATGAACAATTCACACAAATATCGACATCGAATGTCTTCCCATAAATTAATACTGGGGCTGACAGTTTTTAGTTGTTCGTTATTGGGAGCGATCGCTGGAGCAAAAGCTGAAGTCGAACCGAAAGAGGAATTGACTGTAGCTCAAGCTGAAGTTACCCAAGAAGAGAAAAAAGAATTGAGAACGGGTTTTTTTGAAGAAGAAAGAAGACAGAGGTTTGGATTTGGAGACTTTCTGGATGTGGCCCTGGATGGGGCGGATAATGCTTTCGGAAACGATCGGATTAACACGCCCACTCAAGGGATTCAAGCGGATGCTTTAACCAGCAGAGAATTTGCTCCCATAGGAGGAACGATTAGCATTAATGTTGACTCGGATAGCGATAATTTCCTTCAAGGTGGTTTTGTCGGCCCAGGAGTAAGTCTGCAATTTAATAACGTTCAGCAAGGCTCGACTCCCCAGCGAGGTACTTTGAATCTTGCACCGGGTAGCGTTATTAATGGCAGACAGGTTAGCGGATTTCGGCAGTATAACGGTGCCGGTAATGAAAAGAATGGCGTGTTTACTGGCAGGATTCAGTTAGTAGATCCGAACAATCCAACGGATACGATTTACATTCAAGTTCCGCCAACTCGAAACCTTTCAAATGATGACGATTTCGGTAGGGGTCCTGGAAGGCTGTCAATCGGTCGCCCAGTCGATCGCTAATTTTAACTGATTAGGGTGCGCTACGGCGCATCCTTTTTTTAATTAACTATATCCCCCAAATTAGGCGATCGAAAATTGTATTAAGGCGGGTGCCGAGTCAAGAAAAATCTTTTAGAGCGAGGAGAAGAACGTGGGACTAAAAAAATTGCTCTCTACTATTTTCGTACTTTTATTGATGATGCCTGCAGCTCGGGCGAATGACTATGAAATAGAAGACGATTTATTAGAAACTCAAGGACAGGTAACGTCAGTTTCTCAACTTTCAGATATCCAACCGACGGATTGGGTATTTCAAGCATTACAATCCTTGGTCGAACGCTACGGTTGTATTGCTGGATATCCCGACGGAACTTATCGGGGCAATCGGGCCATGACTCGCTATGAATTTGCTGCGGGTTTGAACTCTTGTTTGGATAGAATTACCGAATTAATTGCATCCTCAACAACAAATTTAGCCACCCGAGAAGATTTGGAAATCTTGCAAAGAATGCAAGAAGAATTTGCACCGGAACTAGCAGTTTTGCGGGGTCGAATTGATGTCTTAGAAGCGCGAACTGCAGAGTTAGAAAGCAATCAATTTTCTACTACTGCAATATTTGGGGGCGAGGTAATTTTTGGATTGGCAGGGGTAGGGGGCGGCGATGGCCTCCTGGAAAATCGCCAAGCTATTTTCGCTCAACTGACGCGCTTGGGAATAGTTTCTTCTTTTAGTGGGAAAGATGTTTTCCGAATTGGATTTTTATCGGGGAATTTTTCCAATCGCGGTTTTGCTGGAGGCACCCAAGGAGAACCGGGAAGCGATATGGCGTTGCTATCTTTCCAAGCAGATTCAATAGACAATAGATTTGTGATGGATTTGCTGGAATATCGGGTAGCGGGTTTGGGCGATCGGGTGGTTTTTACATTCCGACCGGTCGGCTTTAGTTTGAGCAGCGTTTTAACAGCAAACTCGCCTTATTTCGACAGCGGCAGGGGTGCTATTTCTCGCTTCGGCGAAGCCAATTCTTTATTTAAAATAGGTGCTTTAGATGGCGGGGTTGGTTTCGATTGGTTAGTCTCGAATCGAATCCGATTGCAATTTGCTTACGGCAGCCGAAATAGCAATTGCGCGAGTAGGACAAATAAATGTATTGGCAACCAACAAGGAGGGATTTTTTCCTCAGACCATAGCGCTTTGGGAGCGCAACTTTTAATGCGACCTTCTGTTAATACTTTAGCAGGAATTTCTTATGTCAATGCTTATGCTGCGGACGGTCGCTTAGATACTTTGACGGGCAGTTTTAATGCCGATACCTCTGGAGGTATTAACGAACCTACGCGAACTCATGGGGTTAGCGCTACGTTCCAGTGGCGAATTAATCCTAAAGTTAATTTGGCAGCTTGGGGCGGTTATGCCTTTACTAACTCCCAGGTTAGCGATGCTTATGCTAATAGCAGTACCTACGCTTTTTCCATTGCACTTTTGGATCCTTTCGGTCGAGAAGGAGATTTATTTGCGTTTCTTTTCGGTCAGCCTTTAAAGTTAGTTGATGGGAATAATATTCCGGGGGGCGAGGATGAAGATACATCTTTGCATTTTGAGACTTTTTATCGCTTTACTTTGAGCGATAATATTTCGATAACGCCGGGATTTTTTGTAGTTACTAATCCCGAACACGATGCGGATAACGAAGCGATTTTTATTGGCGTTATTAGGGGTACTTTTCGATTCTAAGAAAAAAAAATATAGTAGGGGCAAAGCATTCGGGCGTTAAACTTTGATAAAAAACATTAACTTTGATGTCCGAATGCTTTGCCCCCACCCAGAGTTTAACTTTCTGTAGCTCAAACTGGTTAGAAATCGTTGAGAACTTACACCCAACAAATCGGTATCCTATTAAATCGCAAGTCCCAATCGTAGGTTGGGTGAAGTGAAACGGAACCCAACTTTTTCAGTATCCTATTAAATTGCAAGTCCCTAAATTAGGAGGTTAAATAATGATGAAGCGAATAGTTTTAGCAATTTTAGTAGTAGGGAGCGCGGCTTATTGGCCAGCTAAGGCTCAAACGCCAAAAGATTATCTCGTTGCCCAAGCTACTTCGTCGGAAAGTCCAGAACGGATCGAACCCACTTTTTTTGAAGACGAACAGGATCCGGAAATTCGAGGCGATGGGTTTGCCGCAACATTCCTCAGCGACGCTCTCGGTGGGGTGGGGGATCCTCTCAGCGGTGGTGCGGCAGCAAGTACGACTGTAGATTCTCTCCAGAAAGTAGCGCCTGGGGAAACTCGGCGGGCGTTGCAGCTATCGCCGCAACCGGTGACGGTGCAACAGCAGCCGATAGCGGTACCGCCACAACCGATAACTGTGCCGACGCAACCGGTAGGAGTGCCGCCGCAGCCTGCGGTAACGCCACGGCAACCTACTGGCGCTTTTATCGAACTGCCGAACTCGCGGCCTGCTGGTGCTTTTATTGAGTTGCCGCCATCGCCTTAAGTAATTAAAACTTACGCACTAACAACCTATTTGTGTTATTGCGAGCGACAGCGTTTGCGAAGCATTCCGTCAGGATAGCAATTTCAGAACTTTCAATTAATCGATAGTGCGTAATTTGTGGTAGTAAATAATTAATATTTTGCTTACCTACTTCATGGTTAGTTCGAGATAATTTCAAGTCAATGTTAGTTTGTTTATAGAGGTAAAAATGGTTTATTATACAGACCAAATTGGAGGCGGAATAGGAGTCGAGCCACAGGGTTATTTTCGCAACGACGATGAGTTTTTTGGACCTTTCCCCCTGGGCTTCAATCTGACTTATTTCGGTCAGGAATACGACCAATTCTTCATCAATACTAACGGCAACATTTCCTTCGGTCAAGGTGTAGGAACGTTTACACCCCAACCTTTGGATACGACAGAGATTGCCCCGATAATTGCTCCCTACTGGACAGACATCGATACTAGCCCTCAGAGTGGCGGTACGGTAACGCTGCGAAACGATATTCCCAATCAGGTGATAATTACCTGGGACCAAGTAGGCTATTTCAGCTCAAATACAGACAAATTGGCTTCCCTACAGCTCGTTTTGCGCGGACCGGATTTTAACGTTCCTCCAGGGGAAGGCGATATTGGCTTCTTCTACAAAGATATTCAATGGGAAACGGGAGACGCAAGTGGTGGAGTAGATGGCTTCGGCGGTATTCAAGCTACTGCTGGTTTTGGCGATGGGTTGGCAACTGTTAATCCTGGGGAAGTTGCAATTGCCGGTTCTCAGCAACCGGGCATCAGCCAAAGTTTGAGCAATACTTCTGTTTGGTTCCAACTCGGCCAAGGAGGGATTCCTATTGGTAACGAGAGAACGGAAACACCTACAACAAACACAATTCAAGGAACTAAGTGGCAAGACCTTGACGGTAACGGGGTGCGAGATGGAGACGATTTGGTAAGCGGCGATCGCCCCAACGTAGTATTTGTGGTGGACGTGTCTGGTAGTACTATCGAAGACGACAACAAATTTGTGGGTACGGAAGTTGTTGGAGACCTGAACCAAGACGATAAGACAGACACGATACTAGATGCCGAGATTGCTGCCGTTAAAGCTCTAAACGATGCGTTAATTGCCCGAGGATTGGGTCAGACAGCACAAGTAAGCATCGTGTCGTTTGATGGTTTTGCTATATCGCAGGATATGGATCGAAATGCTCCTGGGGAGCAATTATTCACTACCCCGGAAGCAGATAGCGACGGCAACGGAATTAGAGATGTGGAAGAGGTAGCCCAGACGTTGGTCTCCGCCGAGGGAGGTACAAACTTTGAGTCTGCTCTGCAGCAAGCGATAAACGCAGTTAACAATTTAAACCCGCCTTCAAGCGCCAATGTTATCTTTCTCTCTGATGGACAAGACAGCTCTAATTTGGCTGATGAAGTTACCGAACTACAGAATTTGGGAGTAAACCTGAGGGCTTTTGGTGTAGGTAGTGGTGCCGATTTGAACCAACTGCAAACCATCGACTCAAATGCCCAAATTTTTACCACCACCGATGAATTACTGGGAGTATTTGGAAACCAAGGGGGCGGCACGGCAGCCTTTACAGAGCCACCAATACCGGGAGTAACTATTTATCTCGACTTAAATAACAACGGCTCCCCCGACCCAGGCGAACCGACAGCGGTGACAGGCGACACGGGCGAGTATATCTTTCCCGAGTTAGCACCCGGCACTTACACCGTCAGGGAAATAGTACCGAGTGGTTTTAATCAAACTTTCCCCGCCGGCGGTGCCCACATCGTTACTGTGGGAACTGACAACACTGAAGGTCTAGACTTCGGCAATTTTGAGAATCAAGAAAGCACCCTAGAGTTTAGCGCCCCCTTTTACCAGACTGGCGAAAACGGCACGCCGGTAGTCACCGTTACTCGCACTGGGGGCACTGGACCGGTCAGCGCCACGGTCAGCTTGCTCCCTGTCACCGCTCAACCTGGATTGGATTATCAAAACGTCTCGATTCCAGTGACCTTTGCCGATGGGGATTTTCAGCCGAAACCGGTGCCGATAACTTTAATCGACGATGACGAATTTGAAGAGGTCGAACGGGGGAACTTGACCTTGACCGATATTCAAGGTAATGCCGTCCTCGGTCCCCAAGGAACCGCAATTCTGGAAATCCTCGATAACGATATACGCGAACCCGCCACTCTAGAATTTAGCTCCTCCTTTTTCCAAACTACCGAAGACGGCACGGCTACCATTGTCGTCACCCGTACTGGGGGTTCGGAAGCAGTCAGCGCTACAGTCAGCTTGCTCCCTGCTACGGCTCAATCGGGATTGGATTACCAAGAAGTCTCGATTCCCGTCAGCTTTGCCGAGGGGGATTTTCAGCCGAAAACGGTGTCGATACCTTTAATTGACGATGCCGAATTTGAAGGCACCGAACAAGCGAATTTGACTTTAGGCGATATCGAAGGTAATGCCATCCCGGGATTGCAGGGAACTGCAGCTCTCCAAATTATAGATAACGAGCCGCCTCCGCCATCGGCAGGGCTTCCACCGGCGACAATCGGACCGAGTTTTGAAGGGCTGGGGAATTTCACTCGTATTACGGACCTTCAAGGGGTGGCAGTGTCTCCCAACGCGATTACTCTGGTTGCCCGAGATGCGGGGGGTCTGGGATTTTTTGACTCTGCCGCAGTTCCCAGCGGGAATACCGTTGTAGGCTACGATACGGGACAATCAATCGTCCTAGATTTGACGGGAATTTTGAGTCAGCGTCCGGGAGCTCCGACTGGAGTGCAGTCGGGTACGCTTTCGTTTGCCTACGCTTCGCCAAATGTTGCTCAGACTGTCACTTTTCGCGATCGCAACCGCAACATACTCTCCCAGGAAACTTTACCCCTAACAATTCCCGGTCCTAACGGGGAGTTTAACCAGTTCCAGCAATTCGAGACTGCCCTGCCGCCGGGGACTCAAATCATCGAGTTGGGAAGTCAGGCGACAGAGATTGTATTTAACGATATACGCTTGAATGCAGACAGCAACACCGCACCGACGGATATCATCTTAACTAACAATACGATTCCAGAAAACGCTCCCAACGGTACGGTTGTGGGGGACTTGATAGCTGTCGATGCCGAGGGGAACAATACCCAAAACTTTACTTTGTTAGATAGTGCGGGCGATCGCTTTCAGATTTTTGGCAATCTGCTGACGGTAGCAAATGACGAGTTATTAGACTTCGAGAGCAGTACCAGTCACAGCATTACCGTGCGTACTACAGATAGTATTGGCGATTTCTTCGAGGAGCAGTTTGCTATTAACATCACCAATGTACCCGAGGAAGCAAGCGCGTCAATTCCTACGCCAGTATCAACACCAACAGCAATAGGGGAAACGGATCCAGGCGGCATTGTGCCGATTCTGACTGCAAGCGATATTTTCGCTGGCTTTTAGTGAGAAAGCAGACTTTGTCTTCTCAGAAACCACGTTTTTTGGTGTTTGGTGAAACCCGGTTTTTTGAAAAAACCGGGTTTCTTAATTTATGTTACCAATAAGGAAAAGCGATCGCTACTCCTTACCTTCAGACAAGATTTGGAGGCGGATGACCCGATCGCCCACCTCACTAAGATCCACCTCAATAGTATTGCCAGAGATTTTATCCAGACATCCAAGCAACAGTCGCAAATTAGGCGTACTCGCCCCAGTATCGACAAACAACCTTTCTGCCAAACTGCCTACTCGCTTCCAAGTGGTATAAACTTTAGCCGCCGTATTCTCCAACAAGGCAGCTTGCTTAACTAAATCGGCCACCACGTTAACGCATTCCAAACGCAAGGCCTCTTCTAAAACCATCTCCATGTCCAAGGCAGACTCGTTCAAAGCTTGGACCTTCGCTGCGGCGTCCAAATATTTAGATAAGTTGCGGGCATCGGAGGTCATTTGTTTGACCGTATCCACGTCGGGGCTGTCGGCTATTTCTTTTTTAATCGCCGTCTGGTGGGTGTCTGGCAATTTCTCTAGTTCTTTTACCAGAGGGGCTAAATACTTGGGCGGCATCGAGCCCGATGCTGCTCTTTCTCTGAGTTCGTTGGGCAACAGGTCAGAACTCATGGCCGTCCACTCGTCGGCTAGTTGCTTGACTTCGCGGCGGGTGATGCGATCGCCTTTTTTAGCGGCATCGGCGACCATCTGTTGTATTTCTGGGGCTGCTTTAGCTGTTTCGACAAAGGCCCGCTTGCTGAAATTGTTAATGCTGTCTGGGTCTAAATGTCCTTCTTCGATTAAGGTATCGGCGCTGTTGGCCAGTTCTATGAGAGAGTAGGCTTGACTTTTACCAATTTCTCGTTCTTTTAGCCAGTTTAAGAAACCGGTGCCTCGTCCTTCGCCCCCTTTTTTCTCGCGATCGCGGATAATCCTGAGTATGCGGCCCCGCCAAATTTCTGTTTGGAGGTCGTAGCGATCGCAAACCTTCCAGGCCACGTCCACGGCCTTTTCAAAGTCCAGGTCTGTTATTTCTTCATCTTCTGGATCTGGTAGCTCGAAGGTCAGGTCTTGGAGGCCGCTTAAGACCTCCACCAGTTCTTCTGAGGATTGGGGGATTTCAGCCATTGGTAGGGTACTCTCTGCGATCGATTGAGTTTTAATTATATAGAAAGTTTGGCTTTGTGGAAACTGGAGTATTTACGGCCATTTAGCTGCAGGGAGTTGGACCTGGCCTTCGCTACTATTTTCCCAAAGCTGTTATTTCGTAGAACAGACATCTTGTCTGTTCGCTTAATTTCCATAACATAATTGTCGCATTAAAGCAGCAGATTGAGGCAATTTTTGTTCCTCTAAAGTTGCCAAATATTCATCAATTGTTTTCGGTGGATTTTTGAGTCTTCGGCGCTGTCTTTCTGCAGCTTGACAAACTTTTAGATCGTCAGTTTGTAGCAATTCTTTGAGAAAAGAATCGGGGTGCATGGCTTGAATATTATAAGCCCTAAGATTGTTAGAGGGAAAATCTCTTAGATTGAAAGTAATAATAAGTTTGGCGTTAGATTTAATTGCTGCTGCTAAAACGTGGCGATCTTTCTCATCTGGAAGTTCCAATTGCGGGATGATTTCTTCATAACCAGTTACCAGAGAATTTTTGACATAAAAATCCATCAAGTTTTTGGTTCTAGTGAGGCGTTCTGGTGTAATATCTGGACGATTTGCGAGAACGTTTCTCATCCACTCCGAGTGAATTTCCTCCGTCCATCTAGCCTCAACTATTTCGGTTAATGCCAGCTCTACGAAAAAGTCGCGAAGCACTGCCGAATACAAGATATTAGCGTCGTAAACAACATTAAAAATAGTCATCTTTTAATCGTATAAACCCATTGCTTCTGCTTCTGCGACCATTTCATCAAGTCCTTTAATGCTTTCAACGAGGCTTCGCTGTTTGTACTCGATTACATCTTGATAACGGATTTGGCGACAGTTGTCAATTATTTGGTAAGGAATTTTTCCGGCATCAAGTAAGTCCCAAACATAGCTATCGGAAACTCCTAAAATTTCTGCTGCTTGAAAAGTGTGAACTTCTGAAGTGTAAGGGGTTATTTTAACGGCATTACCTTTGGCTGTATGGACGAGAATTTCTAAGAGTAATTCAAGTAGAAAATCGGGTATTTCTATGGTCTGACTGCGTTGCCGGTCGTCCTGGATTTTCAATTGATATTTTTTCTTTAACTGTTGCAAACATAATGCTAAATCTTGGCTGGATTTTGCTGCTAGTTTGGCATCAGATTCGGTTGGTAAAACTGGGTCGCCAAGTCGATATTTGGGAAGTTTCATATTGGGTTTTTCTAGTAGGGTAAGGTATTGTTGTCTATTTTATTGCGAGTTTGAGTTTTTGTCAATTTAACTGACTAACTTTCATAACATAATTGTCGCATTAAAGCAGCAGATTGAAGCAATCCTTGTTCCTCTAAAGTTGCCAAATATTCATCAATTGTTTTCGGTGGATTTTTGAGTCTTTGGCGCTGTCTTTCTGCTGCTTGGCAGACAGGTTTATGCTTAGTATTAAGCAATTTTTTGACAAACTTATCGGGATGTTGTGCAGAAATGTCTAATGGATCGAGTATCTCAGAGGGAAAATCTCTGAGATTAAAAGTTATTATTCGACTAGCATTGCAACGAATTGCTGCTGCTAAAACATGGCGATCTTTTTCATCTGGAAGTTCCAATTGCGGGATTATTTCTTCATAACCAGTTACCAGAGAATTTTTGACATAAAAATCCATCAAGTTTTTGGTTCTAGTAAGGCGATCTGGTGTAATGTCTGGACGATTTGCAAGAACGTTTCTCATCCACTCCGAGTGAATTTCCTCCGTCCATCTAGCCTCAACTGCTTCGGTTAATGCCAGTTCTACGAAGAAATCGCGAAGCACTGCCGAATACAAGATATTAGCATCGTAAACAACTGTTAAATTTGTCATTTTTTAATCGTATAAACCCATTGCTTCTGCTTCGGCGACCATTTCATCCAGTGCTTTTTGAGCTTCTGCGTAAGTTCGCTGTTTGTACTCCATGACATCTTCGTAAAGCATTTGGCGACAATTGTCAACTATTTGGTAAGGAATTTTTCCCGAGTTCATTAACTCCCAGACATAATGACGGGATACTCCTAAAATATCCGCTACTTGATAGTCTGCCAGTTCTTTGGTAATGGAGGTTAATTTAACAGTATTTCCCTGACTTAGCAGGGACAAAATTCCTACTAATAAT
>CAZSTZ010000016.1:22502-51987 GCA_964609515.1 uncultured bacterium | reverse complement strand
TTATGGGTTCTGTAGTTTCTCAGAGTAATTTTGTTAAACATTTTTTTTAGGGAATAGGGAATGGGGAATGGGGGAATTTTCTTGTAGGTTGGGTGGAGCGAAGCGGAACCCAACATTAGAGGTGTTGGGTTGCGTTTCACGGAGCCCGACCTACGTTTTTCTGAACAGGCAAGATGCCTGTTCTACGGGGTTTATTATTCTTGATAGGCTTCCAGAGGCAGACAAGAACAAACGAAGTTGCGATCGCCAAAAGCATTATCGACGCGACCTACTGGCGGCCAATACTTATGCTCGCGGTTCCACTCCGCCGGATACGCTGCCAAACTCCGAGAATAAGGACGGTTCCACTCGTCCGCCGTTAGCGTCTGGGCCGTGTGGGGGGCGTTCTTCAAAACGTTATTTTCCGGATCCGCCTTCCCAGACTCTATCTCTTCAATCTCCCGACGAATTGAAATCATCGCCTCGCAAAAACGATCTAACTCTTCCTTAGACTCGCTTTCGGTAGGTTCCACCATGACGGTGCCCGGTACCGGCCAGGAAACCGTCGGGGCGTGGAAACCGTAATCCATCAACCGCTTGGCGATATCGTCAACCTCGATGCCTGCGGATTTTTTGAGCGATCGCAAATCTAAAATGCACTCGTGGGCGATAAATCCATTTTTGCCTTTATACAACACTGGATAATAATCCTCCAACCGACGGGCCATATAATTAGCGTTCAAAATCGCTATCTTCGTCGCTTCGGTCAAACCGTCGCTGCCCATCATCGCGATATACATCCAGGAAATCGGCAGAATGCTCGCGCTACCCCAAGGCGCCGCAGAAATCGCCCCCAGAGTTTCCTTGCCTTCCAGCGGCACTACGGAATGCCCGGGCAAAAACGGCAGCAAGTGAGACATCACGCCAATCGGACCCATACCGGGACCGCCGCCGCCGTGGGGAATGCAGAAGGTTTTGTGCAAGTTCAAGTGACAAACATCGGCGCCGAAATCTCCCGGACGGCACAAACCGACTTGAGCGTTCATATTCGCCCCATCCATATATACTTGACCGCCGTTAGCATGAATGAGAGCGCAAATTTCCCGGATGCCTTCCTCGAAAACTCCGTGGGTGGAAGGATACGTCACCATTAAAGCAGCTAAATTCTCGCTGTGTTTCTCCGCCTTCCCCTGGAGGTCTGCCAAATCGATATTACCGTCGCCGTCGCACTTCACCACTACCACCTTCATGCCGCTCATTACCGCCGATGCGGGGTTAGTTCCGTGGGCCGAGTCGGGAATCAAACAAACGTTCCGATGTCCCTCACCGCGAGCTTGGTGGTAGTTGCGGATAACTAACAATCCCGCATATTCGCCCTGAGAACCGGCATTGGGTTGGAGGGAGATGCCGGCAAAACCGGTAATTTCTGCCAACCACTGTTCCAGTTGCTCGAACATGAGTTGATAGCCTTTGGTTTGCGATCGCGGCGCGAAAGGATGAATCTTGCCGAACTCCGGCCAAGTCACCGGCAACATTTCCGCCGTGGCGTTCAGTTTCATCGTACAAGAGCCCAAAGGAATCATCGAAGTTGTGAGCGATAAATCCTTAGCTTGCAAGCGATGTAAGTAGCGCAGCATCTCCGTTTCCGAACGATAGCTGTTGAACGCAGGATGGCTTAAATAGCTGCTGCTGCGGTTGGCAACGGATTTTGTAACGGATTTAACGGATGGCTTTTCGGGGTTTCCGACGGACTCTATTAATTCCTCCACCACGAAAGGTAACTCGTTGCCGGCTGCGAACACCTGCCAAAGGTCGAGCAAATCGTTAACGGTGGTAGTCTCGTCTAGGGAAATGCCGATCGCGTTACCATCCAAAAGCCGCAAGTTAATGCCCGCAGCTTCTGCAGCGGCGATAACATCTGCCGCGCTGTGGAAGGGCGATTCTTTTGTAGGCGTTACCCGCAAAGTATCGAAGAAAGGTTCCGAACCGATTTCATAATCCAATTCTTGCAAACCTGCCGCCAACACCGAGGTTAAATGATGGACGTTAAGGGCGATGCGTTTCAATCCTTCGGGACCGTGATAGACTGCATACATACTCGCCATTACTGCCAGCAAAACTTGGGCGGTACAAATATTACTGGTAGCTTTTTCCCGACGAATGTGTTGTTCGCGAGTTTGCAGGGCCAAACGCAGGGCCGGTTTGCCGCTGGCATCTTTGGAAACGCCGACGATGCGTCCGGGAACTTGACGCTTATAGGCTTCTTTGGTCGCGAAGAAGGCTGCGTGAGGGCCGCCGTATCCCAGGGGAACGCCGAAACGTTGCGTGTTGCCGACGGCGATATCGGCCCCAAATTCTCCTGGGGGAGTTAGCAAAGTTAGACTGAGGATATCGGTGGCGACGGTGACTAAAGCTTTTTGGGCGCGGGCGCGATCGCAAAATTCCCGATAATCGTAAATTGCCCCGTCGGTGGCGGGGTATTGTAGTAGGGCACCAAAAATCGGCGTCTCAAAATCGAAGGTTTTGCGATCGCCGACTATTACTTCTATTCCCAATGCTTCCGCCCGAGTTTGCACCACTTCGATATTCTGGGGGTGACAATCTTGGGAGACAAAGAAAGTACGAGACTTATTCTTACAAACGTTATAACTCATGCTCATCGCTTCCGCCGCCGCCGTCGCCTCGTCCAGCAGGGAAGCATTAGCAATTTCTAACCCGGTGAGGTCGATAATCATCGTCTGGAAATTGAGCAAAGCTTCCATTCGCCCTTGAGCGATTTCTGCTTGATAGGGCGTATAGGCCGTGTACCAACCGGGATTTTCGAGAATATTCCGTTGGATGACCGGCGGGGTGATACAGTCGTGATAGCCCATGCCGATAAAAGAACGATTTATGCGGTTTTTGGCCGCAATTTCTTGAAGTTGGGCCAGGGCCGCATATTCGCTTTGGGCTGCCGGCAGTTTGAGAGATTCTTTGAGTCGAATTGCTGGGGGTACGGTTTTTTCGATGAGGGTGTCGAGGGAAGAGACACCCAATATTTCCAGCATTTGTTGGATTTCCTCTGGACTCGGACCGTTATGCCTCCGGGCAAAGTCGATGGACTTCTGGCCCTGTTTGAGAAGCTGGGTTTGACTGCTAGAGGTTCTCTGGGGTCTCTGAATTGCTACCACTCTTTTATTCCTTTCTCTTAACTACTTATTACTTTGTAACAATATTTTTGATTTTGGAGGACAGGCGGGCCCGGAATTTTGACCCAAAAATCAATGGGCCTTCGTTCCCTAGTTGCAAAAAACTGTCCCAGATTCGGAATTACCCAATCTGGGACAATGGACTATAGCAACCGCAGAAATAATTCCCAAACGGGCGATCGGCTGAAGTTACTTTAACTATTCCCCCTCCACCATTTGCCGATAGTCGCTGGCAGAGAGGGCATCTTCTAACTCTTCAACATCTTTGATACGAATTTTCAACAGCCAACCTTCTAAGTAAGGATCCTCTGCCAGTTGCTCTGGGGCATCTACAATTGAATCGTTGCGCTCTATAACCGTACCGGAGACGGGGGCTTTTAGTTCCTCGACGGCTTTAACAGATTCGACGCTGCCAAAAGATTCGCCTTTCTCTAAAGCATCCCCCACTTCTGGGAGTTCTAAAAAGACGATATCTCCGAGCTCGTTGACGGCAAAAGCGCTAATGCCAATAGTGGCAATGTCCCCATCGGTTCGGACGTATTCGTGAGTGTCCAGGTATTTTAGGTCGTCTGGATATTCTAAGTCCATGTTGATTCCTCGCAATAACATCAACTATTCTGCTATTAACAGCAGAGTGCCTTAAAAATTATTCCTTAAACGACTCTTAAGGTAAACACTTTGGGCCTATTATGAACAAAAAACCTCTCAAGCGCTTGCTGGTTGGCGATTTTTCTCTCAAACGATTGATGCGTTCTTTTCTTATTATTTATGTTTTGGTGGGCCTTTGGGCTTTCTTTTTTACCGATCGCCTGATTTTCCTCCCCCGTCCTTCCAGTTATTCGGATAATGGGGACTTTATCGAGCTGACTTCTGGGGGAAAAGGGGTCAAAATAGCCGGAGTTTATTTGCCCAACCCGGAGGCCCGCTACACGATTCTTTACAGTCACGGCAATGCGGAGGACTTGGGAGATATTTTGCCCCGGTTGCGAGATTTGCGGGATATCGGTTTTGCGGTTTTTGCCTACGACTATCGGGGTTACGGCCTCAGCGAGGGAAGGCCGACAGTTGGGGGCGCTTACGAGGATATTAGGGCCGCTTACGATTATCTGAGGCAAGAGTTGAAAGTCCCACCGGAACGAATCGTCGTTTATGGCCGTTCCGTGGGCAGCGGTCCTTCGGTGGATTTGGCCTCTCGGGTGCCGGTGGCGGGTTTGGTGGTGGAAAGCGGGTTTATTAGTGCTTTTCGGGTTGCCCTGCCGGTGCCTTTATATCCTTTTGATAAGTTTCCTAATATCGATAAAATTGCTAAGGTGGATGCTCCGGTGTTGATAATGCACGGCGATGCTGACGGCACGATACCTTTTAGTCACGGAAAGCAACTTTTTGCTGAAGCGGAGGAACCTAAATTAAGTTTGTGGATTTCTGGGGCGGGTCATAATAACTTTTTGGAGGTAGCGCGCGATCGCTATGTTAAAAAAATGCAAGAGTTTGTGGAGGTAATTGATAATTGATAGTTAGGTTGGTTAGCATCGGATTTTGAAAGGACGAGTGCGGATGGGTTATTGTTGGGGCAATTAACCTTTTTCGCTCGCGTGAAACCGGGAATATACGCAAAAACCCGGTTTCTTATATCTCAATGGAGGGGCGATCGCTCGTAATCCCAAATAAAAGAGCGATCGCGCTCGAAACTACAAAGTTACACTTCCACCGCATCCAATAATTCGTTGGCGGTAGCACCCCGTGGAACTTGTTCCCACTGGGGAGCGATAGGATCGTACTTGCAATAACAGATGACTACGCGCATATCGGTGTCGAAACTGGCAAACCGTTCGACGCGAGTCACCACCCAATCTCCTTCCCGGGCGTGAGTAATAGCGTCTCGATCGTCAGCTTTGTAGGCGCGGGTGCGATCGCCTATTTTGGGAATTGTCGGATTTTCTTCAGCACTCCAGTTTTCCTCTAAAATGTCGGTCAGACTTTGGCGAGGCATCAGCATTCGTTCTTCCCAGCCGCGATCGCTCATTTTCTCTGTTTTATAGACTATCCAGGTTTCATTTGCCATAGCGATTATCCTCAAAACTTGTTTGCTCTCCCTCAAAGACGCAATCGACTTTGAGAATTTTGTCTTTAGTTGGCCGGACTTCGACAAGTTTCCAGCCGTATTTCTGCTCCATCTCCCTACATTTTTCGGGCTCCGTTGCCGCATGAATGTTTTTGTTATTTTTAGACATCGATCTTTACCCTATTTACAACATTCGACACCTAATGTCTTTTCGCTCTACAGGAATTTGCTTCATAATTTTTTCTGAAAAAATAAACTAGGCTCAGTATAGCATATTTCTTCTGCTAGCCAACCGTCATCACCTGGTTTTTCTAGGTGGCTATATTAGAACTGCTGAAAGGAATTAAATCACCCGCGTGAAACCGGGAATATGCGAAAAACCCGGTTTCTTAAATCTCCAAGATTGTTAATTGTCTAACGCCGCCAAAACGCGATCGTGAATGACACCGTTACTGACTACCACCCCGCGATTATCCACCATCTTCGCCCCGTCCGCAAAATTCAACGGTTTGCCAAAAATATCGCTAACCCGTCCGCCGGCTTCCTCCACCACGATCGCCCCCGCAGCGTGGTCCCAGATATTCTCCCGATAGTCTGGCGACTTGGGAGAAGGCAGGCGTAAATATAAAGCAGCTTTACCCGAAGCAACTATACCGTATTTAGCCTGAGAATCAACTCGCACCGACTCAGTAGTAAAGCCCGCAGCTTGAGCGATTTTATTCTGACGTTCTCGATCGCCGTGAGAACTTTCCACGCTCTCCACAAAGCGCATATTTGCCGTATCCTCCGGGCTGACAACCTTAATAGGTACAAAGTCGCCGCCAGCGATCGCCTTCATCGCCGCCCCCTCGCCGCGAACTGCTACATATAAAACACCCTGTTCGCCGTTGTCCGCCGGCATGGCCGGACAGCCTAAAATGCCGAGTTTCACTTCTCCATCTTCCACCAACGCCAAAGCTACAGCGTATTGGTCTTGACGCAAAAACCCTTTAGTACCGTCGATGGGGTCTAAAGTCCAATAACGGGGACTGACCTTGCCGTTACCGCGATCTATCCAAGCCGTCACCTGTTCTGGAGTAGCATCGGGGAGTTGTTCTCTGACATAATTAGTAACTTTTGTCAAGTTTTCAGTCATGGACGGTTGGCGCAGGGCCGCCGCATCTTCCTCCCCCACGATGGGGTCATCTGGGAAAGCCTCCGAGAGGGCTTTACAAATGAGGGCTTGGGCGCCGTAGTCTGCCACGGTTACGGGACTTTTGTCCGTTTTTTCCATAGCTGTAGGGATATTGCTGCGGACTTTTTCGCAGAGTTTGGCTGCGGCAACGACAGCTTCGATGGCTATTTGTTGTTCGCGATCGTATGACATAATTGGTTCTTTGGTTTTTGTACTCGTTATTCCATTATTAGTTTATAGCATTTTGCGAAACATTAAAAGAGTGCATCTCAGAATTAAGAAACCCGGTTTTTTCATGCATACCGGGTTTCTGGACTATGGGCGGGCAAATATCCCGGCAACCAAGATTCTCAGCACCCAATTTAAGCCCCACAAAAAAGTCTCTTGCTTATTACTTTAATTCGAGTGTCAAACCGGAACTTACTAAAAATAATATAGCTTGGCCCCAGAAGGAAAAGGTACATTTTTGATTTCGGTAATGGGTAATGGGTAATGGGGAGCATCGAATCTGCAGCCCAAATAAAGAATGGTATTTTTTTCTTGTAAAGAATGGCATTTCTATTACCCATTACCGCGTTCCCTATTACCAAAAAGCGTTTTTTTCTTGTACCTCACCGATACGGGAAATGCTATACGCAATTCTAGCTGTTTTGTAAAAAGACAAAGCTAAGAGCGCGCAATTAACAATTGACAATTAACAATCGGCAAAAATCGACAACTGTTTGGCTTTCAAATTGGATTTAGATGCACCCGGTGTTTTTCCTGCCCTCTGTTATTTCTGTTGAGTGGGAAATGCAGTTTTTTACGCCGAATTTCCGTTTTTGTCATAAAACTTTACAAGAGCCGAAAATAGCCCTAATCCTGGGGATAATGACCTAAGATGGGAAAGAATCTCCGCAACTGGTGGCCTCCCAGTATAGATATTTTTTTAACCTTATGCTAAAAAAAAATAATTGCCAATTAATCATTATCTATGACAATGAACAAAAACACAGCGGATTTTAATTACGAAGAAACCGTAGCCAACATCGAAACGATTATCGAGGAAATAGAAGGGGGCGAATTGACTTTAGCGGAAGTTTTCGCTTGCTTTTCCGCAGCAGCAGCAGATTTAAAAAAATGCGAAGCTTTTCTAGCTAAAGGACAGCAAGAAATGAACTTAGCGATCGAAACTTTGGAAGATGAATTTTGAATTAGGGAATAGGGAATGGGGAATGGGGAATGGGGAATTAAGCAGATAACAGGCAGGATGCCTGTTCTACGTTACAATTAACAACTAATTATCCCGCACTTAACCAATTTATCAACCATCGCCTCGATATGAACCCACCACTTAGTACCGCCAGACCACATTCGGGAGGGTAAATGTCCGATAGGAGCTGACAGTTTGAACTGGAAACCGTCGGCGGGATGATGAGTATTGTAAGTCTGCCAGCCGAGTCTTTCGCACAGTTGTCCGTAATCTCGTTTGACTCGTTGATAAATCTTGGCTTGGACGCTAAAACCAAATCGCCCGCCGCTATATTTCAACCAGAGGCGATCGATAGTTTGCAAGTCGCGACAAACTAGGCGATCGATATCGTCAGCAAACAAATAACTCTTTCTTGTCTTCCCCGCCGCCAAAGACAACACTAACCAGGTTTCCAGATCCGCCTCTTTCCAGCTTCGGGTTGCTAGGAGATATTGTAAATTAGTATAGTCTATTCCTTTCGCCGAAGCTAGCTCGTTACTGGTAGGTTGCGGCGCCAACCCCGGTATAACTCTGCTTATCATTGCCCGAGAAGCTGAAGTAAGATTAGAGCTATTTTGATTCCTACTAACAAAAGTAGTCTTAGTCCGATTTGCAGATTGAGCAACAACCTGTTTGGGCGGTTTCATTGCTTGTAAAACTTGCTCTGCCGACTGGTAGCGATCGCTCGTTGAATGTGCCAATAACTTATCTAAAATCCGTCCCAGACGCTCGCTGGTACTCTTGCCGCTAGGTAAAAAATCCCGCCACGCCCAGCGATCGTTAGCCAAATCGTACATATCCCAAGGCGCAACATCAGTCAACAAATAGATACAAGTCACCCCCAAACTAAACAAATCGCTAGCAGGCAAAACCTTCCCCCGAGTTTGCTCCGGTGCCATATATTCAGCGCTACCGATAATAGTACCAGTTTGAAAAATAGCGCTACCCGTCAGCAACTTAGCCACCCCAAAATCAATTAAAACTATTTCACCAGTTTTTCCCGTATATTTCTGTTTTTTCTGACCCTCGGTTTTAATATAATTGAAAGGTTCCGTAGTGCGGCGCATGATATTAGCAGGTTTAAGATCCCGGTGGATAATCTGATGTTGGTGAACGAACTTCAACACCGGCAGCAACTCCCGCAGCAGTTGCCAAATTTGGTTCTCGCCAAAAGTTCCTTTTTTCTGAATTTCCTCCTTCAGAGTCATTCCTTCTATATATTCTTGTACCAGATAGCTTTGACCGCTATCTTGAAAATAGGCCAAAAGTTGGGGAATTTGGGGATGTTGGCCCAGGCGATCCAGACGTTGCGCTTCCTGGCGAAATAGTCTGAGGGCGTTTGAAGTGCTTTCCGCGCTTTGGCCGTGAAAAGAAAATTGTTTGATAACGCAGGGAGGTTTTGACGGCAGTTGCTTGTCAACGGCCAAAAAAGTTCTGCCAAACCCACCTTGCCCGATCGCTTTTATGGCCCGATACCGCTGTTGCAGCAGTAGGCCCCAACCGCAGCTCTCGCATTGTTTGGCTATTTTCGAGTTTTGAGGACTTTTGCACCCTGGATTAAGACAGTAGCTCATTGCTTTTTGGGAATAGGGAATAGGGAATAGGGAATGGGCAACAAAGTCGATACCTTATTAAATTGCAAGTCCCTTAGCCCAAAATTGCAGCCGATGGCCAGCGCCATTGATGGGCCAACTTAGAATTTAGATTTAGATTTTAGAAAAATGTCAATTTCGGCAATATTTTTACTAAAATTCTAGATCGATCGGAAAAATTGCTGCTATAGTAAAAAGTAGTACGGCGGGCGTAGCCAAGTGGTTAAGGCATCGGGTTGTGGTCCCGACACTCGTGGGTTCGAGTCCCATCGTTCGCCCTAATTATTAAAGCAGATTAAAGCACTGCCACAGCTAGGTTTCTGGCTGCTGCCTTATTTTTGCGTCCCTACAGACTATCTTAACTCTGGCCCAAGTTTGTGAAAAAAGTGGTTGGTACCTACCCGTTCGAGAAACCGGGTTTCTTGACTGACTCTCTAGCTGACCTGCGGCAATGGCCATACAAACTTGCTAAGTAGGAGCTTGCCCTAAGGCTCGTGCCGCCTGCACTTCTTCTTTTGGGCAGCCTCCCCTAAGTCTTCATAAATAAATTCTGCCCCTAAATAGCGGGCGATGGCCTCCAAAATTTCCTCATCCTTAAACGGTTTGCGAATAAACTCGTCGCATCCGGTCGACCATACTACCGCTTTCTCCTCTTCTAAAATGCTCGCCCCCGCCGCTACCACCGGGCAAGGTTTATCTCTCGCCGCCGCTTTTATTTGGCGGGTTGCTTCGTAACCGTCCATCACGGGCATCCGTATGTCCATAAAAATTAAATCGGGCTGCCATTCGGTATAAATCTCTACTGCTTTGCGACCGTTGGCGGCTTCTTTGAGAGCGAAGCCGAAGGGCAATAACAACTTTAGCAACAACTGGCTGTTTATCGGTTTGTCATCCACTACCAGAACGCGATAGCGGGGTTGGTTTGATTTTCCTCCGTCCGTCGAAGTACCTCCGATGTCTCCTCAGAGTGAGAACTCAAAGCAGCTAAAGCGGTCAAAGAATCATAAAAATAAAACGCAGGTTCGCACCCCAGTTCCTGCACCACCCATGAGATACGGTCTGGCCTCGACTGCATGGTTTTGAGCCGATTCGATTTCTCCAAATAGGTAGCAAAGCATCAGCTTCTTGCACCGAGCGCGATAATTTTTGCAGTTTTTCCAGCATCAATTCTACTTATCGCTAAAACCCCTTGCTTCGATCGCTTCTAAATTCCATTGCCACTTTCGAGCTGGGCGGTTAAAGTATAGCAATTTTTCGCTATTCAAAGTTTGTAAAAATTCATTGAGAAAGGATTTCCTCCTGTTTTTTTCCCAACTAATTCAGCTAAATCCCTAAGGCTTTCTGGAGTCTGCAGGAGCCTATCGCCGATTAAATAACCAATTTCTATCAGAGGTAATGGGTTTAAAGTAATTTGATTAATTGCGTCGTTATTTTGCCGGATTTTTTCAATAGTAATTGCCCGAGGATGAGCCGCCGAAACTTCGTTATCCCGGTAAGCTCCCAACAGCAATAAATATTCTGTTTGCCCTTCGACTAACATCCGTTCCATCAGTTGCAGAGTAGCCAAATCAGCCCACTGCAAATCGTCTAAAAATAAAGTCAAAGGATGCGTCGCAAAAAGCACGAATAAAATTGCCGATAACAAAAACGATTTTTTGCTTCGTTTGCTCCTAATACGGGAACGCTCGGTTGTTTGCCGATAATTAGTTCTACTTCGGGAATGACATCAATAATAATTTTTCCGTTAGAACCTAAGGCTTTTAAGAGTTTTTCTCGCCAGACTTGCAATTGCTCTTCGCTTTCTCCCAATAATTGTCGAATTAATCCTCCAAAAGCTCCCACAATTGCGGCATAAGGAATATTGCGTTGAAACTGGTCGAATTTCCCGGAAATAAAATAACCGCGACGGGCGGTAATGGGTTTGTACAGTTCTCTAACTAGAGATGATTTGCGGATGTCGGCATAACCCGCCACCATCATTAATTCTACCTTTCCAGTTTCGGCAACCCGCTCAAATGCTGTCAGTAAAGTTGCGATTTCTTCTTCCCTGCCGTAGAGTTTTTGGGTAAGAGAAAAGCGGTCTGAAATATCTTGTTGCCCCAGAGGAAAAGAAACGATATTTCCCCTTTCTTCTAATTGTGGGCGGCACTCTTCTAAATCTGCTTTTAACCCATAAGCGCTTTGATAGCCTTCTTCGGCATTTTTTGCCATCAATTTTAGCAGTATCTCTGAGATAATTAGAGGAATTGAGGGGTCGATTTCTGAAGGCGAAATAGGTTGTTTTGCCAGATGAGAGTGAACTAATTCTAATGCATCTTCAGTTGGGTATGGCAATTGTTTGGTTAACAGTTCGTAGAATGTCACTCCCAAGGAATAAAAATCCGTGCGATAGTCTAAACTGCGGTTCATTCTTCCCGTTTGTTCCGGGGAAATATAAGCGAGAGTGCCTTCTAAAACTTTGGGATTTTTGAGAGTAGGATTTTCCCGACTCAGTTGGGTGGCAATGCCAAAATCGATGATTTTTCGTTCTTTGGTTTCGGGGTTAAAAACGATATTGGCGGGATTGATATCTTTATGAATAATCTTATGAATAATCTGTCGGGCATGAATTTCTCCCAAACTCTCGGCGGTGGCGATCGCCAAGAATAAAAACTCGACTCAGTTTTTCTCGTTCTTTCAGCCATTGTTTGAGGGAAATTCCGCGTCTTCTAAGACAATTACATATGGCTTGCTGAAAAACCGTAAAAGCTGATGATTTTGGTAATAGGTAATAGGTAAGCTGTTCGGCATTTAAAAGACTCAAAGAAAATTTATGATGAGCGGGAACTCTTAACAGGGAACTCTTAACAGGGAAGAGAGTAACTGCATTTTAAACCTGTCTGAGCTTATCTGGAGCAAAAAGGCAGTTATGAATGGATTGTGCATTTTAAATGCGTCTTAGCTTAATAGGTAATAAATTACAGGCATTGAACGATTTCTTCGAGATGTTTTTGCCATCTTACTGTTATCCCATTACCCATTACCCATTACCCAAAACCCTCCAACACAGACAATGTTTGTTTTTTTCACTACTACCCTACATAACTTCTGTTCCATTCTTCGAGACTATACGCTTTGACGATATCGGGAGCCCTGGCAAGTGAGATGAATTTCCTGTTTGTAACGTCGAATTTGCTCGGCAGTGGGATAGTCTGAGTTGAGAAATTTGAGGATAACGGGTTGTTTATTCTCAACTTTTCGGGCGCGATACACTAGAGAGTTGGCGCTTTCATGTATTTGGATTAAGTTTTTGTAGCCGACAAGAGTTACCATAATATAAAGGATAATCGGTAATCGGTAATCGGTAAAGGAACTTGACCGCAGTTGACATCCAATTGCTACGGTCAAGTCTATTCAGATGTACCCTAATTCGATCGAACTGACGTTACTAGATCGTCTGGTTGACCGAACTATGGGGATGCGATCGCTCTTACTCTTCCAATGTTATCTTCCGACTCATCGCTTCTTCTAACCTGCTTAACAAAGTATCCACATCTTCGCCCATCTTTTCAAAACAATCCGGAGGCGAGATTTCTGGTTTGAAATAAATCAACTTAATTTTATTTTTGCCAATGGCGATCGCTAAGACCTCTTCTTCGGGTTTATAACCATTTATAATTCCCAAAATTTCGTTAATTTTCCCTTCAACTTGACGGTTTAATTTCTCGATCGCCTCCCGGGAACAATAAACGAAATGGGGCGATGGCGTTAAATTTATTCCTAGAGTATCGTTACTTTCCCCTTTTTCTAAATTCAACCCCCAAGCTAAAGCAGCTAATTCTTGTTGGTTGTCTCGCACAAATTTGTCTAACCGACCTCGCCAGTCGTTTTGTTGGTCTAATGGTTCGTTGTTAGTTAATGTTTTCATAGTCTTGGTTTGTTTCCTCAATTTAATTTGTTCTTGTTGGGTTTCGCTTCGCTTCACCCAACCTACACCTACATCCCACTACATCTCAATTCTGGTAATTTCTTACCTTCATACTAAATCTTCCCATTGAGATGTCCCCCCAGATATCATTTTAACCCAGATTGGACCCGCCAGAAAGCGGCATAAATACCTGCTTTTTCCAATAAATCCTCATGGCCTCCCGCTTCGACGATTTTACCGCGTTCCATGACATAAATACAGTCGGCGTTGCGGATGGTAGAGAGACGGTGGGCGATCGCTATAGTCGTCCGATTTTTCGTAATGACTTCTAACGACCTTTGGATCGCCGCCTCGGTTTCGTTATCCACCGCCGAAGTCGCCTCGTCGAGTATTAAAATAGGAGGATTTTTTAACACCGCCCTGGCAATAGCAATTCGCTGCCTCTGCCCCCCGGATAATTTCTGCCCCCTTTCCCCAACAATGGTATCGTAACCCACGGGCAATTTGTTAATAAAATCGTCCGCTTCTGCAATTTTTGCCGCCGCGATAATCTCTGGCAAACTGGCATCAAAACTCCCATAAGCGATATTTTCGGCAACAGTTCCATGAAACAAAAATACGTCTTGACTCACCAAACCAATTGCTTTTCTTAAATCTTTTAAATTGAGTTGATGGAGTGGCATTCCATCTAATGTAATCGTACCTTGATGTATTTCGTAAAGTCGCAATAATAACTTAACCAAGGTGCTTTTTCCCGAACCAGTGGAACCGACAATAGCGATAGTTTTACCCGCCGGAATTTTAAGGGAGATATTCTCGATTACTGGGAAGCCATTGTCGTAAGCAAAACTGATATTTTCTAAGATTAATTCCCCGCGAACTTCCTCCACCGATAGAGGAATATGCCCTGGATCGATTTCGATGGGAGTGTCTAATAAATCAAAGACTCTATTAGTAGAAGCCATCGCCCGTTGATATAAATCCAGAGTTTCTCCCAAACGAGTTAAAGGCCACAATAAGCGTTGAGTTAAAAAGACCAAAACGCTATAAGTACCTACCGCCAAACTACCCTCAACAGCTTGTAAGCCTCCCAATAATAAAATAGCAATAAAGCCCATAAAAATGAACATTCTAATTAAAGGAACGAAGGCAGAAGAAAAAGCGATCGCTCGTTGATTGCTTTTACTATAAGCTAGGCTTTCCCGTTCGATTCTTTTTACTTCATATTCTTCGGCAGTAAAGCTTTTAATGGTAGTAATTCCCGAGATATTGTTGGCTAACTGTCCGTTGAGCAAACCGACTTTTTTTCTAACATCTGCATAACGAGGGGCGAGAATATTTTGAAACCAAATCGAACCAAAAATAATAAAGGGCATGGGCAAGATTGCGAACCAAGCAACCTCACGAACTAAAAAAAAGAAAATGCTACCAATAATAATGACGGTTGTAGTTACTTGGATAACCTGATTTGCCCCTACATCTAAAAACCTTTCTAATTGATTGATATCGTCGTTAATAATTGATAGCAAACTGCCGCTGCTGCGGTTTTCAAAATAGGCTAATTCTAGTTGTTGTAAATGACTGTAAGCATCTAGGCGCAAATCGTGTTGAAGATTCTGGGCAAGATTGCGCCAAAGTCGCTGATAGGCATAGTGAAAAATTGACTCCAAACTCCAGATAATTAAACTGATAAAAGACAGTACCAGGAGTTGTCCCCAAATATCTTTTATGCCCCAACTAGCGATGAGGGAATCTTCTTTTTGGACGACGACATCGACGGCAGCACCAATTAATACTGGCGGGGCTAAATCGAAGATTTTATTTAATATGGAACAGGCGGTAGCTTGCCAAATTAAAAGGCGATATTTGCGTCCGTATTGAAGCAGTTGTAGGAACGGATTTTTGGGTTGTTTTTCGTTTTTTGGCACGATGGTTATTGTGGTAAATTGATTGACTTAAGGCTTTAACTGTCATTGCGAGGGGGGGTGGGTAAGAGTTTAAATTATTGGTTTAATAGTTAACCCCCCCGTGGCAATCTCAGAAGAAGGCAAGAGGCAAAAGGCAAGAGGCAAAAGGGAAAGAAGTTAACTCATTTTCCAGCCGCCTCGCAATGACAAAATACTGACCTAACATGAGTCTTGAAAAAGTTTATCCGTATTTCTCATAGCAATCTAATAGATTTCTAGCAAACTGATATTCTTCTACTAAATTAGAGGCAATATCTTCGGACCAACCTTCTTCTTCCTCCAGCCAACGTTCGAGAATTTCAGCATTGAGTTGTGCCTTGTTTTTATGAGATTTAACTATGAATAAATACCAATCTTTTTTGCTCAAAGGTAGATAGACTTTTCCCAATTTATTATCTGCTTCAGAAAACCTGTGCAAAAGCTCTACTGCTTCTGGTTCGATTAACTTTTTTAGGTCAATTTCTGCCTCGGTTAACGTTACTTCTACTTCCAGGTTTTTAGTAGCTGGAATTAAAAAGCGATCGCTAAATTCTTCCAAAATGTAGTTGTACTCGTCGTAGGAAAGTTCTTTAATTTTCTGAGGAAGAATATTAGAAACTGACAAACGATTTTCCTCCAAAGCATGAGACAACCACAAATTACTTTCCCGACGCTTTTCGGACTCCGAACAGCTAAAGCAATACAGTTTTGAGTCAAATTTTGGTACTGAATTTATTTTTGCTTCTGCCTCTTCATCTCGACGCCAACTGCTATCGGGATTATTGGCGATCGCCTCAATAACTTGTTGCAAAACTTTTTGCAATTTATCCGGCGAACCTTCGATTTTTAAATCTCTAAATACCTTCATAATTTCCTCCTTTAGCAATAGCTAAAACCCTCTTAATTTTGGGCTTATTTTTGAGATTATAGCATAGAAAATTAAGTTTTTGCCCCTTGGGACTAGAGCCAAGCCCACAAATGGGACAGCCCTTCGGAGAATAGCTTTTTAATTTCCCCAACCAAAGATTATAACCTAAAGTCGCCCCTAACAGTCCGATGGAGCGTACAAATTCTTCTTGACAAGCTAAAATTAGAATAAAGATGTTGTTTGTCCGCCCCAGAGCCCTGCCCGTGTGGGGACAACCCAGCGGTTTCGGTCAAGAAACCAGGTAATTTCGGCAAAACCTGGTTTCTGGCAATAGACAAACATCCTCTATTAAGGAGAAAAATATGAAACCTAAAATAATTTATGCGGCATTCTTGCTAATAACTATCTTCTTAGTTATTCCAAAAGCAAGTAAAGCAAATATGATTCCTAATAATTCGCAAATTTTAGAAATATCTCGAAATTTGCGCGATCGCCCCGATTTTTTTGAAGAAGGAAGGCAACAGCTTGAGGAACAAATCCAAAGACTAGAAAAAGAACGTCCCGAGCCAGTATTAACCATCCAGAGTGCCGACTGGCAAAACTTTATTTTTGAAGAACAAATATCCTTCAAAATTTCCCCAGCAAACCAGGGCCTCTATCCATTAGAATCGAGTCAACTAATATCCGCCGAATTATTAGCCTTTTTTGATTCTTTTGAGTTAAATTAATTAGGCTAATTATTGCTAATTGTATTTGCCATTCCCCATTCCCAATTCCCAATTCCCAAATTATTTTGATTCTTTTGAGTTAAATTAATTAGGCTAATTCCTAATTGGATTTGCCATTCCCAATTCCCAATTTCCAATTCCCAAATTATTATGTCAGCAACCATCGCATTCATCGCCCACGACAACCAAAAAACCGACTTAGCGAACTTAGTGAATCGCTATAAAAGCGTATTCTCTCGCTATCACCTCGTCGCCACCGAAAGTACCGGCGATCGCATCCAACAAATAACCGGCTTAAATGTAGAAACAGTGCTGCCAGGCACTATAGGAGGTGACGCTCAAATAGCAGCTCGTCTGACCTCAGATAACGTGCTGGCAGTCTTTTTTCCAGTAGATCCTCTTTACGCCAAATCCGACGAACCCCAATTACAACCAATATTGCGGCTCTGCTTTCTGTACAACATTCCTCTGGCAACTAACCTCGCCACCGCCGAAGCGATCGCCGTTAATTTGGCCCGAGCAACCGTCGCTCACCTCATCTTTAACCCCGTTTCCGGTCAAGGAAACAGCGAAGAAGACCTACAACTAATCGAGTCTCTTTTGGGCTCTCAAATGCACCTGCACGTTCATCTCACAACTCCAGAGATAGGGGCCGGAGAGTTAGCAAAAAAGGCGATCGCTCAAAAACCAGACCTCATTATTGCCTCTGGCGGCGATGGCACCGTCTCCGCAGTTGCCGAAGCGGCGATCGATACGGATATCCCTCTCGGCATCATCCCTCGGGGCACCGCCAACGCTTTTGCTGCCGCCCTGGGAATTGGTCCGACTATTACCCCCATCAGGAGCGCTTGCGAGATAATTTTAGCGCTTAATACTCGCTTAGTGGATGCGGCCCGTTGCGGCGATCGCCCGATGATTTTACTCGCAGGTATCGGTTACGAAGCGGAAACCGTGGAAAAAGCAGACCGAGAAGCAAAAAGCCGTTGGGGCGCTTTAGCTTACATCATGGCCGGCTGGCAGCAGTTAGAAGAACAGCAGCTTTTTGATGTCGAAATCGACATCGACGGTACTATCAAACAATTTCAAGCGGGAGCAATTACCATCGCTAACGCCGCCCCCCCGACTTCCATCCTAGCTCAAGGCATGGGAGAAGCTAGCTTTAACGACGGTTTATTGGAAGTAATTATTCTCACTTCTAGCAGCAAGCGCCAAACAGTCGCTACCATGATTAGTATGTTGGGCGCGGCCATACTCAAAACCCCCAGTCAAAGGGAAGATGTTATCGGTTTGCGAGCCCGACGGGTAAAGGTAACAACTAACCCGCCCCAAAAGGTGGTAATTGATGGCGAAATTATCGGTCCGACTGCCACTCTTGAAATCGAGTGCATTCCTGATGCTTTAAAGGTTCTGGCACCCCCCGTTCCTGAAAACCCAAGGCAGCAAAAAGATTCCTCAGACGTCGCTTTAATGCCCTGGCCTGAAAAGGTGGAAAATTAAAGCGCGGAATAGGGATATTTAGCTGAAAATAAGGTATAATAAGATATCGATTATTAGAGGAGCAGTCCCAAAATGAGCGACGAAAACAGACTAGACCGAATCGAGGCATTAATCGAGGCATTAGCAGAGCGGATAGGACAAAAAGTCGAGTCCAACGCCCGGGCCATTGAAGCACTCTCGGATGGTTCGGGGGAAGCCAAACGCGATCGAGCCAATCTATATCGAGCAATGGCAGATTTAGCACAGTCTCAAGCTAATTTACACCAAGCTCAAGCTCGTTTTTACGAACGTTTAGAGCAAGCGGAGGAGCGACAAGAACAATTCGAGCGCCAGCAAAACGAGCGACAAGAGCGGTTCGAGCGCCAACAAGGCGATATTGTCGAAATCCTCAAATTGTTAACTCAGCAAAACCGACAACAAAGTTAACCCATCTGGGGCCAGCAAGACAGGCGATGAAATATAATTTGCCTGTCTTTTCTCATCCTCATGTTAAAATAGAGTATAATAAGATATCGATTATTAGAGGAGCAGTCCCAAAATGAGCGACGAAAACAGACTAGACCGAATCGAGGCATTAATTGAGCTGCTCGGACAAAAAGTCGAGTCCAACGCCCGGGCCATTGAAGCCTCTCACCAAGAGTTTTTAGAGTTGCGCCAACAGTGGGAGTTGGACCGCTCTCGGCTTTATAAAATGATGGCCGATTTAGCAAGCGCTCAAGGTAGCTTGCATGAAGCTCAAGCCCGTTTTTACGAAGCTCAAGCTAGTTTCTACAAACGCTTGGAGGAAGCGGACGAACGACAAGAACAATTCGAGCGCCAGCAAAACGAGCGACAAGAACAATTCGAGCGCCAACAAAACGAGCGACAAGAGCGGTTCGAGCGCCAACAAGGCGATATTGTGGAAATCCTCAAATTGTTAACTCAGCAAAACCGACAACAAAGTTAACCCATCTGGGGCCAGCAAGACAGGCGATGAAATATAATTTGCCTGTCTTTTCTCATCCTCATGTTAAAATAGAGTATAATAAGATATCGATTATTAGAGGAGCAGTCCCCAAATGAGCGACGAAAACAGATTAGACCGGATTGAAGCATTAATAGAGCGGCTCGGACAAAAAGTTGAGTCCAACGCCCGGGCCATTGAAGCACTCTCCGATACTTCGGCCCAAGCCAAACGCGATCGAGCCAATCTATATCGAGCAATGGCCGATTTAGCACAGTCTCAAGCTAATTTACATCAAGCTCAAGCTAACTCTCAAGCTAGCTTACACGAAGCTCAAGCTAACTTTTACCAAACTCAAGCTCGTTTTTACGAACGTTTAGAAGAAATGGAGGAGCGACAAGAACAATTCAAGCGCGAACAACAGGAGCGACAAGAACAATTCGAGCGCCAACAAAACGAACGACAGGAGCGGTTCGAGCGCCAACAAGGCGATATTGTGGAAATCCTCAAATTGTTAACTCAGCAAAACCGACAGCAAAATTAGACTTCGCCACAGTTGCAGGCAAGAAACAAAGCGCGTATTTTTTACACGGCGCTAGAAGACTGTTATAATAAACCGACCGTTTTTACGACTAAAGTCGTTACTACGAACTGACTCATCTAAAATTATGGGAAGAAAAAAGACAAAACTAACACCCAAGGCTAATTCTGAGTTAGCCCTTTCTTCATTTCACGCTCGCTTCAAACAACTAGAAAAAGACCATGAGTGGCTTCTCAAACAGATTAAAAGGAAGCGAACCGAATTGACTAACTTTCTCGAAGAAATGCGTTCGATCGCCGTTGAGATCCTCCAACGAAGTCGGCCTTTCCACGAACGACTCGTAGAGCTGGATCGAGAAATTCATTCCCTGTTTGAAGAAATCTTCGCCACTCGCAAGTTAGGCAAACAAAGTCGCAAGAAAGTTGAGAAAGTATATCGGATGCTTCAGATGATGGACGTTATTAGTGCCAAACGGGATGAAAGCGAGGAAGATGAGGAAGATTTAGAAGAAGACCCTACAGAAGAAGACTTCTTCGGGAATGACGAAGATGACTCGGACTTTAACTCTCGGTTCAATTCTGACAGGTTTGACGGGGAAGATAACGTGCCACCGAAACAGGATGACTCGGACTTGAAGCAAATGCGCCGCACTTTCCTCCGCCTGGCAGCAACCTTTCATCCAGACAAAGTGAGTAATAACGAAAATCAGCAAGATTACGAAGAAATTATGAAGGAGGTTAACCGCGCTTACGAGGAGGGAGACATGGCACGGTTATTAGAAATCGAGCGCCAGTATCAGATCGACAAATCAATTAACTTGGATAATGCTTCCAAAAGCGAGATGGAACGACAGTGCGATCGCCTGGAAATAGATAATAAATTGCTGGCAAATCAATATGAAAATATCAAATCAGAGTTGCGCTGGATGCGACGCACTTCGGAAGGGGAGATGGTTAAGGAATATCGTTCCCTGGTTCGGCAGGGTTTCGATCCTATTGAGGAGGTAACATCGATGGCCGAACATCAGATTCAACAAGTCGAAGCGGTTCGCGACTTTGTGGCAGATTTTCGAGATCGAAAAATTAGCATTAAAGATTTCTTGAAAGGACCGAGTTTTGCTCGAGAACCAACGGAGGAAGAAATACAAGAAATCATGGAGGAACTCTTCTCAGCGGGAGTAACGATCCGAATTAGAGACCACTAGAGAACCGGCCTGTGAAACCGGAAAAAGAAACCCGGTTTTGCCGAAATTACCGGGTTTCTGAAGCGGGCCCGTAGGACAGGCATCTTGCCTGTCCCACAGAATCTTGCCTGTTACAACTCCATCCAGGAAGCGATCGCCTCTGTCGATTTCACTAGATGCATCCCCGCCTCCCCAAACCGTTTAAAAGCAGCATCCGCCTGTTCGGTGAAATCAACAACCCCCGGCACCACCACCGCCGAAGTACAATCTTCCAGCAGATATATTTTCTTCAGCAAATCGGCATCTTTTTCCAGACAATAATCGAGCAAATCCTCAATCGTCCACGCCACGCAATGACTCTTTGCTTGCCCGGCAATAATTACCGCGTCAAAACTCAGCAGTTTTTCGATTAACTGCCTATTTTTTGCCGCAATTTGCCGACCGTCGTAAGTATCTAAAACTTCCGGTCGCAACACCGAATAATTCTCCGTTAAAGGATTGTCCCCTTTTAGCTCGAACATTGTCTGACTGCTTCTGGCGATGTTATGGAAAAAGATCGCTTCTTCCAAGGCAGAAACTAAAGCATGACCGATGCCGCCCAACATCGAATGATAGGGCCACACCGTTAAAGGGTATTTGGCATCTTCAGTTAGCTTGCGGGCGTAATACAAGGCGTGTTTTTGCAGCAGTTCGCGATCGCCCCCGGCAATACTATGGGCAACTGCCGGGTTAACTTTCCACTTTCCTTTTTCTACGTCCTCGAAACTGATATTACTAGCTGGAGACGGACGATCGCCCTCGTCGTTTATCCAGAAAATCGGATGGAAGATTTGCATCGCCGTGTGGGTGTCCATCGTCGGGGCGATCGCCGTTATTAAATCCATGTTTTTATAAATAAACTCGCACAGTCGAACGTTATCTTCCACTGCCCCAGTGCCCGAACGACCGCCCACGAACAACTCGAAGTCGGGAATGCAGAAGGTGTTCTGGGCGTCGATTATTAGCAGGCAAATACGAGTTTTATCCGTTGCAGCCGGCGAGATATTTTGTTGTTTTGCCCACGCTTCGGCTTCCGCTGCCCTTTGTTGGTAGGGTACTCGCCACACTTCGCTAACTTTTTTTGCATCGAAATGAGATGGTATTGGTAACATATTTTTTCTCTGTTTTTGAGGGATGCCATATACACATATTCGTTATTTTCTCTTCGGCTTCCCTCTTAAATTGTAACGCACCGTAGAATAAACCGCTTTGTAAGATACGTTCAGATTATACTCGTCGAGCAACCATTTTTGAATATCTCCGTAAGTTCTAAAACTATTATTCGGGTCGTCTAGTTGCTTTTGTAACCCCTCCTGCACCTCTGGGGGAATGGCCGGTTTGCGTCCTCCACCTTGTTTGGCCTTCAACAGCCCCGATATTCCATCGGCCCGATATTGTCTCAACCAACGTTGGACCGTTATTCGGTTCACCCCCAGGGTAACGGCCAATTCCTTGACCGTTTTCACCTGACCTATTTTTAACAGATACAGCGCTTGGATTTTTTGAAAACCACCCGCCGTTTTTTGGTGGGCTAATCGCTTTTTTAGCTCTTCGGCAGTCTCCTCGATCTCCAGTTTGCATACTCCTGCCATCTTTATTTTCCCCCTTGACGCTTTGAGAATATCTGTAGCATAGCAAAAAGCAACTTTCTTGCCCCTAACCCTTGGCCCCAGTCCCAGAAAAATTTCTGGCCATTGTCAAGACAGCAACAGACTGAAAGCGCAATCTTCGCTACAATCGGATGGAGATTTTTTTTAAGGAGAAATGGGCCATGTCCGATCTAAACCGTGGAATTATGAAATTTAAAGGAGCCGATACCCCAGTAGCGATCGCCATCTCCGGCATCCTAGTCCTGGGCGGCATTACCTTCCTCATCGTCTGGGCCCTTCAAACTGCCTATTCTATTTCCTAGAACAGGCATCTTGCCTATTTCTATTAATTTTCAATTTTTAATTTTTAATCAAAAGGTCGGCCCGGCTTATTTATGACGATAATTCGGGACCGACCTTTACCTTTACCTTGAGGGCAGAGACAAGAAGGGGGACAAGGAAGGAGACAAGGGGGACAAGGGAGGCAAGGGAGAGATTATCAAATAAATGGGAGTATAGCAATCCCAGCTATTTTTGTTCTGCGTCCAGATGTAGTGACTTTTACCTATAGTAAAAATAAATTTGATTTATATACTAAAAAGAGCCCATCTAGGGGGAACCCCAATAATCCGACCGAAGAACTACAACAATTTTCAAACCTCGCGGAACGCGAATTTACTACGGTAAAAGGCAAATCGTTGTACAATCAATTAACGTAGATTAAAACCAAAGGACTACCGTGAAGTCATCGAACCAACCGAAAACGGAAGAAAAGCAAGAAACAGCGCGTCCCCTAGCCCGGACGCCCCTATACGACCTTGCAGTGGGACTGAAAGCAAGGATGGTCCCTTTTGCCGGCTGGGAAATGCCCGTCCAATTTACCGGCATTTCCAGGGAACACGAGGCAGTTAGAACTAAAGCAGGAATGTTCGATATTTCCCACATGGGTAAATTTGCCTTCAAGGGACCCGATATAATTGAAACTTTCCAATCTTTGGTGCCGTCGGACTTAAGCCGGTTGCAATCGGGAGAAGCTCAATATACCGTTTTGTTAAACTCTCATGGGGGCATCCTCGACGATATTATTTTCTATTATCGAGGAACCGATGCCGCCACTGGAGAACAACGAGGAATGGCGATCGTTAATGCCGCTACTAAGTCCAGGGATAAAGCCTGGATCGCTTCTCATCTCGAAGCTACTGGAGTTCATTTCGACGACCTCTCTAAGGACAAAGCTTTAATTGCCGTTCAAGGACCGGAAGCTTTAACACATCTCCAGCAATTTGTCAAGGAAAATCTGAAAGAAATTAAGTATTTCGGACACCTGGAAGGCACGATATTGGATAAACCGGCTTTTATTGCTAGAACCGGCTACACTGGAGAGGACGGTTTTGAAGTTATGGTCGATCCGCCAGTGGCAGTTGAATTGTGGCAGCGTTTGTTAGATGCGGGAGTTACTCCTTGCGGTTTGGGCGCGAGGGATACTTTGCGTCTGGAAGCGGCGATGGCGTTGTACGGACAGGATATCGATACTAATACTACTCCCTTAGAAGCGGGGTTGAGTTGGTTGGTACATCTGGACTCCAAAGGCGATTTTATCGGTCGCGAAATTTTAGAAGCACAAAAAACATCTGGGGTTTCCCGCCGACTGGTAGGGTTGGAAGTGCAGGGGCGGGGAATAGCCCGTCACGATTATCCGTTGTTATCCGAAGGGGAAGTAGTAGGTAAGGTAACGAGCGGTACCATGTCACCGACTTTGGGAAAGGCGATCGCTCTCGCTTACGTTCGTACTAATTTGGCTAAAGTCGGTCAAAAGTTAGATGTAGAAATTCGCGGCAAAACTTATCCAGTAATGGTGGTCAAGCGTCCTTTTTATAAAAGGCAAAGAGGCAATAAGTAGCTAGTTCGCAACCCGTAGAACAGACATATTGTCTGTTCGGTAACAAGACGATAAAAAGGCGATCGCTTTTTTTGAGTAATCGTCATGAGTAAGAGTATGGTAGCTAGCCCGCAACCCGTAGAACAGACATCTTGTCTTTTCGGTAACAAGGCGATAAAAAAGCGATCGTTTTTTTTGAGTAAGAGTTAAGAGCAAGAGTACTCGTCATGAGTAAGAGTATGAAAGAGCGAGAATTACTAACTATCGGATGGCGGGAGTGGCTCTCCCTGCCCCAACTGGGTATTGGCGAAATTAAAGCCAAAATAGATACCGGGGCGCGATCGTCCGCTTTACACGCCTTCGATATCGAAACCTTCGAGGTTGATGGTACATCTAAAGTTCGGTTTAAAGTACATCCCAAACAGCGCAATACCGTTATAACTGTTGCTGCAGAGGCAGAAGTTATCGACGAACGAGAGGTTCGCAACTCCGGGGGTAAGGCCGAACTGCGACCGGTCATTTTAACCGAGGTCGAGTTGATGGGCAGGAAGTGGGCGATCGAACTGACTTTAACTAATCGAGAACTGATGGGATTTCGGATGTTACTCGGACGTCAAGGAGTTCGCCGACGATTTCTGATAGATGCGGGCAAGTCTTATCTCGGTCGCAATTATCGCAAATCTTAATCGTTAAGTGGGCAATGTGACAATGAGATTGCAACGAAACCAGCGATTTAGCGTTCGTACTAATCGCGCTCATCGATTACTACTAACTACAATGGAAACAACTAAACCAGAAACAACTAGCCAAATTGAAGAAAAAAACGGCATGAAAATTGCAGTTTTATCTACCGAACCCAGCCTCTACTCTACCAGGAGACTTGTAGAAGCCGGAAAAGAACGAGGTCACGATATCCACGTTATCGATTACCTCCGCTGTTATATGAATATTGCCACCGACAATCCCCAAGTGATTTATAAAGGACATCCTTTGGAAGGATACGATGCGATCGTTCCTCGCATCGGCGCGTCGAGAACTTTTTACGGTACTGCCGTGGTGCGACAATTTGAAATGATGGGAGTGTTTACCGCAAATCCATCTCAAGCGATTTCTCGTTCCCGAGATAAATTGCGCTCCATGCAAATTTTAGCTAAAGAGGGAATCGGACTGCCAGTAACCGGCTTCGCTCATTCTACTAAAGATATTGAGGGTTTGATTAGTATTGTCGGTGGCGCTCCTTTGGTGATTAAATTGTTAGAAGGCACTCAGGGTATCGGTGTAGTTTTGGCCGAGACTTATCAAGCAGCTAAGTCAGTAATCGAAGCTTTTCGCGGGTTGGACGCTAATATTTTGGTGCAGGAGTTTATCAAGGAAGCCAAAGGCTCGGATATTCGCTGTTTTGTCATAGGAGATAAGGTGGTAGCGTCCATGAAGCGACAGGGTGCAGAGGGGGAGTTTCGCTCGAATTTGCACCGTGGGGGGACCGCAGATAAAACAAAGTTAAGTCCCGAAGAGCGATCGACTGCGGTGCGATCTGCCAAAGCTATGGGGTTGCGAGTGGCAGGGGTGGATATGTTACGCTCCGATCGCGGTCCCGTAGTGTTGGAGGTGAATTCTTCCCCCGGTTTGGAAGGTATCGAGAAATATACTGGAGTGGATGTATCGGCAAAGATTATTCAGTTTTTGGAGAAGAATGCGGGTAAAGGAAACCTGCGCGATCGCATTCAAGCTTAATTGACAGTTAACAATTAACAATTAACAATTAACAATTGTCAATTGTTAATTGTTAGGAATCTCAATAATAAACTCGCTTCCCTCCCCAGGAGCAGAAATACAACTTAATTGACCTCCATGGTGTTCTACTACAATTGAATAGCTAACAGACAATCCCAAACCAGTACCCGAGCCCACAGGTTTTGTCGTAAAAAAAGGATTAAAAACCTTTTCTAGAACTTCCTTAGTCATTCCCGGTCCGTTATCGGCTATTTTAATTTTTACTGACCCCAAATCGGTCGCCTCTGTGGTAATTTTAATTTGAGGATTCTCAGTATTGTCTAAAAAATCGATCGCATTATTAACGATATTAACAAATACCTGATTTAACTGACCCGAATTGCAATTAACTCGCGGTAAATCACCGTACTCTTTTACTATCTCGATGGACTGGAGGCGATGCCGTACAAACGAAAGAGTAGCTTCGATATTTTCCTGAAGATTAACCTTTTTCATTCCAGTTTGGTCTAAACGAGAAAAAGTTCTCAAATTCTGCACTATATCCCGAATCCGTCGCGCCCCGTTTTTCATAGAATTTAACAACTTCCGCAAATCTTCTACCACGAAATCTAATTCTAAATCTGAGAGAGTTTCCTCCACTAATGGCGTGGGATTGGGATATTCCTCCTGGTAAATCTTAATAGCTTCTAGCAAGTCATCCACATATTCAAGAGCATAATCCACATTGCCATAAATAAAACTAACAGGATTGTTAAATTCATGAGCAATTCCAGCTACCATTTGCCCCAAACCAGACATTTTCTCCGATTGAATTAATTGTGCTTGAGTGGCAGAAAGTTTTTGTAGGGTTTCCTCTAATTGTTGCATTCGATCGCTTAATTGGCGGTCCCTTTCTTCTAACTGTTTTGCCATTAAATTCAAACCTATTGCCAGCTTATCAATTTCATCGTTATAAGTAACTGGAACTTTGGTTTTGAGGTTGCCCTCTGCTATTTGTTCGATGGCATTAGTTACCTCTCCAATGCGAACTGCAATTAAACTCGAAACCCCATAACCAACTCCCAAAGCAATAACTACTCCCAATAAAGAAAACAAAATAATAGCAATGGCGAAATTTTGTTTCGCTGTTTCTAAAGGTTCGAGAGAAGCGAGTACGACTAATTTTAATTCCGTATTATTTAATCCCGATAAAGTTACAGTTTCACCGAGGTAGGAGCGATCGCCTATTTTCACTTTCGCTACTGAAAGCTGACCGTCAATTTTTTCTGGGGGCAGTTTCCAGGAATATTTAGAAGCATCGGGCAAAGTGGAAGCAATTATTTTTCCCTCTTGAAAAGCCACAATAAATTCGTTAGTTTCTTTAGCTATTTCATCCAGCAATTTATCGTTAACCACAGTGCCAATAATAATACCCCCGATGACACCGCGAGATGATTTAATCGGAGCAGTTCCTATTAAAATAGAACTCTCCTCGTTTTGGGTTTTAATAACGCTGGAAAAATCTACCCCATTAATTACCTGTGAAACGGCGATTTTATCTTCTAACTGTAATCTTTCCGATTGCCTATTTCGCAAATCTATTAGTACCTTTTCCTCTCTATTTATTACTTTAATTAAATCTAAAGACAAAGTTGTTTTTAATGGCAATAATTTTTGTAGTAATGCAGTTCTATCTTCTGCTATTATCGCGGTTTCAAATCGGGCCCCTTCCACTAATAATTTAGCATTTAATCGCAGTTTCTGACTTTCTCGTTGAAATTCTCGTAAAACTAACGAAGCTACAGCTTCTACTTCTTCCAATTGCTTGGCTTCAATATCTCTGGAAAAGTAATAACCAACCGCCACAGTTCCCGAAATCCAGATCCCTAAAAATACCGAGATAAAAGGTACGCTAATTTTTCTCCTTAAAGACAATTGGGCATAAGCTCGGGTTAGATAATTTTTCACGGCTAAAAAACCTCGATTTGTTTCGGCGATTTCCTCTGTATTTACTACTAGCATTTTTTTCTTTTAGCTAAGACTGCGGTTGACAAAAATCTACTGGGCGGAAAGCTGCCCAGAAACCAGGAATTTCTGTAAAAACCTGGTTTCTCTTTTCCCCCAATAGGAGCCTCTCCAAAACTATCCACCCAAACTGGGTTTATTATAACTTAGGATTGGTTAAAACTATGTAACCCGCTTCCTCTAATTTTGCCTTAGCTTTTTCGCTTTGAATAAAATTAATAAAGTCTTGAGTAGAATCTTCAGTTTGACCTAGAAAAACAATGCCGATAGTTTGGGTCAATTTATATTTGCCACTCTTCATATTAGCTACCGTCGGAGCAAAACCATCAATATTAAGCACATTAACGGGCAATTTTTTCACTTCTTTCGATATACCAATGGGTCCGATACTGAAGGAAGTAGCAGCTACAGCTTCGAGGATTTCGTCACCTTCTTGGAAAGTTATAGCGGTAGGAGTAATTTTGAGATTTTCTCCTAAAAAATGTTCTCGCAATATTTCTTTTTCGTTCTCATCTTCTGGCAAATCTAATAAAATAATTTCCGCATCGGGACCGCCTAATTCTTGCCAATTAGCAATAGCACCGCTGTAGATACCTTTAATTTGCTCGACATCTAAATTTTTCACTTCTTCTACGCTTTCGTTAGTAATTAATAACATCGGAGCAGTTGCTATTGCTAAATACTGAATATTATCGCTGTTTTCCGTTGCCGTCAGTTGCCTGCTGACAATTCCAATATCGATCGCCCTATCTTTTACCCCCGCAATGCCCCCACTGCTTTGACTGCTGGGAGCAAATCTAATTTCGGTGTCCTGGTTTTCGTAAGCTTCTGCTAAGATTTCCAAGACTGGATAACCTTCCGAGGAACCGCCTATTCGGATGCTTGCTTTGGGAGTAACCCGGCGATCGCTACTGGGAGTGCAACTGCTAAAAGTCGCCGCAGTTAATACCCCCATCAATGTCATCAATAATCCTCTTGCTTTCATAACGCGACCTCAGTTTGCTGGTTGAGAGCATTATAGCAAACCGCCATCGAGCTATCTCAACGAACCTTTTTCGACTTCTTTTTATCTTCATACATCGCAGTATCGGCGCTGTCTATCAAACTTTCGATATCTTCAGCCTTAACGGGATACAAACTAACACCAATGCTCGTAGTAACTCGAATTGTGTGTCCTTCCAATTCAAACGGTTTATCAATAGTATCACGAATTTTCTCGGCAACCGTCAGAGCAACAGCTTCGTTGGGAATGCCTGGCAAAATAACCGTAAATTCATCCCCGCCCAGTCGAGAAACCGTATCGCTTCCCCTCAAACATCCTTGAAGTCGTTCGGCAACCCCCTTTAACAATAAGTCGCCGATACTATGTCCCTTAGTATCGTTGATTAACTTAAATCCATT
>CAZSTZ010000016.1:0-22402 GCA_964609515.1 uncultured bacterium | reverse complement strand
TGCCAAAAAATCTTCGCTTCTTCTTCAGTAAATAAATCGCTATCTGTTTTCGATAAAAGCTCTTCTAAAGGATAGCCAATAAATTGACAATAAGCCTGATTTAAAACTATCCGACGGTGGTTAATATCTTTAACAAAAATTGGGTCGGGAATGCCATCGATAACCGATTGTAAAAATTCTGTAGAGCGCTTAAATTCCTCATGCAAGCGAGCCCGATAAAATAAAATAGCAAAACCAGAACCAAACAAACCTAAAATCGGTGGAAACACTGGCAACCACCAACCATCGACAATAAAGGCAAGATAACAAATGCCCGTCATCGCAATAGCAACGACAAACATATTTAAAATAGAACCTTCCGGCGATCGCAATCTCCAACCTAAATTAGCACCAACCAAAGACCAGACAAAAATCCACAACCATTCCCCCATTTCCGACCAAACTTTGAGAGAATTTCTACCTTGAAGTGCGGCGCTTAAAATCTGACTTAAAAAATTAGCTTGAAGTTCGACACCAGAGATTTTTTGGAACCTACCTAACAAACCGCCGCTGTAAGAAGTATGATGAAAATCCTTGATACTAGCAGCAGTATTTCCGATTAAAACTAGGCGATCGCGAATTAGTTCTGGAGGCACTTTTTGTGATAAAACATCCTCCATTGATACGATTTGAAAACTCTCGTTAGGTCCCCGAAGATTGGCTAAAATTTGATAGCCCTCATCATCGGCACGAATATAACCTCCGTCATTGCCTTTAAAGCGTTGAAAAACTGCTTCGCCCAACTGTAAATTGCGAGAATTTGGGGCCGCTTTTGGCACAATTCCTTCACCTTCCAAATAAATTAAAGCTAACTTTAAAGCAAAACTTTGATTGTTCCCATCCTCAGTAGTCAGATACAGCAACCCCCGCCTTACTTTGCCATCGTCATCCGGTAGAATATTATTAAAACCAACTCGATTTTTTTCCTTTAAAACTTTAGGGGGGTGTACTCCCATCATATTCTCATTTGCAATCAGCTCGATACCAATCAGATTAGGAATAGTTTCAAAAGCTTCGACCAATTCTGCATTACCGGGTTCCCTCGGCAAATCGCGATAAATATCCAGACCAATTGCCCTAGGTTGAAAAGATTGCAATTTTTCCAACAATTCGGCTAATAATTCATCTGAAATAGGATAGCCGTATTTTTGCAAATCTGTTTCGTTTATCCCTACAATTGTAATTCTTTCGTCAATTGCTTCCCGAGGTCTCCATCTAAAAAATTCATCTAAAATTGCCCATTCAAAAGTTTGCAACAGCCCTAAGGAGCGGATCGTTATGACTCCTATGGTTAGGGCTGAAGCTGTTAAAATAACCCGATGTTTTTCCCACGAAAACTTCTCTATTTTTTTGAGAGCTTTCTTTCTAAATCGCGTCGGTAGTTTAAACATTTCCCCAAACACATATTGTTTTTGGCAACAGGTAATGCCTGATAGGGAATTGGGAATGGTTAAGCGTTCAATTAGCAAGAGCCATTACCCATTACCTACTACTTATTACTTATTACCAGCACGGCCAACAGGGGAGTTAGTTATATTTGATAATTAGGATTTTTGATGGAGGAAGACGGATTTTTTGTTCCTAGTTTCCACTGGCTGTTGTTATCTTGCAACTGAGCCGAAATGCCGCGCTGAGTCGCCTCCACAAATTGGCTGACGCGAATGGGATCTATAGGTTGGTCTCGGCGCCCGTGTCGTTTGAGAGAACTAGAAACAATTACGCCATCTGCAGCTTGGATCAGGTGAGGAATATTTTCCCAATTTGCCCCACTACCAATAAAAACAGGAGTATCGCCAGCAGCAGCACGGGCGAGCTCTAGATCTTCCAAACTGGGAGGGCTACCAGTAGCCCAGCCAGATAGAATTACACCATCGGCCAAACCCCGTTGGATCGTGTCCTGTACTGCTACGGTTAAATTTGGAGAGCCCAAAGGCCGAGCGTGCTTAACTAGCACGTCTGCTAATATTTTGACATCGCTACCCAGTTCTCGTCTATAGCGCAATAATTCCCGGGCATTTCCTTCTATCAAGCCTTGGTCCGTGGCCATCACACCCGTGAGGACGTTAACGCGGATAAATTGGGTTTCAGTACAAGAGGCGATCGCCATCGCGCTAAAACCATCGTTGCGCAAAACATTAATGCCAATGGGTATGGCCACCAATTTCTTAATCCTCTGGACTAATAGAGTCATGGCGCTTACCACTGCCGGATCGACTCTATCCTTAACAAAAGGGGCATCGAAAAAATTCTCGACTATAATTCCATCGGCCCCACCTGCAGCCAAGGCAGTGGCCTCTCGCTCGGCCCTACTTATGACAGCTTGAAAGTCCCCGCCCCAACGCGCTGAGGTGGGCAAAGGCTGCAAATGTACGACTCCAATAATCGGATTGTTGGTTTTGAAGATTTGTTGTAAGTCCACGGGTTTAGAAAAATCTGGCGTCCTCTATTTTACTCCTAAGTTACTCGGGGCGCGACCCTCAGCTCTCAAAATAAGAAACGGCTGTTATTTCAAAAGATATAGACAATTCTACCTTTTCAGCAGACCAATTCACTAATGAAAGTTTTACTAGCAATCTTAGCAATTACTTTCGGATTGTTGGCCTTGGCAGAACTAGGCTTGCGAGTTGTCCTCGGTTTTGGCAATCCTCTAATTTATATTGCCGACGAGGACATCGGCTATCTCTTGGCCCCAAATCAACGGGTTCGCCGCTTTGGCAATCTTGTCGAGATTAATCAATATTCCATGCGGACTTCTACCATAACTCCTTTACCGTCCGATTCTCACTGGCGGTTGTTACTTTTAGGGGACTCCGTGGCCAATGGCGGTTGGTGGACCCACCAAAGTCAAACTATTTCCCAACAGATAGGCCAACTATGGACAGAAAAAAGCGATCGCTCTTTAGAAGTTCTCAACGCTTCGGCCAATTCCTGGGGGCCTCGCAACGAACTGGCCTATTTACAAAAATATGGTTTGTTTGGGGCCAATGCCGTAATTTTGTTAATCAACACCGACGATCTCTTTGCCAGGCCACCTAGTTCTGTGGTAGTGGGACGCGATCGCAACTATCCCGATGCCAAACCCCCCGGGGCCATAGCCGAAATCGTCTCTCGTTACCTTTTGCCTTCTCCAAAACTGCCCCAAGAACAACCCGCAGAAAAAGATCTAGTTGCTGCTAATTTAGAAGCCATTGGAGAGATTCAAAAAATAGTAGAAAAAGCCAACGGTAAATTTATTTTAGCCATGACTCCTTTACTCCGAGAAGTCGGCGAACCAGGTTCCCGCGATTATGAAATAAAAACTCGCCAGCGTCTAACTGAATTTACCCAAAAACAACAAATTATCTATCTAGATTTCCTCCCTATTTTTCAATCTAATTCTAATCCCGATGCCCTCTATCGAGACCACATCCATCTAAGCCCAGAAGGCAATTTAGAAGTAAGTAAAACTTTGACTGGAGCAATTAACAATTGACAAAAAGCTCAAAATTGCAATGTACTCCTTTCGCTTTTCCATTTATCTAAAATATCTTTAAATAAACTCTCTTCCATCCAAGTTTTAGCAACCACAGTTAAAGGCAAAGCTAAAATCAACCCCAAAGGACCGAAAAAAGTAGTAAAAAATATTTGAGCGCTGAGAGTAACTGCTGGTAAAAGAGAAACCTGTTTTGCCATGACCACCGGACTCAGCCAATAAGTCTCAATATTCTGAATAATAACGTACCAAATTACCACCGCCAGTGCTTTCAAAGGCCCATCTAATATAGCGATCGTTACCGGAAAAATAACGCTCATAGTCGGCCCCACGTTAGGGATAAAATTGAGCAAACCTGCTAAAAGAGCGTGAACTAGAACTAATTTTACGTTTAAAATTGATAAGCCAATTCCGCTTAAAGTACCAATAAAAAGAGAATTAATCACCAGACCGGCCAACCAATTACCTAAAGCAACTTCGCACTTAGATAAAATTTCGTCTGCCCGCCGTCGATAAAAAGAAGGAAATAATTGTAAGCCTGCCTGTCGATATCCTTGGGAATTTGATAATAACATATACGTCAGGATTATGACTAATAAAAGTTGGAGAACAACCCCAACAGTATTGGAGAAAAAAGCAAAAAATCGCGTAAAGATTTCTCCGCCGATCGCTTGCCCTTGTTCTATAATATCGCTGACCGTGGGAATGGTCGGCATTAAACCGGGGACTCTTTCGTTTAATGTTATTAACTCGTTGCGAATTTGCCTGACGATATCGGGAACTAATTTTATCAGTTCTTGAAATTGATTGATAAATGGTGGAACGATTACCACGAAAAATAAAACAATACTTAAGAGGCTGATAATTACTGATAAAGCAATTGCTATCCCTCTTTTTATTCCCAAACCGTGCAATTTTCGCACCAGTCTGTTGAGAGCAGTTGATAAAACTATTGCCGTAAAGGCTAGGAGTACGAGTTGCTTTACTTGCCAGAGAATATAAAGGGATATTAGCAGGCAAAAAAAGCCCAACCATCGACCGAAGTTCATCTGTTTTACCTTTTTCTGATTTGGGGAATGGGGAATGGAGAATGGGGCTTATGGTTACAGTTTTCTCGTTTATTTGCTTTGCCAGGTTAACTTGTTTTCTATCTTTTTGCTCTTGTACATCCGTTAACAGTTCGTTAGTTGACGCGGAGCTACTTTCCGATTTATCATATTCGTCGATTAAATCCTTTAAATCTTTTTCCCAGTCTTGGGTTTTTTCTTTATCTATTGGTTCCGGGGGCGGTGGTGGGTTGATGTACTGTTCGATCGCTTTTCGCAAAAATTCTTTCTTGCTTAAACCTGCTTTAGCAGCGTGGTAATCTATCAATTCCCAAACATCGTTATCGACGCTGATTTTCTTGGGTGAATCTTTGCGATCGACTACTTTTTTAACCAGGGCTGCCGTGATGGGTTTGTTAATCGCTGTAGCATAGTCAAGGCATTTCTGCCACTGGTCCCATAGCTGACTATTATCCTCTAAATCTATTCCAGTATTATATTTAATTAAGGGCATTGCTTGACTGTAGCAATTAGGCAAAGTCTCGAACCCCGCTTTGACCAATTCTACCCAGACATCCGTAGCTTCCATAATTTTCTTAGCGTAGCCCTCGCTAATGCCTAAAAATTTTTCGCAGTATTGTTTAAATGTTCTGCATTCCTTAAGATAACGCTTATAGCGAGCAAAATTCTGGAGGGATAAACCCACTCGAACGTAGCCAAAAAAGCCATCCCAGAGGTTTTGTTCCAATTCTAATCTGTCGAATGTATGGCCATCATAATCTAAATTATTTTTGTAGTCCAGAAGGTTGTCAATGGCCAGCTTTAGTCCTTCCCCTAGTTTGGCCTCTAGCACCGGCGTCATGTCCATAATAAGTACATCAAAAAAGAATACTGTAAGCAAGCTCTATTATAAGCTATCCATTTTAGTACTGTCAAGAGGGTAAAGTAAAATCGTTTCGAGAGGTCATTATGGTTAAAACTGTCAACGACCCAAACACTAATCGCCTGCGATATAGTGTGGGCTTGCCCAGAGTTGACCCGCCTAAGCCTTAATTGGCTACGTTAAAAATGTCACGATACCTACAAATGCTTCTCCAGTTTGTAGCTCTACCTCTAGCAATTAAACATCCTATTTGGGTATTGGAAGTGTTGCTAGATTGACAAACATTTTTAACATTGGCTCGGAGAACTTTGACCCTAGAAATAGGAGATTTTTATGTTAAACAAGAACTCAGTTTTCGTCTTGGATTGTAATAAAAATCCTTGCGACCCAATACATCCTGCTGCTGCTAGAAGATTATTATTTACTAAAAAAGCAGCAATTTTCAGAAAGTATCCATTTACTATCATTTTAAAGGAGGAATGCCAATCAAAAAAGCAGTACAAAATTAAGATTGACCCGGGTGCTAAAACAACAGGTTTAGCTCTCTTATCAGATACTAATATTGTTTGGTGCGCAGAGTTAGAACATCGGGGGTTTCAGATTAAAGAAAAACTTAACGACCGGAGAAGTTTGCGTCGCGGTCGCCGCCATCGGAAAACCCGTTACCGTAAACCTCGCTTCCTTAATCGTAAACGTCCGTCATGTTGGCTTCCACCTTCGTTAATAAGTCGAGTTAATAACATCTCTTCTTGGGTTGACAGATTAATTAAATACGTCCCAATTTCTGCTATTAGCATGGAATTGGTCCGATTTGATATGCAGAAGATGGTCAACCCAGAAATCCAAGGTACTGAGTATCAACGAGGAGAATTATTTGGCTACGAAGTCCGCGAGTATCTTTTAGAAAAGTTTAATCGAACTTGTGTTTATTGCGGAACTAAAGATGCAACTTTTAACCTTGACCATTTTTATCCAAAATCTCGTGGTGGCTCGGATAAAGTTTCCAATTTAGTATTAAGCTGCGTTGATTGCAATCAGAAAAAAGGTGCAAAGTTACCCGCTGATTTTCTCAGCGATAAACCTAAACTTTTAGCAATCATTGATAAACAGCGCAAGCAACCATTAGCTGATGCTGCTGCTGTGAACGCTACTCGTTGGAAACTAAAGGAAGTTTTGGAATCTACTGGCCTTCCAGTTGAAGTAGGTTCTGGAGGATTAACCAAGTTTAATCGGAAGCGCTTAGGCATTAGTAAAAGTCACTGGACAGATGCAGCTTGTGTTGGTAAATCCACTCCTGATACTTTAAATATTCGGGACTATCAACCATTATTAATTAAAGCAATGGGACGTGGCTCTCGAATGATGCAAAAGTGCGATAAGTACGGTTTTCCCAAGGGCGCTCCCAAACTCAGACAAAAGTCATTTTTTGGTTTTCAAACTGGCGATATCGTTAAGGCAGTAGTCACCAAGGGCAAAAAGATTGGGACTTATATTGGCAGAGTTGCTGTTAGAAAGACTGGTAGTTTTAACATTAAAACTAAGACTGAAACTGTTCAAGGAATTAGTCATAAATATTGTCGTCATACCCATAAATCTGATGGTTATTCTTATCAATTTGGAGAAACTGTCAAACAAAAAGTTGTTAACTTTATTCAACAGCCTTCTCAACTTTTAAGCAGTCCAACTCAACTCAATCTTTTTGATATTTCCGAATTGCCAACTGATACTAAACCTAAGACCAAAAGAAAATCTAAACCTAAATCTTCTGGTTTTGATGGCGAACAATTAAGCTTGTTTTAATTCTCAAAGAGGAAAGTAATTTATATGCTGGTTGCTTTCCTCAAGGGCCACCAAATCACAGATTATGGTGGGAGTCTCCAGCAACTAATTTTGATGAAAAATTCGCCCTTAGAGTTTTTGAGAACTACTTATACCGATCTAAGTCAAGACGAGTTCTGCGTTTATTGCAAGATTTCTAGAACCACCTATCAAAGATGGATTAGGGATAGTTCGGACAAAATCAAACTCAGCCCCGTTCAGTTGGCAAAACTATGTCTAATTTGTAATATCTCTGGTAACGAATTAATCGCCCGTTTAACCGATGGATAATTAGACCCGGTTTCCTGCATTTCAATAAACAAAAACAACCCCCCAAACAAACTAGCGAGGAGTTTTGTTTCGGGGGGTTTGTTATTAACATGAATATGACTCAGGCAGGATTTGAACCTGCGACCGAAGGCTTATGAGTCCTTTGCTCTACCACTGAGCTACTGAGCCTGTCATTTAACTTGCTTAACCACTATAACATAAATTTTCTCAAGTTTGTCAAGTGTTTTGAGAAAATTTTTGAGATTTTTCTGACGGCCCAGAAATAACAATTCCCATTGCTATTTCTTAAAAAAAATAGCAATGGGACGAAAGAAGCTTAACGGAATGCCTGGGTGCTAGGCAAATAAGCTATAGGATTAACAGCACCATTTCCCGTCGGATGGATTTCAAAATGTAAGTGCGGCCCGGTACTGCGGCCCGTGCTACCCATTTTCGCAATTAACTCACCTTGACCCACCGTTTGACCCTCTTGGACTAAAATTTGGCTGTTATGGGCATAAAGGGTCAAACTTCGATCTGGATGTTTAATTTCGACCGTGTAGCCATAGCCACTATTCCAGCCCGCAAAACTAATCACACCGGGAGCAGCAGCCACGATCGGCGTGCCGGTAGGAGCTGCGATATCAATGCCTTGGTGCATCCGTCCCCACCGCCAGCCATAGCCAGAAGTTAAAGTTCCCTTAGCAGGCCAAATATATCCAGTGAACTGCATGGAACCACCTGGCAAGTAAGTATCTGCACCTTCGAGAGGAGGCAATTCAGGAGAAACCATCTGTCCCATAGAGGAGTTGAGAATTTCCTGTGCTTTATCGGCTGTAGCCCCTACCACGGTCGGTTCGTCGGCAGGGTTTGGTTCTTCTCTAGGGAAAAACTCCGGTCGATCGATTTCCTGGCGACGAGGAGACAACCTCTCGAAAATTTCTCTGTTGCTAGGAGAATTAATTTCCGGCTGCCTAAACTCATATTCATTCTTGGAGTTAACTTCTGGAGTTAAGATTTTTCCATCTCCAGAAGAATCATTGTTAAGATCGCCACTAGCTTCAGAATCCCAGTTATTGTTCCGTTGGGACTCACGCTCGAATTCATACTGCTGGCGAAGTCGGAGAATTTCAGCTCTTAATCGTTGGGAATAAGAGTTGTTAGCAGAATCCTGCCGAGCAATTTCAGATTCTTTCTCAACTGTCTCTGTGGCAGTTGGTGTCACGTTTCTCGGGTTGCTTTCGCCAAACTCCTCTAGTTCTGTAGCAGAATCGGCTTGCTTTGTCTCAACAGCCAAATAGGAGCCACCCTGCCACGAAGCTAGTTTCACTTCCCCTACAGAACCCTTGGCCGAGGTGGAATAACTAGCATCAGTTATTTGAGGCCTTTGACTTGTAGGCAATGTAAAGCCATAATCCTTGCTTTCATTGGGAGTCTTAGCTATGGTTGGGGACTCCACTTTTTTAGTTGTCTTTTCTCCTAATGCAAGGGCTCCCTTTTGAGGGATTTTGAGAGTTTGAGAAACCTCAAGCCAATTAGGATCCATGAGGCGATTTAGCTTTACTAAATCTTCTACAGAAACACCGTGACGCCTGGCAATAACCGCCAGAGTATCTCCCGGTCTAACTTCATAAACCGTTGAAACCGATGCTTCTGCGCTCTCCGAACCAATTACTACAGCCCCTTCTACTCGGGTTGTAATTTTAGGCAACTCAGCGATCGCTTCAGATTGCAATTGCTTAGTTGTATTAACGATAGTTGGTTCGGCTTGGACTTTTATAGACTCGACAGGCTCCAAAATGCCTGGTTCTTCGCTATACGACTGTTCTGGGAAAGTTTTGGCCGATAACTTACCACCAATAGTTTCCCAAGATTTCGAGCTACTTTCAGACTCCTCATACCTCCACTCCGCCATCGAGCTTTCCCCGCCTGAGGGGGAATAACCGCCCACCAAATCAGTTTTGAGTTGTTTTTGAAACGAGGGGACTTCTGATAGTTCTAGTTGGGAGTTAAGTTGTCTGGCTCTCTGAGAGCTTGCATCCTTACCCAACTCCAATGGCGTGCTTGCACCCGTACCTACAAACTTAGAAACCGGATTTGGCTGCCGGTCAGGCATCGTGGCCCTAGTAATTTTCTTAAGTTTAGGCTCCAGTTCTATGCTGTGGAAAGAAGGATTTTCTTGTTGTTGTCCCACTAAAAGCACGGTAGAGCTATTTCTAACAATTGCCTTAGGATTCTCAGCACTGTTTATGGCATCCTCCACATATTCCCGAGTCAATTTCTCAAGAAGTAATCCTTTTGGTGTTTTCGCTTCACTAGCAACATCAATTTGCTGGAAAGCATAAGTCCCAATTGCCTTTTCTTGAGATAGATCGATTGCTGGAGGCTCTGCCGCGACAGCGCGATCGCCTCCAGATAACAGGATGCTGGGAAGACCCATTGTCGAAAGTGCTGCTAATCCAATCGTTGCCGCTTGGCAACAAGCCATATTGCCGTGCTGCTGATGGCCCTGTTTGGAAATTTCCTGCAGGACTTCATTTTGAAGTTGGCTGGCTGCAGCCGACTTAACCTTATACGGAAATGTTCGTTTCAAAGAACGACCTCCTATCGAAGCGTTTAACTGTCCTTTTCCTGTTGCAGTCGAGCGTTGAGACCACACCACACAAAATATCCATCCCACGCTTGCGGCAATCAGGTAATGGTAAAGGTAGCTTGGTTTTTTTAAAAAATCAAGCTCACCATCTATGTTTCAAGCTGCATGCACTGATGCGCTTTGAGATTTTTACAATAGCAGATTACCCCAAAGGGAGCTTTAACTTAATTACTTGTTTTTTAACTGCAGTCCGATTAAAGGGACTTTTGTTTTAATTTCGCTCCTGGGTTAGGCACTGAACCATTCTTTATTTGCAGGAGTTAATTTAAAATAACAACTTTCTATTTACCTCAAAAGTTTCCGTTTTGACAATGGTTTTACTTATAGAAAATTCTTATATAACTGGAAATGTTGCTATGTAAAGAATTCAAGCTACGCTAAAAATAACTGGTCTCAAAGGCCAATAAAAATGCAGGATGGACGGTCTCCATCCTACACTTTAATGGACTAATGGTTTTTACTGACCGGGTAAAAGTCGGTCAATCCAAATAGCCCAATTGGCGACGAGCTTCAAACAAACCCAAAGCGGCGCTAACGGATAGATTTAAGCTGCGAACCTTGGGTTGAGTCATATGTATATAAAGGGTTGCGGTGCAAAGGTCCAGAACGGACGAGGCCAGGCCCGTTGTCTCCGCACCAAACAACAACCAGTCGTCACTTTGAAACTGAAATTTAAAGTAACTAAATTGTCCTTTGGTGCTGAAACCGATAAGCCGTCCTCCTTGTTGCTGGTGGTAGGTTTGAAATGCTTCAAAACTATCGTGATAGTGCCAGTTAACGTAAGGCCAATAGTCCAAACCTGCCCGTTTCAAATAGCGATCGCTTATTTCAAAACCTAAAGGCCCCACCAAATGCAGCACTGTTTCCGTGGCCGCGCAAGTTCGGGCCACGTTTCCTGTATTTGGGGGAATTTGGGGACTAACTAAGACTAATTGCGGCACAGTCGGCTTTTTCTCAAGATTTCGTCGAGCAACATCAGGCTACCAAGGGGGGGCACAATTTATCTGAGAGTTCTAATTCTTGTCGAGCCATATCTGTTATGGCCTCGGCCATAATGTTTCGGACATCGACTCCTTCTTCAGATTGTTTTAACCATTTTTGGGCCTCGTTACCTTGGCGCAGAATTTTTTTCAGTGGAGAGAGGAAACAGCTAAAGCCCCGTTGGCGAGCTAATGGCCAAACTTCTTCGTAAATTTCCTCAATCCAATCTTTAGCAGTAATAACTCTACCATCCTGCCAATGTCTGAGTTGTGCCTCAAGACCGTCTCGCGCTGCTGCTATTTCGTTACTATCTGCAATAGCGAGCAAATCTTCAACTAGGGTACTGGCAGGCAAGAGACTGCTTTCAAAGGGCTCCAGGCTAGGATTTTCAAACAACTGCCACAAACGAGCTTCGAGAAAAGCCACTAAGGCCAGTTGAGCGATGGGACTCGCGACAAAATCGCAGATTCTCAATTCTAAGCGATTGAGGTTGTAGGGGCGGCGATCGCCATTTGGTCTCACCGAACACCAGAGATGGCGGACGTTTTGTATGGTCCCGGCCTCTAACTGTTCTTCAGTCCACTCAATAAAGTGGCGATGATTTTCAAACAAAGGGACAGAGGATGGGGTTTTTGGAAATAACGTCCAACGAGTTGAGAGAGAGCCTGTCGCTCTGCCATCCAAAAAGGGAGACGAGGCACTTAAGGCCAGATACAGAGGGGCCTCCAAGCGAATCAAGCGGATAGCTTGCATGAGTAGTTCCGGGTTAGCAATGCCAATATTGATGTGAATGCTGGCGGTAACTACCTTGCTGCCGTAGCTCTTCTCGATAAAGCTATGATATGGGTTATTGGGGTCCGAGCGATAAAAGCGATCGCTCCCTGCCAGAGATAAGGTACTGCCTGGAATTAGGGTATAATCGCCCAATTTTCTTAAATATTCCCGCAACTTTTGTCGGGGCCTGACCAAGGCACACAAAAGTTTGTCGTAACTCGACAGCGGAGGGGTCGTATATTCGACATTACGAGTATCTGGCTCTCGGGTAAAACCTTCGAGGTCAGCCACAATTCGATCTGATAGGCCCACATTTTCTCCTTGAGGCGTACCAGTGTACATTTCTACTTCAAATCCTTTAGATAGCAGCACGGCAGGCTCCTTCGCTTAGTGCATTTCTTTTTCTAGTATTACTCTATTTGATGTTTTTTTGCAGTCTTTCTTCCGAGAGAATTTTTGGGAGCAAGTCACCTAATGCATCTCAATTTTGAAGAAAACCAGTAATTTACCGCTAATTGTTAATTGCTATTAGCCTAAGGATTAAGCAGAGATTCCATTTCTGGTTCTTGGTTTTTAAAAATATAGTCATAATCAAATCTTAATGAGTTAAGATGACGAATTACGGAAAAACCAGACTCACTCGCTTTATCTGCGGTAAAAGTAACCATAACTAACTCTCTTAATTTTCTCCCAGATATTTCGGGAATTGAAATGTAATAATCTCTTCTGGCAAAAAATATTCTTTTATCTTTAGGAACGATTAGACCATTAACTTGATGGGCGTGTTGTATGGGTTTGATATAATTTTTAATAAAGTTTTCTTGATTGCTTTGCAAGCTGGCTAGTTTTTCGTGCTGCAACCAACTCATCTTAAACATAATTTTCAGTAATTCAAAACCAACAATGTAATGAAAAATATGGTGTTTTTCTTCCGTGTTTAAAACTAATTTAAGTGCGGATTCTAAATACTCATCTGGCTGGCGACGAACGTCTTGAGCGCAATGAATATAATATTGTCTAATATAGTTTCTTAAAAGAATTTCATTAATTTTTGTGCCCGTTCTAAATTCTTTTAAATAGATATTTACTCGCTTAATTGTATCTATTTCTTGCAGCATTTTAAATGCCAAACCATCAGCGAAATAATCATCTAAAAATTCCGCTTGTTTCTCTGGGGAAGAACCGCATAAAATCAAAGAAAACGACAAAATAAAACGCCTTTGTTCCCAAGGCAAACTTTCCGCCCATTCTTTGACTTCCCGTGGCAGTTGTTCTAAAATGCTATCCCTTATCTTTGAGTCATAAAGAGCTCGATTTTTTAGTGTCTTCATATTCTAAAAATTCTCTAATCTAAATTAGGGGAAACCCGCCATTTTTATAATTAACCAATAATTTTTCTCGATAATGGGTAATAGGCTTTCGTACTTAATCTAAATTTGTAAATGTTTGAAGATGGCTAGGGACTGAGGCGGGTAAGTTTAATGCAAGTGGCTCAAAAGCCCGCTATTTTTTTCCTGGCTACAGTCAGTCCTAAATTAGCCTCCTCTTAAAATTTTAACATCGGCAGCTCGCAGCCAGAGAGATAAAATGTCTATAGAAAAGGAACTGGCTAAATCCAGTTGTGAATTTTCTGAAGGGGGACTTTTCCTTGACGTATATAACCCCCCAAAGAGGTTGAAAATTTAGATTTTAGATGGGGTGCTAAATTTGGGGGATTCTTAAGCAGGAAATTTAGATGGTAGTTTTCAAAAACAGGTAGTAGAAAATTTCTCTTTATTTGTCAAAATTGGTAAGTTAATCGAAGAATAGATAAAAACAAAGAAAGGTCGAAAATCCTAAGGAAAATCCGAACCAACAGCTAGGGTAAACCACCCTTGACTAAGAGTAAAGTAAGCAGTTTAAGCTTTCGGGATAGAGTAGTTCGGTGACGGAAAACACAGAGCGATCGCCCCCTATTTAGTACAATAAAACTAAAGACAAGCGGTTATAACTCTGTTAAACCTACCATAAGTAAATGTAATGGCAGCCAAAAAAGCCAATCCTAAATCGAAGGGTGTATTTTAAAAAAAGGAAGGAAAAATGTTGAATGCAACCGAACTCCTAATTAATTCCGTGGTCGAAAAGCTCAAAGCTGGCTATAGCCACACTTACGGCGGATATAAATCAGACTACGGGGAGATTATTGCCTGGGCCGCTGGGATGGCTTTAGAAAACATAGCCAACAGCGATGCTCTTTACCACAATGTCGAACATACTATATTAGTGACTTTGGTAGGACAAGAAATTCTGCGGGGCAAGCAGATCCGGGTGGGTGGAGTCTCTTGCGAAGACTGGCTGCACTTTCATATTTCCCTACTCTGTCACGATATCGGCTATGTCAAAGGAGTCTGTCGCGAAGATCGAGGGGACCTACGATTGTATGCTACTGGCATAGATGAAGAGAAGGTGACTTTACCGAAGGGGGCGACGGATGCTAGCCTTACTCCTTATCATGTGGACAGGGGCAAGCTTTTTATTGAGGAACGCTTTGGCGGTCACAAGTTGATTGATGCTGAGGTCATCAAACGAAATCTGGAACTTACTCGTTTTCCAGTACCTTCGGATGAGGACCATCAAGATACTATCAACTATCCGGGTTTGGTGAGGGCGGCAGATTTAATCGGTCAGTTGAGCGATCCCCGTTATTTGCAAAAAATTAGTGCCCTCTTTTACGAGTTTGAGGAGACCGGTCAAAATAAATTCTTAGGATACAAAAATCCTGGGGATTTACGCAAGGGCTATCCGGGGTTTTATTGGAATGTGGTCCATCGCTATGTCAAGGATGCGATCGCTTATCTCAGCTTAACCCAAAAGGGCAAACAAATTGTCGCCAATCTCAGCGCCAATGTCTTCCGAGTCGAACACGAAGAGTTATCACCAGAGATGGCCCTAGCTTAGTAGCTAGAAAATCTACAAACCGGGTTTCTTTTTACAATACCTTCGCCAAAATAAAAAAATACCATTAGTAGCAAAAAAATGGCGAAGGTATTGTTTTTAAAAGCCCGGTTTGTTAAAATTTTAACTCGAACAAATTTTAGTTGACTGTATTTGCCTTGAAAATAAATTGATAAACTCAAAATTTTAATTCAAAATTATGAAATCCAAATTGCCAAACGTAACTCCCTCTAAAGGAGATCTTTCTAAAAAAGAAGCCCGAGAAGAAATTAAAACTCTGATATCGGAACCAACCCAGGAAAACGAAGTCGAATTAGAATTTTTATTTACCCGAGATATTGAATTTCGGCAAGAAACGATTTACTTTATCGTTGTCGATAGATTTTTTGACGGCGATCGCGACAATAACGAAGGTCCGAACCCGGAACTATACGACCCCAACAGACAAGATTGGGGTAAATATTGGGGGGGAGATTTACAAGGAATTATTGACAAACTAGACTATTTGAAAAATCTGGGAGTTTCTGCTATTTGGCTGACTCCTTTATTCGAGCAAGTCGAAGATTTATTCATTGAAAGTGCGGCAATTCATGGCTACTGGACTAAAGATTTTAAACGGATAAATCCTCGATTTATTGCTAAAAATGACGACCCTTCTCTTAACAAAACTCAAGATACTAAAAATACAGTATTTGACAAATTGATTGCCGAAATACATAAGCGACAAATGAAACTGGTTTTAGATGTTGTCTGCAATCACAGCAACCCAGATATCGGAGGTATTAAAGGAGAATTATATGACGACGGGGTAAAAATTGCGGATTTTAATAACGACGAAGAACATTGGTATCACCACTACGGCGAAGTGACGGACTGGGAGGATGACTGGCAGGTTCAAAATTGCGAGTTGTCTGGTTTGGCTACTTTTAATGAAAACAATACCAACTATCGAGAATACATTAAATCTGCGATCGAACAATGGTTAGACCGAGGCGTAGATGCTTTGCGGGTGGATACGGTTAAGCACATGCCGATTTGGTTTTGGCAAGAATTTAATGCGGATATTCAAACTTATCGACCGGATATTTTTATTTTTGGGGAATGGATTTATAGCGACCCTAGAAACGATACATCGGTAGAGTTTGCCAATAATTCGGGAATGACCATTTTAGACTTCGGTTTTTGCGTGGCAATTCGAGCTGCTTTAGCTGAAGGTGCCGAAGAGGGATTTTATTTAATTCAAGATGTCTTAGATTTAGATTTTCGCTACAGCGGGGCAACAGAATTAGTGACTTTTATTGACAATCACGATATGCCTCGTTTCCAAAGTTTAAATCCCGATCCGGAGATGTTAAGGGTGGCGATCGCTTTAATTATGACGAGTCGCGGCATTCCTTGTCTTTATTACGGTACCGAACAATATCTCCACGACGATACCGATGGAGGAAACGATCCTTACAATCGCCCGATGATGGAAAGTTGGGATACGGACTCGCCACTTTATCGAGATATCCGTTTATTGGCAGGTTTGCGGCGATTAAATCCAGCAGTTTCTATGGGCGGTCAGTGGCAAAAATACATCACTCCCGATGTTTATTGTTATGTCCGACGCTATCGAGATTCGGTGTTATTTGTTGCTATGAATCGCGGCGAAACTGCGACCGTGGAAACTGTGGAAACGGAGCTCCCAGATGGGGAACATACTGATGTTTTATCTCGGGAAAAATATGAGGTAAAAGATGGTTTTTTAGAGAATTTAGAATTACAGGCGCGACAAGTAATTATTTTTTCTCATGTGGGGGAAAGAGTCAAGGGAGATGTTATCGTCCGGGCGCAACTTAATGGGGTTCAAACTCAACCTGGAGAAGTTATTGTTGTTATTGGAGATTGTCCCGAGTTGGGCAATTGGGATATTGCTAAGGGTTATCCTTTGGAATATATTAACAGCAATACTTGGTTTGGGGAAATTCCTTTTAATGAAAGTACGGGCAAGTTGATTGCTTATAAATACGCTTTATTGCGGCAGGGAACTTCTCCTTTACGGGAAAATTTGGTTTGCCGTCGTTGGGTTTTGGCGACGGAAGGTACTGTTAAATGGCGCGATACTTGGGCTTCTTAATTTGAACGTAGGACAGGCATCTTGCCTGTTTTTTTAGTTGTTAAATTGTTGAATTATTATTTATTAATTGAATAGGAGCGTTTATTATGCAGAAAATATCGATTAAAAACTTCGGTCCTATTAAAGAGTTTGAATCGGAAGTGAAAAATATTAATCTATTTATTGGTCCACAAGCAAGCGGTAAAAGCACGATTAGCAAATCGATATTTATTTTTAAATCATTAAAAAATAAGCTAATGAGCTTTATTCTCGATGTCAGCGACGAACAACTAGAACATCCTATTAATGAATTTTCTAAGTATTTACGTCGATGGTTTGTTGAATGCTTTGGCAAGACTTGGCGGACGCAATCGTTTGAATTAACTTATAATTATTCTGCGGATAAAGAAGTAGTTTTTTCTCTACAGAATGGAATAGTTTTTGTTAATTTTAATCCAAAAATTTTCGACGAATTAAATCTTATTTTTGCAGAATTTCGTACATACAATCGCAATTTTTCAAATAATAAAAGCAGTTATACTCCAATTAATGTTATGATGGAGAGAGAGTCTGAAAGACGGTCTTATCTCAAAATTATTGAAGTTAAAGTAAACGAGTTATTTGAAGAAAATAGAATTTCTGTTTTTATCCCAGCCGGTAGAAGTCTTTTATCTACTTTAGCAGAGCCAATTCAAAATATTAAACTGGAGGTAGATAATTTAGATTTCTTTATGAAATCATTTGTGGAAATGATTAATTATTTAAAGCCTTCATTTCAAGAGAACTTATTCCAGCTAATAGAAGATAAACAAAGTTTGGAAGGCGATCGCTTCGATTTTGAAAGAGTCGAACTGGCAGTTAAAATTATTCAATTAATTTTAAAGGGTGAATACCGCTTCGATACAAATCTGGAAAAAATCTATTATAATTCCCAAGAGTTTATTAAATTAAATTACGCCTCTTCCGGTCAACAAGAATCGGTTTGGATTCTGTTGTTGATTTTTAAATACATTTTAGACCAAATTAACATTTTCTTGGTTATTGAAGAACCAGAAGCACACCTTTACCCAGAAGCACAAAAAAATATGGTAGAGCTGATTGCTTTATTGGCAAATATCCCTGGCAATCAAGTTATTATTACTACTCATAGTCCTTATATTTTGACGGCTTTTAATAATTTGCTTTACGCCAATAAAGTTGGTTCCGAACACCAAGAAGTAAACCAGATTGTAGATTCCAAAATTTGGGTAGATTCTGCGAAAACTACTGCTTATTTAATATCTGATGTCGGTTACGAGTCTATTTTTGACGGTGAAACTGAACTGATAAAAGCTGAAAAAATAGATAGCGCTTCCGAGATTATTGACGAAGAGTTTGACAGAATATTAGAATTAGTTAAATAAAAGAGTCAAGTATTGGAAGAAAATGTTTAGCGATCGCTCCCAAAAATCCCGTCTTATTAATTACTTATAAAACCAGAAAATTTAACGTGGCTAGGGGCAAAGCATTCGGACATTTACTTATTAGCTATTTATCAAAGTTAACCGCCCGAATGCTTTGCCCCTACAAGTTTATTTATCGTTCTTCTGTTTCAAAATTCAACCCTTTCATAAATATCTTTAAAAGAGATTTCAAAATCCACCGACTCAAGTTTTAAAACTGCATCTTCGCCTTGATAGTCGGTTATGACCCATTTATTCTCTGAATTTTTAGCAAATTGCTTGACGGAATACTTGTACTGGTCGATGAGAATGTACTCTTTAAATTGGGGGATGCAGCAATAATAATCGAATTTGTCGGTTCGGTCATAATTTTGAGTTGATTTTGACAAAACTTCTACGATTAAAGAGGGATTGGTAATTACCGTTTTAGCCGAACCTTGATAAATTGGTTCCCCCTCGATTATCATCACATCGGGATAGGCGTACATCTTTGGACGTTCTATCCAAACACGGACATCGCCAATAAAAACTCGATAGTTTTTGCCTCTAAGTCCAAATTTTAAATGAGCGCAGAGATTACTGGCAATCTCGTTATGATTAGTCGTTCCTCCAGTCATAGCTATTATTTCTCCATTACGATATTCGCTTTTGTATTCGGCATTTTCTTCTAAAAGCAAATATTCTTCTGGAGTAAAATACCTTTGTTTTAGTTCGGTTGCCATAATCTTCTTCTCCTAATTTGAAATTACGCCAATGCTTCGATTGATTGTTAATTTTTTATTAGTGATTTTCATCAAACTTCACTCGTTCGTAAATATCCTTAAAAGATATTTCAAAATCAACTGACTTAAGTTTTAAAACTGCATCTTCGCCTTGATATGTAATTAACGTCCATTCGTTATCTGAATTTTTAGCGAATTGCTTGACAGAATATTTGTACTGGTCGATGAGAATGTACTCTTTAAATTCGGGGATGCAGCAATAATAATCGAATTTGTCAGTTCGGTCATAATTTTGAGTTGATTTTGACAAAACTTCTACGATTAAAAAAGGATTGGTAATTACCGTTTTAGTCGAAGCTTGATAAATTGGCTCTCCTCGAACTACCATTACATCGGGATAGGCGTACATCTTTGGACGTTCTATCCCAAGGCGGACATCATTGATAAATATTTCATAATCTTGGTCGTCAATCGTTAATGGAAACTTTTTATAAAAATTCCCGGCGATTTTATTATGATTCGTAGTTCCTCCGGTCATGGCTATTATTTCTCCATTGCGATATTCACTTTTGTATTCGGCATTTTCTTCTAAGAGCAAATACTCTTCTGGAGTAAAATATCTTTGTTTTAGTTCGGTTGCCATAACCTTCTTCTCCTAAGATTACTATTTGTCGATCGCCCTCTTAACAATTTACATCTCCAGAGCGATCGCCTATCCTTAAAATTATAACCGTTCTGAATTGAATTGTTTCTTTAAATATCTCCCCCAGCGGGCAGCTAAATCGATATCGGTAAAGGGAATTTGTACTTTTTTAGAATCAGATAAAACTAACTCTAAAAAAATCGCCTTTCCCTTACTTGGAGGATTTTCTAAATCTTCCACTTGTCCGTTAACCAGCAGTTGTAGCGATCGCACCTCCTCCAGGGACAAACTCTGCAAATCCTGCGGGCCCTGGCGCGTGGGCCTTCCCCAGACGAGTTCCGAACCTTTTTGGCCCAAAACTGCATAAATATCGTATTTGGCCTTATCAAAGTCTTCGGCCCAGGCCCGATAAGCTTCTAATTTTTGATATTCGTTCCAGCCGGCCCGGGCCAACCAAATAAAAAACCCCAGGAGGGGCAGCCACAATAAACCTCTTTCCATAATTAGATATTAGAATTTATCCCTCAGCAGCACATATCCTGTAAAGTTTAAGCTATCGTGGTAAAAAGGCCCCGATAAAAAGGGAAAATAACCCATGAAAAAATTTTTGTTTTTGTGTCTATTTTTAATAGGGCTTGGCTGGGCTCTCTCCAACTTCACGGGACTGGCCACCCAAGGCACCTACGATTCGATTGTTTTAGACTTTCGAGAAGATGTAGGAGTCACCCAAATAGTAGATCGGGTAAAAACGATCTCAGAAAAATACAACGTCACCCCCCGACTCAATAGCGAATTTTCCTTCGCAGATAACGTCTATGTTGTCGAGGGCGATCGCGAAACCCTCAACGGTCTGAAAAAATCTTTAGGCCAATACACCGAATACATAGAACCCAACTACATCTACGAAGCTAACGCCATCATCCTCGATGGCGGCAAAGTTCCCAACGATCCTTTATATGGGAAACAGTGGAACTTGCGCAGCATCAATGTAGAATCTGCCTGGCAAGAAACCAAAGGCGACGGCGTGACAGTTGCCGTCATCGATACGGGAGTCACCAGAGTTCCCGACTTGCAAAAAACCGAATTTGTCTCCGGTTACGACTTCGTAAACGATCGCACCCAAGCAACAGACGATAACGGTCACGGCACCCACGTCGCCGGTACGATCGCTCAATCCACCAACAATAATTATGGTGTAGCGGGTATCGCCTACGAAGCCAACATCATGCCGTTGAAAGTCTTAGACTCTTACGGTAGCGGCACCGTTGCCGATATCGCCGAAGCAATTAAATTTGCAGCGGACAACGGCGCAGGAGTCATCAACATGAGTCTCGGCGGCGGTGGCGAAAGCCAATTAATGAAAGAAGCGATCGACTATGCCTATAACAAAGGAGTAGTCATCATCGCTGCTGCTGGTAACTCCAACCAAAACTCCGCAGGCTATCCTGCCCGCTATCCGAGAGTTATCGGCGTTTCCGCTTTAGATGCTTCTGGAGAAAAAGCACCTTACTCCAACTTTGGCGCTGGCGTGGATATCTCCGCCCCCGGCGGTTCCACTGCGGGCGGTAACGAAGCTGGTGGTATTTTGCAAAATACTATCGATGCCGAAACTGGCGAAAGTATCTTTGCAGCTTTCCAAGGTACTAGCATGGCATCTCCCCACGTTGCCGGGGTGGCAGCATTAATTAAAGCGATGGGCGTTGAGGAGCCAGAACAAATTGCCAATATCCTCAAACAGTCGTCCAGAGCGATCGAACAAGATCCCCTAAACCACTTCGGTTCCGGTCAGTTGGATGCTACAGCAGCGGTGCAACTGGCGGCAAAAGGTCAACTCAATTTCCGCGACTTCTTCCGGTGGCTGCGCGAAAACGGCTATCTCAATCCCGGTTTCTGGATCGATGGCGGGGCAGTTGCTTTGTTGCCTAAGATTGCAATGGTACTCGGTTCTTATCTGCTGGCTTGGTTGCTGCAGAATTATTTACCGTTTGCTTGGAGTTGGTCGATGCATACCGGTTTGGTTGCTGGTAGTAGCGGCTTATTTTTCCTGCGCGGCTTTTACGTTTTCGACTTGCCCCAATGGCCGATGCGCGTCATGGGTAGTTCTATTCCCGAACTCGGCGGCGCAATTCAAGGTAGCGCGGTGTTGAATCCCATTTTTGCTAGCATTTTAATTCCAGGAATATTAGTAGTGTTGCTTCTGGGGCATCCTCAATGGAAATGGCTGGCTATTGGTTCTACTATTGGGGTGGCTAGCTGTTTGGCGGTTAGCGCCGTAGTGTCGCCGGCAGTCTGGGGACTTGGTTCCGGTTTTGTGGCTCAAGCTTTCTTAGTTGTTAATGCCTTGTTATGTTTGGCTTTAGCACGTTTGGCGATTAGTACTGAGGCAAAAGCGGTATGAGCAGCATTACTGTGAACGGTAGTATCGAACGTAAAGGATTTGGTCCCGGCACTTGGGCTCTGGTTAGCGAGGGCGGCGAAACTTACGAGTTAAAAAATGCTCCAGCGGAGTTGCGCCAGTCCGGTCGGAAGGTTCAGGTTACGGGGGTAGTCAGAGATGATGTGATGACTATGGCGATGATAGGCCCCGTTTTGGAAGTTCAATCTTTTGATGCGATTTCTGATTAGAG
>CAZSTZ010000015.1:0-52912 GCA_964609515.1 uncultured bacterium | reverse complement strand
GATCGCGTGGTTTATTCCGAGTTTGGCAATTCCAGCAATTCTGCCGCCTTTGAAAAAGCAACTGAAAGAGCGACCCCAGAACTGCCCCCAAACCAGCAAAACCTAAAAGTACAAGCAACCCGGAAAGGTCGCAAAGGCAAAACCGTTACAGTTATTAGCGGTTTTCAGTCAAAATCGGAAACTTTAGCCGATTTATTAAAACAGTTAAAAAGCCAATGCGGTGCGGGGGGAACTCTCAAAGATAACGAGATTGAAATCCAAGGCCATCACACCCAAAAGTTAGTAGAAATTCTAACTAAATTGGGTTATAAAGCTAAGGCGAGCGGCGGGTAATGGGTAATAGGTAATTGCCTATTAGCTGGTATCCAAAATTTTTTTGCCGCAACGGGAACGGAAAAGGCAAAAGTAGTTATTGACGAAAAAAGGGTGCGATCGGATTACATTGAGGAAAGTAGAGAAATTTATCAAAATTCTGGCTCGGAGTATCAACGGTATTATTTTGATGAAGATACTGGTGGCTTTGTTTTAATTCATCAAGAGCATAAACTCACTGATTCCGAAGTGTTTGTGGCCGAAACTTTTGCTAGACAAGGAAGGCGTGTGAAGTTATTGAGCGAACAGAATCTGGAAGGAATTAAAACACCAGATGCAGAATTAGATGGAGAATTTTGGGAATTTAAGGAACTCAGGAATGCTCGAAATGTCAGAGGAGCAGTTCAGCAGGACATAAGGGAGGGTAAAAAACAAGCTAGGAATATTGCTTATTATATCAATCAAGACTTTAACATTCTAGATATTAATGCAGGAATTCAAACCGCTATTCGATTCGATGAAAGTCGATTAGTACAACAGATTACTTTAATTTTTAGAACTGGTTCGTTGAAAACACTAACAAGGAGTGAATTAGAAAATGGAGAGAGTTTTTAACAATTTTTATTACACGATTCAGGAAGGTCTTAAAAATGAAATGCCCCTAGAATCAAAACTAATTATTCTGGGTCAAATTTATTACGCGATGGAACGAGGAGATTTAACGATTAAAGAGTTAGACGAGTTAGAGAAATTGCTAGGAGTTGGTTTAAAAAATTATCGCCAGCAAATGGAATATGCCGTCTTCGGCAATTTAGAAAGCGACTAAAAAATCAACCATTCTAATTCCAGGGAAAATGAAAACAACTTTTGAGAACTTTAAAGACAGGATAGAACGGAGTAAAATTAATAAAATTCCCAGGGATGCCAAGTTAATTATCTTAGGGCAAATTCTTTATGCCGTTACCAGAAACGAGTTAAGCGAAAAACAAGGGTGGGAATTGGAGGAAATGTTAGGCGGGAGAGAAGAATGGGAAGATGCTTTAGCTTATGCAATTTTTGGCGAAGCTAAAGAAAACGTATAGAACTGCCCCAAAAAACAGACCAATTGCTAAAATAAAATAAACAACTTTCATGGGGGAGGAAGAGGAATATTTATACGCGACCTTTAGCCCGTTTAATCGAACAATTACAGCGCTTGCCAGGGGTAGGACCGAAAACGGCCCAACGCCTGGCACTACATATTATTAAACGTCCCGATGCCGAAGTGCAAGCCCTAGCTAGAGCCTTGCTGGATGCGAAAAAACAAGTAGGTTTGTGTCAAATTTGCTACCATTTATCCGCCGAACCGGTTTGCGAAATTTGTCGCAACCCCCAGCGAGATAAAGAGACTATTTGCATAGTAACTGACTCCCGGGATGTTATTGCCCTGGAAAAAACTAGAGAATATCGCGGTCAATATCACGTTTTGGGCGGAGTAATCTCCCCAATGGACGGCATCGGACCCGAACAATTAACCGTTCAACCTTTAGTACGGCGAGTGAGTCAGGGTAATATTAAAGAAGCGATCGTTGCTATTAGTCCCAGCGTCGAAGGAGAGACGACTACTTTATATGTCGGTCAGTTACTCAAACCTTTTACCCGAGTGACCCGCATTGCTTTCGGTTTGCCGATGGGAGGAGATTTAGAATATGCCGATGAAGTCACTTTGGCAAGAGCCTTAGAAGGACGACGCGATTTAGATTAGGTAACTATTCTTAGAGCAATTTACTAATCCGGTTTTTCGCTAAAAGCCGGTTTTTTTTCGTAGGAATTTCCTTTGAGGCAATAGGAAATAAACCAGAGGAAATAGGTCGTAAGGAATAAAATTAAGGTTAGAAATAAAAAAAGCTGATGGTAATTAAAAATTAAAGAAAAATTTTTTTCCTAAAAGCGTTGAAATTAAAGACCCAGAGCCGTCGGAATTGGGCAGAGAAAAAAAAACTTGCTAAAATAAGATAGTGCTAATATTATCAAGTTTTAAAATGAACGATCGCCGACGACTAATATTATTAATTATTAACATGATAACCGTATCCCTGGCAGTGGCAGGGGTAGGCATTTATGTGCTTTATCAAACAAGTTTTAAACAACAGCAAAAGCGATTGGAAGAAATCGCCAAAAGTCAGGTAAGCTTAATAGAAGCGATCGCCGACACTAACGACGACCCAGAAAGCGTATTATCTGCTCTAACTAAAGCCCATAAAAATCTGCAAAAATTCTCAGAAACGGGAGAGTTTACTCTGGGAAAACGTCAAGGAGACTATATCGTTTTTCTCTTCGATCGCCAGCACTACCAATTAGCAAAGCCTAAACCCGTGCCCTGGCAGGGAAAAATAGCAGAACCGATGCGACTAGCTCTCCAGGGAAAGTCCGGAAGCACGATCGCTTTAGACTATCGAGGAGTTCTAGTCTTGGCAGCATACGAACCCATGCCCAATTTTAACTGGGGTATCGTTGCCAAAATCGACATGGCAGAAATTAGAGCGCCCTTTATTGAAGCTGGTATTTATACGATTATGGCTAGTTTAGTCGTAGATATCTTGGGAGCAATTCTATTTTTTAAGATAAGCAACCCGCTATTGCGCCGTCTAGAAGAAAGCGAAACCAAAAATCGAGCAATTTTAGAAGCCGCCGCCGAAGGGATAATTGCTCTCAACGATCGCTACATCATCGAATCATTTAACGCAGCCGCCGAGCAAATATTCGGCCTGGGCGCCGATACTGTCATCGGCAAAAATATCGAACTGCTAATTCCTCGCTTCGAGCTCTTGCCTGCTTTGAAGGAACTACTCCAAAACAATCATGAAATGCGATCGACTTGCTCCCATACAGGAGACGAAGGTTTGCGAGCTGATGGCACTACTTTTCCGATAGAGCTTGCCATCTCAACCATGCAGCAAAGCGATCGACAGATATTTGCGCTAATAGTGCGGGACATTACAGAGCGCAAACTGGTAGAAGCCCAACTCGATCGCCTCAACCGCTCCCTCAAGGCCATCGGTGAATGTAACCGAGCCTTAGTCACGGCCACCGAAGAATCTCAACTGCTGGCAAATATCTGCCAGATCGTAGTCGAAGTAGGAGGCTATCAAAGCGCTTGGGTAGCCTTTGTCAAGGATGAAACCTTCCAAGAGATTATCCCCGGGGCCCGAGCGGAAAGCAACGATTTCGAGCTAACTAATATTGTTGGTGCGGCTGAAGTTCGGGAAGTTCCACTTATAGAAACTGCCATCCGCACGGGTCAACTCGCGATCGCCTGCCATCTTCTCCCAGACGAAACACGAGCCAAATTAAGCTCTAGCAATAATAGTACCTGTATTGCCTTGCCTTTGATAATTAACGATCGCCCTCTGGGTGCCTTAAGCATCTGTTCGGTGGAGTTAGATATTTCTCTGGAGGAAGTAAGACTTCTGACAGATTTGGCAGGAGACCTCGCCTACGGCATAGAAACTTTGCGTAACCGCATCGCCCGGGAAGAAGCCGAAACCGCATTGCGACAGCTCAATCACGATCTAGAAAATATAGTCAGGCAACGAACTAACGAACTAACAAATCTCAACCAGGAACTCATACACGAAATTGGCGAACGCCAACAAGTAGAAATGGCCTTGCGCAAAAGCGAAGTCCGCTATCGCACTGTTGTCGAAGCTCAAACCGAGTTGGTCTGTCGTTTTTTACCCGATACCACCATCGCTTTTGTCAACGAAGCCTACTGTCGCTGCTTCCAAAAAAAGCCTAACAAGCTCGTCGGTCACAAATTTTTCGAGTTTCTTCCCAAAGAAGAGCGAGAAGCCGTTATGCTTCATCTCGAAACTCTCAATTCAGCTCGGGAGGTTGCTTCCTTCGAGCATTGTGCCAGCTTGCCCGACGGTCAACTCCAGTGGCAGCAATGGTTCTATCGCGCAATTTGCGACGATCGCGGTAAAATTACCGAGTATCAGGCAGTGGGACGAGATATAAGCGATCGCAAACAAGCAGAAAACATTCTCCGAGAAAGCGAAGAGCGTTTTCGAGCGGTTTTCGAGCAAGCCGCAGTAGGCATGGTCATTAGCACCCTCGAAGGTAGGTTTTTCCGCATCAATCAAAAGTTTTGCGACATCCTTGGTTATACTCGCTCCGAATTGCTGGGATTAAGTTTCCAAGAAGTTACTCCCCCAGAATATCTCGCACTTAATCTGGAGCGAGTGGGTCAGTTATTGGCAGGGGAGATCCACAGTTATTCTCTGGAAAGACCGTACATCTGCAAAGATAGAACTCTCGTTTGGGTCTATCTCGTAGTGTCTCTAATACGAGAGGGCACGGGGGAACCCAAATATTTCATCGGCGTCGTCGAAGATATTAGCGATCGCAAACTGGCAGAGGCCAACTTACAAAAGAGCGAAGAACGATTTAGAACTACTTTCGAGCTTGCTGCCGTTGGCATCGCCGAAGCTACCGAATACGGTAAGTTTTTGCGCGTCAATCAAAAGTTCTGCGATATCGTCGGTTACAGCGAGAAGGAGTTGAAGAACTTAACCACCGCCGATATTACTCACCCCCAAGACGTGGAAAAAGACCGAAAACTCAAAGAACGCTTGTCAGCTAGAGAGATTGAGACTTTTTCTATAGAAAAGCGCTACATCCGCAAGGATGGTTCTCTGGTGTGGGTACACTGTACGGAGTCGTTGGTCTGCCAAAAACTGGGAGAACAGGATTACTTCATCAGCGCGATTCAAGATATCAGCGATCGCAAACAAGCCCAACAGGAGTTGCGCATTGTTAACTACCAACTGGCCCTGCAGGTACAAGAATTAGAACGCCGCAACCAGGAGATGAATCAACTTGGCGACATGAGCGAGTTTCTCCAAGCTTGCATTAGCCTCGAAGAAGCCTACAAGGCTATCAGCGATTTGCTCCAACCATTGTTTCCAGGCTGCAGCGGGGCAGTTTTTGCCATGAGCGATTCTCGCCATCTGGTAGAAGCCGTTGCTAGTTGGGGAAATTCTCCTCAAAGCGAAATCCTCTTCGCCCCAGACTGCTGCTGGGGTTTGCGGCGCGGTCTCATTCATCGGGTGGAAGCCGCACAACTGGGTTTGTTTTGCCAGCATATTTCCCATAAGCATAAGCCGGCAGTGTCCGTTTGTTTGCCGATGATAGGTCAGGGAGAAACTTTGGGATTGTTATATTTAAGTTCTTCAGCTCCGGAGAAATTGACCGAAACTAAGCAACAGTTAGCCCACACTGTTGCCGAACATATTGCTCTGGCGATCGCTAATTTGAAACTGCGCGAAAGCTTGCACGAGCGAAGTATTCGCGATCCCCTCACCTGCTTGTTTAATCGCCGCTACTTGAAAGAATCTCTGGAAAGGGAACTGCGTCGCGCCCTGAGAAACAAGCATTCTGTCGGAATTATGATGATTGATGTCGATCGCTTTAAGAATTTTAACGACACTTACGGTCACGAGGCAGGAGATGCCGTTTTGCGGGAGTTGGGTGTTTTTCTCAGAAACAACACTCGCGGCGGTGACATCGCTTGTCGCTATGGAGGCGAGGAGTTAACCCTGATTTTGCCAGAAGCTAATCTTAAGGAGACCCAACAACGCGCCGAAGAAATACGGCAAGGAATTAAATATCTCAAGATCGACCAGGACAATCAATCTTTGGGCGTTATTACTGTATCCATAGGAGTTGCTTGTTTTCCCGAAAACGGTTCCACTGGCGCTGATGCGCTCCAGGCTGCCGATCGCGCTTTGTACCGCGCTAAGGAATTGGGACGCGATCGGGTGGTTTGTGCTGTAGCTAAGAGCTGAATTGCCTAATTAAGATAGGATAACTACTACGCCATTTTTTGCTGTACGAATTGCATTGAGATGCACCCTACTATTAGACTTCTTCTTTTTCCGGCAGATGCTTGTTAACTACTTCATAAACTGCCGTATTGGGCGTGGTAGCAAACAAAGGCCCCATTTCTTCCAATATTTTTTGATGGGCATCTGTTTCGTGAGCGTTCATGTCTTGGACGGTTTCCCAAAAAATCACCGCAATGCCTTTGTCGGTTCCCGGAATTTGCAATAGATACGCTCCCTTAAAACCTTCTTTGTAGCTTAAAACGGCTTTTTCGTAAAGTCGCTGTGCCTCTTCAAATTTTCCCGGTTTAAATTCCCCTATAGCCACATAAGCAATTTCATGGCGCAAGAAATCCATAAATTCTGTCATAGTTTCCTCCTGAGTTTGATTACCGCTGTTTTGTTTTGGTGCATCTCAATTTGTTTTATTTAACCTCATATTCGTACTCATACTCAAAAAAACGCAAAAATAGGAGTATTGACGAATACTGGCTTCCTTTATTTTTGCAAGTATTAGATGCACCCCTGTTTTTAACAAACGATTTCATAATATCACTAACACTGCTTTATCGCCTTTCGATTAATAATTCTTTACATCTTACAATTATTTTTATTCTTTTTTTTAATTATTTTATTAATTCTTTAATTCTCTTAACAAAGCTTTCATTTGTTAATGGTCAATTGTCAATTGTCAATTGTTAATTGCGATTTTACCATGGTTCTATTAACAAATCTGTTTCCTAAATCTAAAGGCGATCGATACGACGCGCTTCCTCTGGCAGTTTTGCCTCCCGCTGTCCTCGCGATCGCGCCCGCACGTTAAACAACCCAATAGGAGTATTCAATAAATCTGCCCCATCGGCCTTACCTAAAATCGCTTTTATTCCCGTCTTTGGTAACTCTTTTAACAACCATCGCAGCGATCGATAAATATACTCTTTCGCCGTCAATTCTCGGCTCAAATCGACACCATACAACTCGTGCAAATATTTATTAGACTTCCCATACCTGCGCCACTGACTTGCCAGCTCTGCCAAAGTCGAACGATGCCGATGTTTGACAATTGCCTCCTCTGCCAATTTCAGCTCGTAAGAAGTCTCCCGCAAAATCCGCCAACAAATATCCGCATCTCCCCCAGTAGTTAAATAAGGTCTAAATAATCCTACTGTTTCCAAAGCTTCTCGGCGAACGGCTAAATTAGCAGTTTGACCGTAGGGGCAAAAACTATTAGCTAAGGTATGTTTTTGAGATAAAGTTTCTTGGCGATCGGCGTGTTTTTCTAAAAGGTTTTTGCCGGGCAAAGCGACAATTTCTCCAGCTACAATACCGAGATTGGGGTTATTATTAAATGGCTCGATTAATTTTTCTAACCATTGCGCTTGGGGGCGACAGTCGGCATCGGTAAAGGCGATAATTTCACCAAGGGCCGCCCTAATTCCCCTATTGCGAGCGGCGTAAGAACTTTGAATTTCGTTTTCCCTTAAGGGGCGAATAGAAATAACAGCATTTTCGGCGGCGGTTTCTATGAGGTCTTTCGTGCGATCGCTGCTGTTATTATCTACTAACAAATACTCCACTTCTTCTGGAGGATAAGTTTGCGATCGCAGGCATTCTATTAACTCTGGCAAATCTGCCTCGCCGTTATAAATTGGTACCACTACCGAAACTTTCATATTTTTGGGAATTGGGAATTGGGAATGGGAAATACTTTCGGTATTTTTCTCAATTTTTGAGATGAGAAAGGGTTGCTAATTGTAAACTGTCGTAATTAACAAACTCCCTAGAGCCAGAATTGCATTAATTCCATAAAAAACTCCTACCACTTGAGTTTCCAACCAGCCGCAAAGTTCTAAATGATGGTGAAAAGGAGCCATTTTAAACAAACGCTTGCCGATGCCGTCCGGTCCTTTTGTTGCTTTATAATAGCTAACCTGAGCGATGACAGAAATAGCCTCGATAAAGAAAATCCCGCTAATAATAAATAGAACCCACAAACTATTACTTACCAAAGCCACCGCAGCTAAAGCACCGCCCAAAGCTAAGGAGCCCGTATCCCCCATAAATACTTTAGCGGGGTTGCGGTTATGAGCTAAAAAACCGAGACAACTGCCGCTCGTGCAAGCGCAGAAAATGGTTAGCTCTGGAAACTCAGGTGCTAAATAGAATCCCAGTCCTAAAAAGGCGATCGCCCCCAAACCTCCCATCAATCCATCAACGCCATCGGTGAGATTGGTAGCGTTGCTTTCTGCCAGCAGCACGAAGGCGGCCAAAGGCCAAAATAAGAATCCCAAGGGCAGCATCAAACCGAAAGGTAAGGCTAGGTTAGTAATGGTACTCGGTTGACTCCATCCCAACCACAAACAGAAAAGGGCGGCAAAACCAACTTGCAATCCTAATTTGGTTTTGGGGGAGATGCCTTTATTGGATTTGCGGCGCAGGATTTGCCAATCGTCCAACCAACCGATAAAGCTATAAGCAATAGTTATACTACAAACAGCGATAACGTTGGGGTTTAATTTGGATAGTAGCAGGGCGATCGCTACTGCCACCGGTACGAAAAATATCCCTCCCATCGTCGGAGTACCTGCTTTTTGCAGGTGAGCTTGGGGTCCATCTTCGCGAATTATTTGTCCTGCTTTTAGTTGTCGCAGTATCGGTATAATCCAGTATCCCAATCCTGCGGTAACTATCGCGCAGATGGTTAGAGGGAAAAAGGTTGAGACTGTACTTAGGAACCCATCGCCTATACTATCGAAGGCGATCGCCGAAACAGTCAATCCTAAAGCCAGTCCTAAAAATAAAAATTGCCCCGATAGCTTAAAAGATTGGTTCAAAATTAGTTTGTTATTTGCAGACACGATTACTCACTCCTCAACACGGATTTTTTGATATTTTGGAACTTACAGGGCTGAAACCACAACTAACTAATAGTTAATAGGGTTCTTGCCTTCTGGCGAGTGCGATCCAGGGCGAGCCCTCATCCCACAAATTTGCAACGCCCTGCGTTTTTACAACTTTTTACAACTCTTCTTCTTCGTCAGATTCTTCCTCTTCCTCGAAATTATTATCTACAAGGTCGGTGATTTCTTCTTCTGTTTCAGTTCTATCTTCTTCTAGTTCTTCCCGTGGCATCATGCGACCTGATGCTTCTAACCAATCTAGAATGGAAGTTTCTTGGGGAGTCGGAATTAGATCCCCTGGTTCGTGCCTTGGTGTTAGGCGTAAGGATGGGTTGTTAATTCTTGCCATAGTTTTTTGTTCGTTTTTTCCTGTATTCTGGAGTAGTGGTTTTTTTTTCTCGGCTAGAATACCGATCTGTTTGTTGCCCGATCTACTTTTCTGCAGTCGGGTTGTCGATCCGGATCTGCCTTTTTTTGAGAGTTACTTTGCAGCAAGCTCCCCAGACCTTTATGCTTGTGAAAACCAAGCATGATGTTTTGGGCATAGTTTACCACGGTTTTAAATCAGTTGTATTTTAATCCCTAACCGCTATTTTTTATCCCGAATTTTCCGAGAAAATTAAATACAATTACTTATATGGCAAGAAAATAAGTTGACATTTTGTAAAAATTATGATAAACAAATCAAGATTATTAGAGGCCATCGCCGGCAAGAATCGCGGTTTATTGGCCACAGCAACAGAGCAAAAAGCGATTTTAGCGGCGATCGCTCAATTAGAAGACTATAACCCAACCCCAAATCCCCTGGAAGCTACAGAATTATTAGATGGCAATTGGCGGCTGCTCTATACCACCAGTCAAGAATTGTTAGGAATCGATCGCTTTCCCCTGCTCGAACTGGGCCAAATCTATCAATGCGTTCGAGTTAAGGACGCTAAAATTTACAACATTGCTGAAGTGTATGGTTTGCCTTTCTTAGAAGGATTGGTCAGCGTTACAGCTAGATTCGAGCCCGTTTCCCAAAAGCGAGTGGAGGTAAAATTCGAGCGAGCTATTAGCGGTTTGCAGCGTTTAATTGACTATCAATCTCCTAATAATTTCATCCAAGAAATTGAGGCGGGTAAAAAATTTACAGCTATCGATTTTGAGATTAAAAATAGGGAACGCCAGGGCTGGTTAGACCTTACTTATTTAGATGAAGATTTAAGAATTGGGCGAGGTAATGTCGGCAGCGTTTTTGTCTTGAGTAAAGTTAGTTGAAAGTTGTTAGTTGGATAGGCAAACTTTCTAATAACTAAGGAGGTTTAATCAACTCAAAAATAGATAAGCACCCTAGAACTCTTCGGGTAAAATATTTTTCAAACGAGCGAGCATGGGATCCTTTTGTTTTAGTTCTTCTAGTTCTGCCTTCTTTTCAGCTTCAGATTTTTCCGGCTTAGATTCGGCTTCAGCTTTCTTCGCTTCGCGAGGATTTACTCTAGCAGCATAACCTAACTCATCCACCCGTCCAAACTCATTTTTGATAGCTTCTAAAGTCTCAACAAACTTAACATTAACGTTTACTTGCAGTTGAGTCAGCAAGTTACTTAATTTAGTTAACTGATTTTCTAATTCTTGTTGTTTATTTAAGTTATTTTGTTCTACAGAAAGTTCTTGTTTTAGCACTTCGATTTGCTTGCCGATTTCAATAACCCGCTGTTCCAACCTTTGGAAACTCTGTAGAGATTGAGCCGAGTCAGAAATAGATAAAAACTGCCACAAAGCTTGTTTGCAGAGATTGCTAAAAGTCTGGTATTTATGCCCGTTTAACTCTTTTTCAATTGCCAGTAACAACTGTTGGTCTGCGGCATCTTCAGTAAAACTAACTGAGTAATTTTTGTTATTTTTTGACCACAGCATCGGGTAATAGTTTAATTAGTTTTGATAATTTTACCAAAAAATTAATTTAAGGGTAGGGTTCCATCGATATTTTACCCTACCCCATGTTGGCAAACTACCAACCGAATCGAAGGCGCGATCGCGCCCAGCCAGACTACATCTCGATCGACAGCAAAACAACTTTCTGGAGCAATTAACAATTAACAAAAAGCGTTCGATCCCCCCTCGCCCCCCTTGCGATCCCCCTCCCGTCCCCCTTAAAAAGGGGGAGGCCAGAGGAAGATTGTTTATTAAACGGGGGAGCCAGAGGAATAATTTTTAGTTTTACTGGTTTTCTGAAAAAATGAGATGCACCCTTATTTTTATCTTGCCGTAGCCAGTTGGGCCTCTCCATAGATATATTGTCCCAAAGCATTTGCTTCTCGCGGCGGTTGAGACACATGGGCCTTAACACCAGCTTCTTTTAGCAGTTTTTCCAGATCTGCTTGGAAAAAGGCCGCACCGCCACCGGTCAGCACCACATCAGTAACCCGCTCTGGCAACCATTGGATCAACTGTTCGCATAGTTTAGATGCAAAAGTTTTACGCAGTTCTGGAATAATCGGGTCTAAACTAATAGGCTTGCTGGCTCCCTTGGGTCGGTAAGAACGCTGGCCCTCTGGTTTGTGAACTGCTTCGAGTAAATATAAAGATTGAGAATCTGCCCCTTTAATTTTCGAGGCAACCTCCTCATAGAACTGACTCATGGCAAAAGATATGCTTTTAGAAGCAGCACGAGCGAAGCGGAAACGATCCACCATTAACAGATCCGTTGTTTGATGGCCAATATCTACGACCGCCACCGATAATTCTGGTAATTGAGGTTCAAATTCTTTACTATTGGTTGCCTCGCACCAAATCAAAGAACCGTAACCTTCGGGCATCACCCAGACATTATTAATGTTCGCGTCCGCCAAACCCTCACCCCGATAGGACACTTTATGGGGGGACTTTAATTGAGAAATAATCTGCTCTTTTTCCCTTTCAAACTGTTCCTGGGAATAGAAAGGCAGGCCGACGACGACGGAAAAATCACCCTTAATTTGGAAGTATCCTGCGCAGGCCAGCAATTTAATCAGGGCATCCTCTACCTTAGATTTAGCGATCGCTTGAGTCGCGCCAAATAGAGTGGCCCCAAAATCTGCTGCTAATTGACCCACTGCATAACCGGTACCCTGGTATTCCAACCACACATCCAACAGGGGATCCGTTGGTTTTGACTCAAAGCTACCCGCTCTGACTTGTTCCAAACTCAAACGGGCGACGTTGGCCGGAATAAAAACAACGCTGTTAGGAGTGCGACTGACGCAGGCCTTTGTTGCCGTGCGGCCCAAGTCAACGCTGAGAATGGTATTTTTGCCGCTAGCAGGCTGCCTGGTCAACATGGCAGCAGCACCCCCGGCTTGTGGTTTAATATTTGCCGTCATTACTATTTTTTACCTCTGTTAAATTTCACAATAATTTGACAAACTCCCCCACGCCCGAAAATTAGGGGGGAAGCTAATGGCTCCGCAGCCCCGCAATCTGACATCATCTGCTCTTTTAGCAGCAGCCAGTTTATCGTGCCATTAGTTCGTAGTAGATGCGGTTGCAATACCTACAAAAGAAGGCCATAATGCTGCGGTTCTTTTGCTAGATTGGGTTCTAAATTAGCACTAAAGCTCCCAAAATTAAGAAAAATCTTACGAGCCATCATTTCCAGAGCCCCCGAGAGTCCGAAAAATGGCCATTTTTAAATAAGCATAAATCGGATAATACCTTATTTCCACGATTATTTCAATCAAAAAGTCAACCCCGATTCCAACCGTATTGAGGGAACTTAACAAAACTTAATTAGCTAAAACCGAGTCAGGGTAAGGAATTTAAGGTAATCATCCCTATGGGAGATTAAAATAAGTTAAATTTAGTAAAGTAAGTTAAGCGATCTTAATCGCCATTTAGCTCAAACGCAATTTTAGTAGTTTTCGTCAAGAGGCCAATAAAAATGAAATTTTCTTGGAGAACAATAGTGCTTTGGTGCTTGCCAGCTTTAGTTATCGGTTTTTTTCTCTGGCAAGGCAGCTTTGGTCAATCCCCTGGGAACATGGGCCGTAATGCGGCAAGTACCCGCATGACCTACGGTCGATTTTTAGATTACCTCAACGCAGGTCGAGTAACCAGCGTAGAGCTATACGATGGGGGGCGTACCGCTATCATCGATGCCGTCGATCCAGAACTGGACAACCGCAGCCAAACATGGCGGGTCGATTTACCTGCTAATTCCCCCGAACTAATTGCTCGTCTCCGAAAAGACAACATCGGCTTGGACATCCACCCCCCGAGCAGTCAAGGAGCTATCTGGGGCATTTTAGGTAATTTGGTTTTCCCAGTGCTGTTGATCGTGGGACTGTTTTTCCTGTTCCGCCGCTCTAGCAACGTTCCTGGAGGCCCTGGCCAAGCAATGAATTTTGGTAAATCTAAGGCCAGGTTTTCAATGGAGGCCAAGACGGGGATCCTCTTCGACGATGTGGCGGGAGTGGATGAAGCTAAAGAAGAACTCCAAGAAGTGGTGACCTTCCTCAAAAAACCAGAAAGATTCACCGCTGTGGGAGCGAGAATTCCCAAAGGAGTGTTGCTAATAGGACCTCCAGGAACGGGTAAAACTCTCCTAGCTAAGGCGATCGCTGGGGAAGCAGGAGTCCCCTTCTTCAGCATCTCGGGTTCGGAATTTGTAGAAATGTTCGTCGGGGTGGGCGCCTCTAGGGTGCGAGATTTGTTTAAAAAAGCTAAAGAAAATGCCCCTTGCATTATCTTTATCGATGAAATCGACGCTGTAGGTCGGGCTCGCGGTGCTGGTATCGGCGGCGGAAACGACGAACGGGAGCAAACCCTCAATCAATTGCTCACGGAAATGGATGGCTTTGAAGGTAACAGCGGTATTATTATCATCGCCGCTACTAACCGTCCAGACGTTCTCGATTCTGCTCTGTTGCGACCCGGACGCTTCGATCGCCAAGTGGGAGTCGATGCTCCAGATTTAAAAGGTCGCTTGTCTATCTTAGATGTTCACGCTCGCAATAAAAAACTGGCAACAGACATATCTTTGGAGGCGATCGCACGCCGCACTCCGGGTTTCACTGGCGCGGACTTAGCTAATTTGCTCAACGAAGCAGCTATCCTTACTGCCCGCCGTCGCAAAGATGCCATTACCATGATGGAAATTGACGATGCGGTAGATCGGGTGGTAGCCGGTATGGAAGGCACTCCTTTAATTGATGGCAAGAGCAAGCGCTTGATTGCTTATCACGAGGTCGGTCATGCCATCGTCGGCACTCTGGTCAAAGACCACGACCCGGTACAAAAAGTTACCTTGGTTCCCCGAGGTCAAGCTCGCGGTCTGACTTGGTTTATGCCCAGCGAAGACCAAGCTTTAGTGTCGCGATCGCAAATTCTAGCTCGCATTACTGGTGCTTTGGGAGGTCGGGCAGCAGAAAAGGTGGTTTTTGGCGATGCAGAAGTTACCACCGGTGCGGGTAACGACTTACAGCAGGTAACGGGCATGGCGCGGCAAATGGTGACTCGCTATGGTATGTCTGACCTGGGTCCTCTGTCTCTGGAAAGCCAACAAAGCGAGGTCTTCTTGGGACGGGACTTGATGACTCGCACGGAATATTCCGAGGAAATCGCTTCTCGGGTTGACGCTCAAGTTCGCGCTATTGTGGAACACTGCTACGAAGATGCCTGTAAGATGATGCGCGATAACCGCGTAGTTATCGATCGCTTGGTCGATTTGTTAATTGAAAAAGAAACTATCGACGGCGACGAGTTCCGGCAAATTGTGGCAGAATATGCCGCAGTTCCAGAGAAGGAACGTTTCGTTCCCGTTCTGTAAAAACGATCCCCCTAAATCCCCCTTAATAAGGGGGACTTTGAGCTTCCTCTGGCTCCCCCCTTTTTAAGGGGGGCGGGGGGAATCGAAATACTTTAATTACTAGCTTTTTCCAAACTAACCATTAGCAATGATATCAGCAACAGAATACCGCCTGCGACGAGAAAAATTAATGGAAAAAATAGGCAGCGGCACTGCCATCTTTAGAAGCGCTCCCCATGCAATTATGCATAACGATGTCGAATATGCCTACCGACAAGATAGCGATTTTTTTTATTTAACTGGTTTTAACGAACCCGAGGCGGTGGCAGTTTTAGCGCCCCACCACGAAGAACATAAATATATTTTATTTGTACGACCGAAAGATTACGAAAAAGAAACTTGGAGCGGTTTGCGAGTGGGGGTGGATGCTGCTAAAGAATTGTACGGTGCCGATGAAGTTTTTCCGATTAACGAGTTAAACGAAAAGCTGCCTCAATATTTAGCAAAAGCCGATAAGATTTATTACCGTTTGGGGAGCGATCGCACCTTTAATCAAACTGTCTTAAAACACTGGGAACGTTTAATGGCAGTTTATCCGAAAAAAGGTGTCGGACCTACAGCTATTCAAGATTCCAGAACTGTATTAGCTCCCCTGCGTTTGGTCAAAAGTTCGGCGGAATTAGAGTTAATGAGAAAGGCGGCTGATATTTCCGTGGAGGCTCATAAATTGGCGATGGAATTTGCCAAACCGGGACGCTACGAATACGAAATTCAAGCAGAAATGGAATATATGTTTTGCCGTCAAGGAGCCACTCCCGCTTATCCTTCAATTGTGGCATCGGGGACTAATTCTTGCATCCTTCACTACATCGAAAATCAACGGCAAATCGAGGAAAACGATTTATTATTAATCGATGCCGGCTGTTCTTATCAATATTACAACGCCGATATTACTCGAACTTTTCCTATTAGCGGTCAATTTACAACCGAGGAAAAGATTATTTACGAGTTGGTTTTAAAAGCTCAGTCGGAAGCAATAGCTAAAGTTAAACCGGGTAATTCTTATAAAGAAGTTAACGAAACTGCTCGGGATGTAATTGTGGATGGATTGATGGATTTGGGAATGTTAAAAGGAGAGAAAGAAGAGATAATTAAAGAAGAGAAATACAAGCCTTTTTATATGCACCGGGTCGGTCATTGGTTGGGGTTAGACGTTCACGATGCGGGGGTTTATCAATTTGGAGAAAATCCTCAGATTTTGCAACCTGGAGAAGTCTTGACCGTGGAACCAGGAATTTACATTCGCCCGGATATTAAACCGGCTGAAGAACAACCAGAAGTTGAGGAGCGTTGGCGGGGTATTGGTATTAGAATTGAGGATGATGTTTTAGTAACTGAAACCGGAAATGAGGTATTAACGGCGGGCGTGCCGAAGTCGGTGGAAGCTTTGGAAAGGCGATAGTTTTTTTTGAGATTCTACAGGTCAAGAAACCAGGTAATTTCGGCAAAACCTGGTTTCCGATCTGCCGAAAAACCGAGTTTGATGAGAATACTTAACCGGCCAGGACTTACGCATAAGGAACGAAGTTTGGACGTTTGAGATTGCTTCGCATTGGCTCGCAATGACAGAAACGGGTTTTTTTGCGTAAGGGACATGCAATTTAATAAGATAACCGCTGATTTCGGTTCGCTCCACCCAACCTACAAGAGACCGGTACTTTATTTTCTTGCTAGTCCCTAATAGCATTTGACGTTTGATTTAAAGATGTTCAAACTCTTTAGATCGTATCTTATTTATCATCTGGGTGGGGTTTAATATCCTCAATCAATCTGCACGAGAGCTAGTTCTTCCTCAAGCTACTGCGCAAAATATTGGCGTGTTATCAATGTTTGCTGTTAGACGAGCTTTAAGTAATGAGAAAAATCTGAGAAAAGCAATATTAAAATTGCAGCAAATGGGAGCTGCCGAACTGGAAACTTTAAATTCAGAGAACCCACTAGATTTTCTATTTAAGGAAGGTGGAGCTAAGAATATTACAGATGCAGCTTACCGCTTTTGTCGCCATCAACCAGGAGTCGATGTCGTGTTATTTGGTACGGGGAATGTCGAGCATCTGGCAGCTAATGTTGCTTCTTTATTACGCCCTCCATTGCCGCCTCCAGATTTGTTGAAACTGAAAGAATTGTTTGCCAATGTTGATGATTTTACAGGAAATGAAAAGCTCTGATATCCTTCTTTTTTCTCAAAATAACCAAAGATGAAACCAGCAGTAATTATCTATCGCGACCAACTCATTCCCTACTCAGAAACTTTCATCCCCGCGCAAGTGGAGAACTTTTCATCCTATCAAGGTTTCTACGTTGGTACCTCGCGCTTCCCCACTGCCAAATCGATGCTGCCCCAGGAGAGAACAATTGTTCTCGGCGACTTGGCATCTCCTCCCGGTTTCTGGAAAACAGCCTATAAATTAACTGGTTTCGTCCACCCGCGCTGGCTTAAACCTTTACAAGATTTATCCCCTCGTTTAATTCACGCTCATTTCGGTCTGGATGGAGTTTTAGCTTTGCCCCTGGCACGAAAATTAAATCTCCCTCTAATCGTGACTTTTCATGGTTATTTTGCCACTGCAGAAATCGAACTGAATAAATCTAAAAGTTTCTACGCAAATACTAGGGATTTTGTGAAAAATCGCGGTCAATTTTATCGAGAACTGTATTTTAGGAATCGCGATCGCCTCTTTCAACAAGCGGACGGTTTTATCGCAGTTTCGGAGTTTATCCGCTCTCAAATTATCGAAAAAGGATGCCCGCCAGAAAAAGTCGAAGTTAACTATATCGGCATAGACGTAGATAAATTCACCCCCAATCCAGAACTCAAACGAGAACCAATTGTTTTATTTGTGGGGCGGTTAATAGAGAAGAAAGGATGCGAAGATTTAATTCGGGCAATGGCAGAAGTTCAAAAAATACTGCCAGAAGTAGAATTAGTAATTATTGGTGACGGACCGCTGAGTTCTTCCTTAAAAAATTTAGCAAAAAAATTACTCAAACGCTATCGTTTTCTGGGAGTACAACCTCACGAAAAAGTCAGAAATTGGATGCAAAAAGCTTCGATATTAGCAGCCCCAAGTTTGACTACAGCCGAAGGAGAATCAGAAGGCTTACCCATGACAATTCTGGAGGCGATGGCAATGAAACTTCCCGTTGTAAGTTCGATTCATGCAGGAATACCCGAAGCAGTCATTCATCAGAAAAATGGATTTTTAATTAGGGAAAAAGACCGAGAAGCGCTGGCAGAATTTATCTTAATTTTACTGAAAAATGACCCACTGCGAGAAGAGTTTGGCGAGTTAAGTCGTACAGAAATAGAAAGTAAGTTTAATCTGAAAAAGAATACAGCTTTGTTAGAAAGCAGATACGATTTGTATTAACTTTAACTTAGGTCTAAAGCTTGTAGGTTGGGTGGAGCGCAGCGGAACCCAACTTCTCAGAAAGTGCGGTTGTTCGGCGTTTCAGAAACCCGGTAATTCATCTCATACCGGGTTTCTTGACCAGTCGGGTTTCACGAAGGTCCGCACGACCTACAATTCATCGGTATTTTTTAGTGGGAGATGGAAAATCGATCTACACTCAAAAAAACACTTGTACCAATGGAATCAATGCTGACCCAAATTAAAGACATAGCTGCCAAACTTGCCCCCACCTTAATAGACATCCGCCGCCACATCCACGCCCACCCAGAACTTAGCGGCCAAGAACATCAAACGGCGGCCTACGTCGCCGGCGTCCTTTCCTCCTGCGGCCTCCACGTCCGAGAGGGAGTAGGTAAAACCGGAGTTTTGGGAGAACTGAAGGCAAACTCCAAAAGAGACAAATGGCTGGCCATTAGAACGGATATGGACGCTTTGCCGATAACGGAAGCGACCGGTTTGGACTTTGCCTCCAAAAATTTAGGCATCATGCACGCCTGCGGCCACGACCTCCACACCACTGTAGGCTTGGGGACGGCAATGATTTTATCTAAATTAGGCGAAGCTTTCCAAGGCAACATCCGCTTTTTATTTCAACCGGCGGAAGAGATTGCTAGAGGGGCAAGCTGGACCATCGAAGACGGGGCGATGGAAGATGTAGAGGCAATTTTGGGAGTTCACGCTTATCCGAGTATCCCTGCCGGGGTTGTAGGCATTCGGCATGGAGTCCTAACGGCAGCCGCAGACGACTTAGAATTAACTATTATTGGAGAATCGGGTCACGGGGCCAGGCCTCACGAAGCGATCGATGCCATTTGGATTGCTTCCCAGGTAATTACTAATTTGCAACAGGCCATTAGTAGAACCCATAACCCTTTAAGACCTGTGGTCTTGAGCATTGGTAAAATTAGCGGTGGTGGGGCACCGAATGTTATAGCCGATCGCGTCAAGTTGTGGGGCACTGCGCGATCGCTCCATCCAGAAACCCATCAGAACTTGCCTGCTTGGATCGAAAATATTGTGGCCAATACCTGCAACAGTTATGGTGCTAAATACGAAATCAACTATCGGCGGGGGGTGCCTTCGGTGGAAAACGACCCGGCCTTAACCCAATTGGTAGAGTCGGTGGTTTTGGAAGCTTGGGGTAGCGATCGCCTCCAAATTATCTCAGAACCTTCTCTGGGGGCGGAAGATTTTTCCATGTATTTAAAACACGCCCCGGGAATGATGTTTCGTCTGGGAGTGGGCAGCAAAGAGCGACCCAATTACCCTCTCCACCATCCCCAATTTGATGTGGATGAATCTGCTATTGTGACCTGTGTAGTGACAATGGCCTGTGCTGCATATAAATATTGGCACTCCTAGCCGCTTTTAATCTTTTAGTGCTGCTAAATAAGTAGTTAAAACTCGCGTCTTTTTAACAAGAGCTAGGCATCCTTTATTACCCCAAAAATTTTTAGGAGAATTACCGTGTCCTCAGAACAAGAAGAAAGAATTAAACGTTTATTTCTACTAGAAGCAGAAGAACACCTCCAAACTCTAGAAAATTTGCTAGTAGATTTAAAAGCCACTATGGAAGATAGCGAAAGCGTTAACGAAATGTATCGAGCTGCCCACTCGGTAAAAGGAGGTGCGGCAATGTTAGGTTTTAATAGCGTTAACAAAATAGCTCACCGATTAGAGGATTGTTTTAAAATTCTTAAAGACAATCCAGTGGAAATTGATGACACGATAGAAAGTCAATTTGTCAGGGGATATGACGTACTTAAAGAATTAGTCGAAAAAATTCAAGATCCTTATGGTTTGCGGGATGAAGAAGGGGAAGAAATTGTCAATGGTGCGTTACCGTTTTTTGCAGATTTAGAAAACCATCTCAATACTTTAGCTAGTGGAGGAAAGCCGGCTAAAACAGGAACTTCAAAATCTAAAATACCTACCAACTTTGCCTCCCAAGTAAAGGGGGAACTCAAGCAAATTTTGCAGTTATTTAAACAGGGAGAATCCCCCGCAACTCGCAAGCAGTTAGTGGCAGCGGGCGATCGCCTTTTAAAACTGGGGGCGGGTATAGATAATTGGGAATCTTTAATTAAAACCGCTCAAAGGGCGATGGCTAATTCTAAAAATTCCTATAAAGTTCTCGCACCGGTAATTATTAAAGAAATCAATCAAGCAGGAGAATTAGTACAAGCAGGAAAAGCTGCTTCTTTAACTACGAGTAAAGATTTACAAAAACTCGCTCCTGCTGCCGATGAACCAGCACCTAAACCGACACCAGCACCAGCGGCAAAACCTGCGGCTGCCCCGCAGCAACCTGTCTTGCCAAAAGAACCAAAAGAGGTGGTAAAACTTCTGATTAGAACCTTTAATAAAAAAGAACTGCAAGAAATAGCGAAGTACCTTGTAAATCACGTTAAAAAATCATCGAAAAGCTAACTGTTGAAGCCGGTCAAGAAACCCGGTTTTTTGGAAAAACCGGGTTTCTGAGAATACTCATTAGGCTCTCTTCGGAAACTTAATTATGAGTAAAAGATGTCATTAGGGGTGCATTCTAATTTTTTAGGACTTATGCAAAACAGCGTATTGATGTCATTGCGAGCGACAGCGAAGCAATCTCAAACCTCCAAATTTCATTCTTAATGCGTAAGTCCTGTTTTTGTCAGACTCTAACTACTCTTTTAATTAACAAATTATGCTGGCGCTAAATGGAATTAAAGCAATAAATCTAATCTACGAAAGTGCTAATTCTTTAGTGTATTGTGGAGTAAGAGAAAAGGACGGGCAAGCAGTTATTCTCAAGTTGTTAAAAGAAGATTATCCCACTCCTTCAGAACTTACCCGCTACAAACAAGAATACGAAATAACCAAGAGTCTCGACATCGAAGGTGCGGTCAAAGCTTACAGTTTAGAACCCTATCAAAGAACCTTAGTAATAACCTTAGAAGATTTTGGCGGTATTTCTTTAAAAAAATTGCTAGAAGAGGGAGAAATAGGAAACAAGAAAAAAGCAGTACCAGTATTAGAATTTATAAAAATAGCGATTAAAATAACAGAAAGTTTAAGGGCCATTCACGCAGCAAATATCATCCACAAAGACATTAACCCGGCGAATATAGTTTTTAACCGAGAAACGGGGCAAGTAAAAATCATCGATTTTGGCATTTCTACGGTTTTAAGTCGAGAAAATCCTACCCTTAAAAATCCCAACGTTCTCGAAGGAACTTTAGCATATATTTCCCCAGAACAAACCGGACGGATGAATCGTTCTTTAGATTATCGAACTGATTTTTATTCCCTGGGAGTAACCTTCTACGAATTGCTAGCGGGAAAACTGCCTTTTGAGGCTAACGATGCTTTAGAGTTGGTCCATTCTCATATTGCCAAGCAAGCAATTCCGCCCCGAGAAATTAATCCAGAAATACCCGATTTTTTGTCAGCAATGGTAATGAAATTGATGGCAAAAACCTCAGAAGAAAGGTATCAAAGCGCCTACGGGATTAAAGTAGATTTAGAAGCGGGTTTAAGGCAGTTAGAAAATGGCGCAGACAACCCAGAAATTACTCTGGGTTTGCAGGATATTTCCGATAAGTTTCAAATCCCGCAAAAACTTTACGGAAGGCAGGAAGAAATAGAAACCTTATTAACTGCATTTGACCGAATAGCGACCGGAAAATCTAGGATAGAAATGATGCTAGTGGCGGGTTATTCTGGCATCGGCAAATCATCTTTGGTAGCTGAAGTTTATAAACCAATAACGGAAAAACGGGGTTATTTTATTGCGGGTAAATTCGAGCAATTTCAACGCAATGTTCCTTACTCTGCCGTAGTTCATGCTTTTCGGGGATTGATACAACAATTGCTAACAGAAACCGAGGCAGAATTACAGATTTGGCGAGAAAAATTGTTGGCGGCCTTGGGCGTTAACGGTCAGATAATTATCGATGTAATTCCCGAAGTAGAATTAATTGTGGGGCAGCAACCAGCAGTTCCCCAATTAGGGCCTACGGAGTCTTTAAATCGGTTTAATTTAGTATTTCAAAATTTTCTAGAGGTATTTGGTTCTTCAAAACATCCATTAGTAATATTCTTGGACGATTTGCAATGGGCAGATTCCGCCAGTCTCAAGTTAATAGAATTAATGATGGCTGACGAACAAACGCAATATTTATTCTTAATTGGTGCCTATCGGGATAACGAAGTTAATGCCACTCATCCCTTAATAATGACTCTGGAAGAATTGCGCGAAGAAGGGGCAATTATTAATGGGATTGTTTTAGAACCTTTAGATAATAATTCTCTCAACCAACTGATAGCAGATACTTTGCATTCCCATACGGAAAGCGTAGCATCTTTGGCAGAATTGGTTTTAGAAAAAACCGGGGGCAATCCTTTCTTTGTTAATGAATTTATCAAAAGTCTTTATCAAGAAAATCTGCTGGTATTTGATGTGGCGGGAAATCCCCGGAAATGGCGGTGGGATGTTCGGAAAATTGAAGCTGTTGGCTTTACGGATAATGTGGTAGAGTTAACTATTGCTAAATTAAAAAGATTGCCAGATTCGACTCGGGAAGTTTTGCCTTTGGCTGCTTGTTTGGGGACAGAATTTGACTTAAATACTTTGGCGATCGCCTGCGAAAAACTACCAGCAGAAATTTATCGAGAATTGGTTGTAGCAGTTCAATTGGGATTTATTTTCCCAACCTCGGAATTAGATGAGGAATTATTAATTAAAAATTATAAATTTGCCCACGATCGCATCCAACAAGCGGCCTATGCTTTGATAGATGAGGAACGGACAAAAGCAATTAATCTCAAAATCGGTCGGTTATTATTGCAGACAAGGGAAGAAAAAGAACGGACGGAAAAAATCTTTGAAATAGCGGACCGCTTCAACGTTGGTCGGTCGTTAATAACCGATAAATCGGAACTTTTAGAATTAGCAAAGTTAAATTTATTAGCCGGAAAACAGGCGAAGGATGCTACCGCTTACGTCGCTGCCAGGGAATATTTAATGGCGGGGTTGGAGGGTTTGACTGATGAGGTTTGGAATCACAATTACCAAATGGCTTTCGATTTACATAAAGAACGAGCAGAAGTCGAATATTTAAACGGCAATTTGGAGACTTCGGAAGAGTTAATTAACTTGATTTTACAGCGGGCAAATTCACCTTTAGATAAAGCAGAAATTTATAATCAACTTATTATTCAATATACTTTAATGGCAAAATATGCCGATGCCATTGAGGCGGGTAGAAAAGCTTTGGCTTTGTTGGGAGTAGATTTGCCAAAAACGGATTTAAAAAATGCCCTTGCCGTAGAAGTAGAATTAGGGAAAAGAAATTTAGGCGATCGCTCGATTCCCTCCTTGATAGACGAACCAGAAATAGAGATTCCCGAACAGAAAATGGTAGGTAAATTGTTAATAAATATCGACCCGCCAGCCTACTTTTCCAATCAGGAATTATACGCGGTCGTTGTCGGCAAAATGGCGAATCTTTCTTTAACTTACGGACATATTGCCGAATCCGCCAAAGGTTACGTTACTTATGGAATTATCATGGGTTCGGTTTTAGGAGATTATAAATCTGGTTACGAGTTTGGTTGTCTGGCGGTTTCTTTGAGCGATAAATTTAACAGTCAGTTTCAAAAATGTGCTGCTTGTTTGGTTTTAGGCGGTCATTTGAATCATTGGGTAAAGCATATTAAATTTGCTAAAAATATCTTCGACGATTCTTATCAAGCAGGTTTATCTTCGGGGGAGTTGCGGCATTCTGGATACGCCCTGGAACATCAATTGCGCTACCTATTTTATCAGGGAATTAATTTAGAAAAACTGCGGGAACTGGTTCCCAATTATTTGCATTTTAGCCGAAAGACAAACAATCAATGGGGAACCGATGGAATGTTGGGTTTTCAACTCGCCCTCTGGAATTTATTGGGGATGACAAAAGGTAAATTAGATTTCCATAGCGACGAATTTAACGATGTTGAATATCTGGATAATTGTCGCGCCCATAATAGTTTTGCTTGGTTATGTACTTTTAATATTTTTAAATCTCAAATTCTTTATTTATACGACGAACCAGCAGCAGCTTTAGATTGCGCTTTAGAAGCTGGTAAATATATTGATTTTGTCTTAGGTCATTTCCAAGGTTCCGAATATAATTTTTATTATTCTTTAATTTTGGCGGCGCTTTATCCAGAGGCAGCGGAAGAAAGGAAACAACAATATTGGCAGCAGTTAGAAATTAATCAAAAGCAAATGAAAACTTGGGCGGATAATTGCCCGGAGAATTTCCTCCACAAGTATCTGTTAATAGCAGCAGAAATGGCGCGGATTTCAGGGAAAGATTTAGAAGCGATGGAGTTGTACGATCGCTCTATTGAGTCTGCCAAAGAAAATCAATTCGTACAAAACGAAGCTTTAGCTAACGAATTGGCGGCTAAATTTTGGTTGGCGAAAGGCAAAGAAGAATTTGCCAAAATTTACCTCAAAAATGCCCGTTATGGCTATCAAATCTGGGGGGCGAAACGAAAAGTAGAGGATTTAGAGGCAAAATATCGAGATTTATTAAGAGAGTCAGATAGTCAAAAGAAAAGGAAGAAATACGCGACCACAACTACAGCTATTGCCACAACTACGGGTTCGGGAGAAGCATTAGATTTAGCTACAGTAATGAAAGCAGCTCGGGCAATTTCTGGCGAGATTGTCTTGGGCAAGTTATTAGAAAAATTGATGCAAATATTACTAGAAAATGTTGGTGGCCAAAGCGGGCATTTGATTTTATGTCAAGCAGGGGAAATGTCCGTGGAGGCATCGAAAGAAATAGAGAGCCAAAATATTTCTGTATTGCAATCTTTACCTATAGAAAGTTGCTTGCCGGTGTCGGTAATTAATTACGTTGCCAGAACTAAAGAAAGTCTGGTTTTAAACAATGCCAAACGCGAAGGAAATTTCACCCAAGATGCCTACATCCAAAAACATCAAACTCAATCAATTTTATGCGCCCCATTAATAGATAGAGGGCAGTTAGTAAGTATTGTCTATTTAGAAAATAATTTGAGTCCGGGTGCGTTTACTAAAGAACGTTTAGAAGTAGTAAAAATCCTGTCATCCCAAGCGGCAATTTCTATCGAAAATGCCAGACTTTATGCTTCTTTAGAAACGAAAGTAGCCGAACGAACTCAAGAACTTTCAGAAACTTTAGACCATCTCAAAGCAACCCAAGAAGAATTAGTTCAGTCTGAAAAAATGGCAGCTTTAGGACAGTTGGTGGCGGGGGTTGCCCACGAAATTAATACTCCTTTGGGTGCCATCGGTTCTTCTATTAACAATATTGCCAGTTTTTTAAAAGAAACCCTTCAAGAATCCTATTTGTTTTTCCAAGAATTATCTCCCGAACGCCAACAAGACTTTTTTGCTTTAGTGGAAACGTCGCTGCAACGAGAAACTTCATTTTCGACTCGGGAAAAACGCCAATTCAGGAAAACTTTGAAGGGTCAATTAGAAGCAGAAGAAATAGAGGATGCGGATAGTATCGCTCAAATTTTAGTGAGCATGGGAATTTATGAAGATATTTCCCCGTTTTTACCTTTATTAAAAGACAAAAACGGGCTAACTATTTTAAACCAAGCCAATCAATTATCGAACGTACAAATTAGCACTCGTACTATTAAGACTGCGGCAGACAGGGCGGGAAAAGTGGTATTTGCTCTCAAAAGTTTTGCCCGTTACGATAGCAGCGGGGAGAAGGTTAAAGCGAATATCATTGATGGCATAGAAACCGTGTTAACTTTGTATCAAAATCAATTCAAACAGGGCGTGGACGCGGTCAGAAATTATCTTGACACCCCGAGTATTTACTGCTATCCTGATGAATTAAATCAAATCTGGACAAATTTAGTCCACAATGCTTTACAGGCAATGGGCTATAAGGGGACTTTAACTATTGATGTGGGGGTGGAGGGTGCAAACGTGCAGGTTAAAATGACCGATACGGGGGCGGGCATACCAGAGGAGATTATGTCCAAAATATTTGAGCCGTTTTTTACGACTAAGCCTCCAGGAGAAGGTAGCGGTTTGGGGTTGGATATTGTTAAGAAAATTGTGGCCAAACATGAGGGTAAAATAGAGGTGGCAAGTCAACCGGGAAAAACAACTTTTACTGTGTTATTACCGATAAATCCAGAGAATAAAAAGGAGGAAATTAACCGTGAGCAAACCGACAATTTTATGCGTAGATGATGAGGTAGTAATTTTGGATAGCTTGGAGATTCAACTCCAAAATGCTTTTAAGGATGAGTATGCTTATGAAATGGCAGAAAGTGCTGATGAGGCTTTAGAAATTATCGAGGAACTGGAAGAGGAGAATACTGAGATAATTGTTATCGTGTCGGATTGGTTGATGCCGGGAATGAAGGGAGATGAATTTTTAATTAAAATTCACGAAAAATTCCCTAATGTTATTAAAATATTGTTAACGGGGCAAGCGGATGAAGAGGCGATCCAGCGGGCAAAAACAGGGGCAAATTTGCACCGATTTTTGTCAAAACCTTGGGATGCTGAGGGATTAATTGAAGCTATTAAGACTGGTTTGGGAAAAAATGACTAAAAAAAACGCGATTATTTGTGTGGATGACGAACGCACAATTTTGGAGAGTCTGGATATAGAACTAACCCGGGTTCTAGGGAATAACTATGCATTAGAAATGGCAGAAAGTGGGGATGAGGCTTTAGAGTTATTGGGGGAATTGTTGGCAGATGGTTACGAGGTTCCTTTAGCTATCTCCGACTACATCATGCCAAAGATGAAGGGAGATGAATTTTTAAGAAGGGTACATGAAATTTCTCCGAAAACTCTCAAAATAATGCTGACCGGTCAGGCAGATTTGGAGGCAATTGGTAATGCGATTAAGTATGCTAAATTGTATCGCTACATGGCGAAACCTTGGGAATCGGAAGATTTGGGTTTAACTGTTAAAGAAGCGTTGAATAGCTATTACCAAGAAAAGGAAATAGCCGAACAAAATGCCAAGCTACAGCAAATATTGGAAGCGATGCCAGTGGGAGTTTTTGTAGCGGATAAAGAGGGGAAACCTTATTATGTTAATTCCAGAGGCCAGCAGTTATTAACTAAAGGAGTTGTGACTAATGAAAATGCGGAAGATTTGAGGCATCTTTATCGGGTTTATTTGGCAGATAGCGATGAGATTTATCCAAGCGATCGCGACCCTCTTTTAAATGCCTTAAAAGGTAAAAGCGTCAATATTGACGATATGGAAATTCGCCTTTCAAATAAAAAGATTCCTTTGGAGGTGTGGGGAATGCCAATTTACGATGCCCATAAGAATCTTGTTTACGCGATCGCCGCTTTTCAAGACATCACCGAACGCAAAAAAGCTGAGAAATTTTTAGCAGATTATAACCGCAATTTAGAAAAACAAGTCGCCGAACGAACGGAAGAACTTTCTCAAACTTTGGAACACTTAAGAACTACTCAAGAAGAATTAATTCAATCGGAAAAAATGGCGGCCTTGGGACAGCTCATCGCCGGAGTTGCCCACGAAATTAATAATCCTTTGGGTGCCATTCGTTCTTCTATCGAAAATATTGCTGATTTCTTAGATAAAACTTTACAAGAGTTACCCCATTTTTTCCAAACACTATCTTCAGAAGGTCAAGCATATTTCTTCGATTTACTGCAAAAATCTAGCCAACAAAAAGTTCGTTTATCCAGTAAGGAACAAAGAAAGATTAGAAGAAAGTTTCGGCAACAATTAGAAGCGGAAGGTATTGAGGATGCGGACACTATAGCGGATACCTTAGTAGATATTGGTGTCGAGAATCTCGAACCCTTCTGGACAATTTTAAAAGCTGCCGATAGCAGCAATATTTTAGAGAATGCCTATCAATTTTTCACCCTCCACCAAAGCACTAATACCATCAGTAATGCCGTAGATCGGGCTGCCAAAATAGTATTTGCTCTGAAAAACTATTCCCGTTACGATTCCCACGGCAAAAAGGTCAAAGCTAACCTTATCGATGGCATAGAAACTATTTTAACCCTTTATCAAAATCCTATCAAAAGAGGAGTGGAAGTCATTCGCAATTATGAAGATATTCCCCCTTTTTTCTGCTATCCAGACGAACTCAATCAAGTTTGGACTAATTTGATTCACAATGCTTTGCAAGCAATGGATAATAAGGGGACTTTAACTATCGATTTGAGGGAAAAAAATAAGAAGGTTGAAGTCAGCATTACCGATAGCGGTAAAGGTATTCCCACCGAGTTGATGTCTAAAATTTTTCAACCATTTTTTACGACCAAACCGCCAGGAGAAGGCAGCGGTTTGGGTTTGGATATTGTTAGGAAAATTCTTGAGAAACATCAAGGTAATATTGAAGTAGAAAGTCAACCGGGTAAAACAACATTTACCGTATCTTTACCAGTTTCGTAGAAGAAGGGTTAAGAAACCAGGTAATTTCGGCAAAACCTGGTTTCTGAAATAGTAATAATCGCTTCAGGGATTTTGATTAATTTCATCAACCAGAGTTTGCACTGCCGCATCAACTTTATGAGGAATATCTGCCAGTTCTTCTGATAGTTGAGTTAAGGCATTATTTACCTTTTCTTGTATTTCGATTAACTGTTTTTGTTGGAGGGAACCCCACTGGGGTAGCTCGTTGATAAACTGTTGTAAATCGACGATGATGCTAGTTAAATTATTAATTTGTTCTAGTTCCGGTCGTCGCCTGAATTGTTGGGAAACTAACTCTAACTCTGTTTGCAGCATTTTAATAGTTTGTTCTTGAATATTGAGTCGGTTTGAAAGACTTTTAATAGCGGTTATTAAATTATTGATATTGGCTTCGTCTCGGGCAGCCAAACTGGCATTTTCATGGGAACCTTCTTCGTTAGTTGCTGATAATTTCAAGCTACCAATTCTAGTTTCTAACTGAGAAATTAATTGAGTAGCTGTCTCTCGATCGCTATCTATTTTAGCTTGGAGGGCATTTTTACTTGCTTGGCTCTGTTTTTCCAATCTAAATCGGTTAATCGCACCCAGTACGAGGGCAATAGAAACAGGTACTAAGCTATAATAAACTGACTCGCCCAAGAGAGTAGCGATGGTAGAACCAACTGTGGCTGCCAGGAAAAAATATTCGGCAAATTCTAACAAGTTAAGATTTTTTAACATAATTAACTAAAGATATATTGCGGGTGGAGCTCGAACCATGAAGAAAACCAATAATTTATTGCTAATGGCTAATGGCTAATTGCTAAATGTTAACCGCCTATCTGACCTTTTGCCTATAAGCGAAAAATCCTTGGTTTTCTTCAAAATTGACCTGCTCCCCCTATTATTCCCTCAGATTGGCAAAATCGCTCTGGCTAAATTGAAATAAATTAAGACACCTAAAACATCTACAGCAGTAGTAATAAAAGGAGCGGACATTAAGGCAGGATCGAGGCCAAAAGAGCGAAACAGAAAAGGTAAAGAAGAGCCGGCAACCGAGGCTAAAATAGCGATCGCTAACAAACTCACTCCCACGGTAATCGAGACGGAAAAATTTCCTGGAACAATCAAAAAATAAGCCCAAATTGTTGCCAAGATTCCTAAAATAGAACCGAGCAAAGCCCCTGCCATTCCTTCGCGGACGATTACTTGCATCGGTCCCATTTTCCAAATTTCATCGGTATTCATCCCGCGAATGACAACTGTAGAAGATTGGGCTCCAACGTTGCCGCCGGTACCAGTTAATAAAGGAATAAAGGCAGCTAAAGCTACCACCTTTTGCAAGATATCTTCTTGAGCGGTAATAATACTACCAGTAACGCTATTAGTGAGGAGTAAAACAAAAAGCCAGACCACCCTTCTGCGGGCCGCCGTAAATAAATCGACCTGAAAGTAATTGTCCCCCTCAGATTGAACGCCACCCAAGGCATAAATATCTTCGGTAGTTTCTTGTTCTAAAATATCCAGGACATCATCGACGGTGATAATGCCCACTAATCGTTGTTCGCGATCGACCACTGGCAGGGCTAAAAAATCGTAGCGCTGAATAACTCGGGCCACTTCTTCGCGATCGGTATCCGTATGGACGAACACCAAGTCCCTGCCCATAATATCCCCAACTGTCTGCTCGGGTTGGGCAACTACTAAATCCCGCAATGAGACAATACCGGTTAAGTGGCGTTGGGAGTCTGTAACGTAAAGGGAATAGACAGTTTCGGTAACGTTAGCCTTCCTGCGAATTTCCCCCAAACTTTGGCTGACGGTAAAGTCTTCTTTTAAAGAAATGTATTCCGGGGTCATAATTCGCCCGGCGCTTTCGGCCTCGTAACCCAGAAGTAGGGAAGTGGCTTCTCTTTCTTGGGGACTTAGTTCGGCCCGGAGGCGGCGGACCACTTTGGCGGGCAATTCATCAAATAATCTGGCCCGGTCGTCTGGGGACATTTTATCTACGATGTCGAGGACTTCTTGACGTTTAAATTTTTCGCAGAGGGACTGCTGGACGCTGGAGTCGAGGTGTTCGTAAATTTCGATGGCCTCGTTTTTGGGCAGCAGGCGGAAGGCTATTACCTGCATGGTTTCTGGTAAGCCTTCGATCGCTTCGGCAACATCGGCAGGTTGAACTGGCACTAACAGGGCTTTGGCCCCCGCCAGGTTTTGTTGCTCCAATAAAGCTTGTAGTTGGGATCTGACTAACTCCCGGAGTTCTCGACGCGAAACGCTCGAGAGGGGAGAGGATGGATAATTATTCTCAGTCAAGGCCGACCCTCCTATAACCCTTAATACATTGCTCATTCCAGTCTAGTCCCTAGAGGCACTTTCACCGCAAGGGACATCGGCGGATATTTGATGGCAATGGGGAATGGGCAATGCCACAATTAGCAATTAACAATTAACCACTAGAAAAAAATTGGTCTTTGTAATTAATTTCGCTAAAATATGCCCTAATTGCAAACCTAAAATACCAAAAATTGTACGGCCCTGCCAATAGGTTGCTGCTGGCTATTGCCTTTTTTTAAGAGGGTCATAGTTTCTACTTCATAAGTAGAGAAGGGGTCGACTAGATTTGAAAAACCCTGGCAATTTCCGGCAAATAGTGTTATGATAGGAAATGAAAAGAAAAAGAAAGGAAAATGGCCAAAAATTATGTAACGCCGGGGGAAGCGGCCCGAATATTGGGGGTCTGCGATCGAACTTTGCGATACTGGGAAGAGCAAGGGAAAATCAAAGCAATTAGAACAGCAGGAGGTCAACGAAGGTATGACATCACCACATATACAACTGGGGCTACCGGGGATAGGGTTATCATCCTCTATGCCAGAGTCTCGTCAGCGAAGCAAAAGGAAGATTTGCAGCGTCAATGTGAATATCTCATATCCCAATATCCTCAAGGAGAACTTGTTAAAGAAGTTGGAGGAGGACTCAACTATAAACGGAAAAAAATGCTTACCGTATTGGAGCGGGTCATGTCAGGAAATGTCGAATCTATTGTGGTCACATATAAAGATAGGCTCGCAAGATTTGGTTTCGATTTGCTCGAATGGTTCTGCACCCAACACAATGCGCAAATCGTGGTTCTCAACCAAATTGAACTATCTCCCCAACAAGAAATGGTTGAGGACATCTTGTCAATCCTCCACTGTTTCTCGGCCAGATTGTGCGGACTCAGAAAGTATTCATCTAAAATCTCAAAAGATAAGGATTTACCCAGAAAAAAATCTCCATCTAATTTGGAAACAATGGTTAGCCGCAAGTAGATATTGCTTTAATCAAGCCATAGCTTATCAACGAAAGCATGGGTTTATTTCTAAGTACGATTTGCGTAAAGTTGTCTTAAAGAGCGACTTACCAGATTGGATTAAAGAATCGCCGTATCACCTTAAAGTCAACGCAATTTATGATGCTAATGCCGCTTTTAAAGCTAGTCGTAAAAAATCGAGACATTACTAGAATCTTTCGATTGGGGCAGCATATTGACAAACTTATCTCTACTAATACCACATTAAAAGGTCGTCAAAATAAATACAAAAGGCAGCGATTAAACAAGAAAATTGACCGCTTATTTATTAGGATAAGAAACCTAGTAGATGAAGTCCATAAAAAAGTAGCAAAATGGTTAACTTCTGAGTATCGCGTTATCTTTCTCCCTACTTTTGAGTCATCCCAAATGGTTGCCAAGTCAGGGAAAAAAAAGCGTAAGTTAACTCGCGCATCAGTTCGCCAAATGCTAAATTGGGCACACTATCGTTTCAAACAAACTCTTAAGTTCCACGCTTTAAAACGAGGCGCGACCGTCATAGATGTAACTGAGGAATATACTTCCAAAACTTGTACCAAATGCGGTCATGTTCATCAAAACTTAGGAGGGTCAAAGCATTTTAAATGTCCGCACTGCGGTCGTGAAATGCCGAGAGATTGGAACGGCGCTTTGGGGATTTTCCTCAAAGCATTGCGTTAGCGAAGCGGCGCGTTAGCGCGATACCGCCTGTGTTGATAGTTCTGCTGTCACACTGCTATGAACGGTTTTTCCTGGTTTTTCTCTTAATTGCCGGGCTTGATGTATCTGGTAGAAAAACCTCAAAATCCTACTGTTATTAATAAGCGGAGTTCTGGGGAAATAATATAGCAATCCTATTTGAGTTGTGTCAAAAACACCGGAGCTTTTTGGGAATGGGGAATGGGGAATGAGGAATGGGGAATAGTTTATCTGTTTTTTTCTAATTTTTAACTTTTTACAACCGACGAAGGGATTGCTATAGTCGAGTTTTCTAAGGCGAGGGCGACCAAAAAATCCATAGCCAAACTGCCAATGAGACTAATAAATAGAGTGCCCTAGAGGAAAGCATTGCCAAACTTTTGAAGAAACCATATACCTCAATCATACCTGCGGAGAGAATCGGCGATCGCGATCGGCCCTCATATTCTTGGCTGTTGCAGAAGAGCGAAAAGCAAAAGACGTGCTACACTAAAAAACTCGGTGCTTTGTTGGAATAAATGACCCAGATGGAATCTCATTTGTTATCGGTTTAGTTAAAAATTTACCCCAATAGTAGCAGGTAGATTCCACAAGCTTCCGCAAGCCTGAAACAATATCTTATCGCGCTGACGGTCTCATTGTAAACTATAGCTGAAGGCTACATAAAGAGGCCGATGGCTATTTGTGTCCAATTTTGGGAATGGGGAATTGGGAATTGTCCATGGGGAATTGAGAATTGGGAATTGGGAATTGGGAATTAACAACTAACAATTAACAACTAACAACTAACAACTAACAACTAACAACTGACAACTGATAACTAAAAATTATCTCAAAAAAAAGCTAATATTACCGAGGTATTAATCATGAAAAAAATTCGCTTTGTCGATTTATTTGCTGGCATTGGTGGTATGAGATTGGGCTTTGAAAGGGCCGCTGATTCTTTAAAAATGATAAGCGAATCCGTCTTAAGTTGCGAGTTAGATGCCGAGTCTCGTTTAGTTTACGAAAAAAATTTTGGCGAATATCCTTTAGGAGATATTCGTCTTATAGACGAACTCCCTCCACATGAAATATTGCTAGCTGGTTTTCCTTGTCAATCTTTTTCTTATGCGGGCAGACAAGCTGGTTTTGGCGATACCAGAGGAACCCTTTTTTTTGAAATAACCAGATTAATCGATACTTACAAACCCATAGCTTTTATCTTAGAAAACGTGCGCGGTCTTTTAAGTAACGATAAAGGCAGAACTATTAAAACCATCGAACACGAATTTAAAAGCAGAGGCTATAGTTTTGATGTTTTTTTGCTCAATAGCGCTAATTTTGAATTGCCACAAAATCGCTTGAGAGTTTATATCGTAGGAGTGTTAAATGCTTCGCCGAAATTTCATTTATATTCCGAGCCCAAACCCCTAGATTCTTATGAGGATAACCCCGACGAAATTCCTTGGCTAGATCCAGAATGCCAACCAGTAACAGTGGCAGATATTTTAGAAGAAAACCCGGATAAAAAATATAACTGTTCTCGGGAGTTTGTTAATGCTTTAAAGCGAAAGTTTAATGGAGATTTGAATGGAGTACACGGCATGAGAATAATTGACCGTATTGGCAAAAATTCTATTTACTCTTGGGAGTTAGGTTTGCGGGGTAAATGTACTCCTGATGAAATCGAACTAATGAACAGTTTTATCTTAAACAGGCGCGATAACGAGTTTGGCAAAGGCCGAGACCATAAGCTGTTGACTAAGGCACAAATTAAAAGTTTTTTTCCTCATCCAGAACTGGATAAGTTGCTGAGAAATCTGGTAGCTAAAAATTATCTGAAAAAAGTCAATTTTAAATATAAAACTATGACTGGAAATTTTTCTTTTGAGGTTTATAAATTTTTAGAACCGAATAAAATAGCCGTGACTTTAGTAGCCAGCGATGCTAATAGGTTGGGAGTTTATTATAACAATCGCTTAAGAAAAATTACCCCTCGGGAGGCTGCGAGATTGCAAGGTTTTCCCGATGATTTTATGCTCCACGATAATGACGATCGCGCTTACTATCAATTGGGCAATTCTGTCAGTATTAATGTGGTTGAATCTGTGGCAGAAGAGGTACTTTTAAATATTAAACCAAGGTTGCTTAAAATACGCTAAAATCTAATGGGTAATGGGTAATGGGTAATGGGTAATGGGTAATGAGTAATGGGTAATGGGTAAGGGGTATTCATAATTAGCACTACAGGTAAGTAAGAGCTAAAACTATAATTTAGATAGGAGTGCAAAAGTCATCCCTAAAAGCTGACTTACCCACGCTGGAAGTTTATATAGTTCCGACTAATACTCCTAACGCCTTTGCTACGGGCCGAGACCCAGAACACGCCGCCGTAGCAGTCACCGAAGGCATTATGAGGCTCTTACCGGAAGACGAACTCGAAGCAATCATCGCCGGAGGCCGCAACGACAATGGCCCAAATCCGTTGGTCCTGTTATTGACGGTCATGTTGGCCCCATTTCTGCTACAATAATCCAGATGGCGATTTCTCGGACCAGAGAATACTCTGCCGATGCCGGCGCAGCAAAGCTTACGGGCAATCCTCGGGCTTGGGCTTGGACTTTGCAAGGTCTGGACGGCAGCCTTCGGCAGATGCCGATGGAGGGAAATCTGGCTTTCGCTCCCCTTTTAATTATAAATGGGTTCTCGGGCAGGTTTATGGCTAATTTGTTTGCCACTCATCCTTCCACGGAAAATCGAGTCGAACAATTGTTAAAGTTCGAGAGAGAGTTACTAAGCTATCAATAGACTAGGCAAGAGGCAAGAGGCAAGAGGCAAAAGTAAAGAATTTTTGACTTTTCTGCACGACTCTTTGCAAGAGGTCTAAATAAAGTAGTTATAGCCATTCTTCAATCAATAAGGAGAAATCAATAATGACAGAAGAAAACGTACCGAAAGAAAGAGCCATAGTAGAAGTTAGCGACAGCACTAATAAAATGGTCGAAAGCGAGATGGCTAACGAAACTGATGCGGTCAAGCAGGAAACTAAGGAACTGGTGGAGGCAATTAAAAAGTTGGCTCAATCGGAAGTTCAAGCTGCGGGGGATTTTACCCGGGAAGCTTATGTAAATGCAGTTCGACAAGCCAGGGAAACTATCGAGAGAATCAAGCTTATCGATACCGATCGCATCGAAAAAGCGGGTACGATGCTGGAAAATGAGGCGGAAAAGAACTGGCAAAATATGGTTCAGGAAATCCAGGATTTCGGCGATCGCTTGGTGGCGGCGGCTAAAGCTGCTTGGGATGTTCTCACTGCTGAGGAGCCCCCTTCTAAAAAGTAGTTCGAGAGTAGAATTTTAGGTAAGGTGCGCGGCGACGCGCACCTTATTAAACATATAAAGTGGAAAAATGACCCCTGGTTCTCGTAGCGATCGCCTCTACCTCGCTTTACTTGAAAGTTTTCCCCCACGTCCTATTTCTTCGGAAGAACAATTAGAGGCTACCCAGGAAGTTATTGACTCTTTAATATCTCGTTCTCAATTAACCCCTGACGAGCAAGATTATCTCAATGTTTTGGGTAGCTTAGTTCGAGAATATGAAGAACTTTACCATAGCTGGCCTACCCTTCAAGGCGTGGAATTAATTAAGGCATTATTAACAGAATTGAATCTGAATGTCGAAGATTTGGCTTTTATTTTTAAGAGCAAAGAGAGGGGGGCAGATGTCCTTAATAACCGGGGCGATTTAACAGTGACAGAAGTTAAAAAATTAGCCGAGTTTTTCCGAGTTTCCCCTGCTGCTTTTTTGGCTCGAAATTAGAGATGAGTTTAGGAACTCCTTTAAGGTATGTTGCGCTTCTTCCTATTTTGTTGGATAATTAAAAGGTTCAATTTAAAATAGCGAGGACATTACCATGCGGACTCTTTATTGCGGCGAACTAACCGGCGCCGAAATAGGAAAAACAGTTAACCTCTTTGGGTGGGTCGATCGCCGTCGGGATCATGGCGGCGTGATTTTTTTGGACCTGCGCGATCGCTCGGGCATCGTCCAAATTGTCAGCGACCCCGAACGTACTCCCGACTCCTACCCCACCGCAGAAAAGATGCGTAACGAATATGTAGTGCAAGTTACCGGACGAGTCAGCCGCCGTCCCGAAGAGTCTCTCAACCCGAAGTTACCTACTGGGGAAGTAGAAATATACGCGGACGAGATTAAACTGCTCAACGGACTGGGGAAACAATTACCTTTTCAGGTTTCCACGGCAGAAAACGAACCGGTGCGCGAAGAGTTGCGGTTAAAATATCGGTATTTGGATCTGAGGCGCGATCGCATGAGTCGCAACCTCCAACTCCGCCACCAAACCATCAAGGCGATCCGCCGCTTCCTCGAAGACGACGAAAAATTCATCGAAGTAGAAACTCCCATTCTCACCCGTTCCACTCCCGAAGGGGCGCGGGATTATCTGGTTCCCAGTCGCGTCAACGAGGGGGAATGGTTCGCCCTGCCTCAGTCGCCCCAACTTTTTAAGCAATTGTTGATGGTTTCGGGTTTCGATCGCTACTATCAAATTGCCCGTTGCTTCCGCGATGAAGACCTCCGCGCTGACAGACAACCGGAGTTTACCCAGCTCGACATGGAAATGAGCTTCATGTCCCAAGAAGAACTTCTGGAACTTAACGAAAGGTTGGTCGCCCATATCTTCAAACAGGTTAAAGGTATAGATTTACCTCTACCCCTGCCTCGCCTAACTTATGCCGAAGCTATGAATCGCTACGGTACTGATAAGCCCGATACGCGGTTTGGCATGGAGTTGGTGGATGTTTCCGATTTGATGAAGGATTCTGGTTTTAAGGTGTTTTCGGGGGCGATCGCCTCGGGAGGTATTGTTAAAGTGCTGCCAATTCCCGGCGGTAACGATGCTGTTTCTAACGTGAGGATTAAGCCCGGTGGCGACTTGTTTAAGGAAGCTAGCGAAGCGGGAGCCAAAGGTCTCGCTTATATTCGGGTTAAAGAAGGTGGAAAAATCGATACTATCGGCGCGATTAAGGATAACCTCAGCGAGGAACAAAAACAAGAACTGCTGAAGCGCACCGGTGCCGAAGCGGGACATTTACTGTTATTTGGTGCCGGCGACTCTATTACTGTAAATAAAACTTTAGACCGCTTGCGGTTAGTTCTGGGGCAGCAATTGAAATTAATCGATAAGGATAAGATTAATCTGTTGTGGGTGACGGATTTTCCGATGTTTGAGTGGAACGAAGACGAGAAGCGTTTGGAAGCGCTGCATCACCCGTTTACCGCCCCCCACCCGGAGGATGTTAGCGACCTGAAAACTGCCCGGGCGCAAGCTTACGATTTAGTTTTCAACGGTTATGAAGTCGGCGGCGGCAGTTTGCGGATCTATCAACGGGAAGTTCAGGAGAAGGTCTTTGATGCGATCGGTTTATCCACTGAGGAAGCTTATAGTAAGTTTGGCTTTTTGTTAGAGGCGTTTGAGTATGGAACGCCGCCTCATGGTGGTATTGCTTATGGGTTGGATCGGTTCGTGATGCTGTTGGCGGGCGAGGAGTCTATTCGCGATACGATCGCTTTTCCGAAGACCCAACAAGCGCGGTGTTTGCTGACTAACGCACCTTCTGGGGTGGATAAGAAGCAGTTGAAGGAATTGCACGTTGCTTCGACTGTTAAGGAGAAGAAGGATAAGTAGTAGGTAAATTACCTATTTTAGTCTGCTTGGCGATCGCCAAGCAGACAACTTTTAAATTGACAACCTCTTTTATAACTATGAAAAACATCGAAAATTTAACTATCCACAAATTTCGAGGATTGCGAGATTTAACCTTAGAATCTTTGGGGCAAATAAACCTGCTAGTTGGTGTCAACAACTGCGGCAAAACTAGCGTCCTCGAAGCAATTTCCACTTATTGCAATCCTTTAGACCCTTTAGAATGGTTAAATACTGCCTGGCGGCGGGAGATTAAATCTTCTCGAAAATCAAAACTTGATGCCCTCAAGTGGTTATTTCCTCAAGATAGCAAAGGCAGTAAAATCGATTTATATAGCGGCGAAATTTATGTTTCTGGCGATGGCAATTTTCCTTTAAGAAACTCCCGGGCAATTTACCAAGAATTTGAAGGATTTTGGGAAGCTTCAGAAGATATTGATGATGAAGATGAGAGCAAAATTGGAAATATTATCAGAGGGGCAGAATTAGAACTAAAAGTAGATTGGGTTGAGAACAAGCAAAATATCAGCGATTCTCAATTATTTAAACTGTGGGAAAACAAACGATTTATTAATCGCAAAAATACCAAAAAAATAGCATTGCCAGTTGAGACGATAACGCCATTTAGCCATCCAATAGAACAGTTACAAGTTGGATTGTTTTCAGAAGCAATATTCAAAGATTTAAAACCAGAAGTCCTGGAGTTAATTACAACAATAGATTCGGGAATTATCGACCTAGAAATTCTCTCGTTTAACGGTCAAGGGCCTCGCCTCGATCTTAAACACAAAAAAACCGGAAGGTCGCCACTTAGTGCTTTTGGTGATGGCGTTCGTCGGTTGCTACTTATGGCTTCGAGTATTGCCAAAGTCAAGGGTGGAATTTTACTGATTGACGAGTTAGAAACTGCCATTCATACAGAGGCACTATACCCGTCTTTTTCCTGGTTAGTAAAGTGGTGTCAGCGGATGGAAATCCAGTTATTTGCAACTACCCACAGTCTGGAAACTGTAGATGCAGTTTTGGATGCTACCGAACCAGAAACAGATTTAGTTTTATATCGTTTGGAACCCCAAGAATTGCAAACTCAAGTAACTAGAATTGATGGGGAAAGATTGCAAAGGTTACGTCTAGATTTAGGTCATGAGGTAAGATGGTAAAATATGCGATTATTGGTGTGGAAGGACCGCACGACCAAGCGTTTGTAGGCAAGGTACTCCAACTTCTTGGTTTTAAAAAATTTCGAGGTGAAGAATCAAAGTTAGATGATTTTTGGGATAAATTTAAGCCTAATTATCCCAAAAAAGGAAATTTGTACAAGCGTCTCGATATGCCTTCTATTCTTTTTACAGATAGCATTTCGGTAGCTGTCTATGCAGGTGAAGGTAGCAGTCTTCCGGTAAATCTTGAGGATGTTATTATCGCTAATTCTAAGTATCGAACTGGTATAGCAGCTTTCGGAATAGTTGCAGATGCCGATGATAAAGCAGTTAATAGCGTAGTGCAACGCTATTACGATCGCTTCCGCAACTACTTTCCTAATTTTCCTAAAAGTCCGGGAGTTGTAGATAAAAATACCCCGCGAACGGGTATTTATGTCTTACCAGATAATGCTTCTGAAGGAGTATTAGATACTTTGATATGTCAATGCGGAGAAGTAGTTTATCCCGAATATATAGAAAGGGCTAAATCTTATTTGGCTCTGTTTTCCGAGGAGGAGAGAGAGGGAGAACCTCTGAAGTGGAAACCCTTCGATCGCGAAAAGGCTTTAATCGCCACAGTGGTTAGCATTCTCAAACCTGGCTCTTCAAATACAGCTAGTATTGCCAACGACGACTGGGTTAGCGATAAATCTCAAAATGAAATAGCAGCATTAGCGAATTTTGTAGAGTTTTTGAGGCAACTTTTAGAGGACAGCTAAAGCCAAGTCAAAATTTTTCTCTTTTCCCCCTTGACAATCACCGCAACCGTGTTATAATACCGTCGCTTGCTGTTATTCTGTAACAGCAGCATCGGTCTTGGGGGCGATCGCCCCACCAAGCAAAATACAAACCCTCGTTTTTATTACAAAAAAGGAGATTGCAGATGAAAACCCTAACAGTTGATAGCAAGAACAATTGTTTTCAGGTCGACCGAGGATGGATGGATGCTTTCCAAAATACGGGAGTATCTACAACTTTAGAACCGGGAATGTATGTATTGCGCATTAAAAGCGGTAACTTTAGCTATGCCGACGGTCGCGGCCCGGAAGCATTTGTCTTAATTTGGATTTATGGCGGCAAGTTTGTTAACTACAAAACTAACATCGAAACTACTGCTACCTGGTCTTCTTTGAACGGGTTTGATGACACTATCACTTTAGAAGTGAAAGAAACTACTACTGTTTGTGCCGCGCTGTTGGATACCAACAAGGATGATAATAGCGGCGAAATAGTTGTTTCTATTTTGGATGCTTAGTGTTCTAATTAGTTAGAGGAACGGTCAAGAAATCCGGTTTTTTCAAAAAACCGGGTTTCTGGGATAGGGACTGGGGCGATCGCTTTTTTTAAAAATGTTCGGCTATTATCAAATCCAGGGGTTCGTTTCGGTTTTTGCGGTAGATTCTAAAATCGCTATCTAGAGTTAATAAACTGCTATTGTTAAAAAGTTCTGCCATTCGTACCAAACAAGCATCCGCTAATGACATGGGCACCGACTGATAACGATTAATTAATTGCTCGATAATTTCTGCTTCCTCGTTTAGGTTAAAAGCAATTTCAATAACCCCTTTATTTATCAAAGAAATTATTGATGCCTTAGCACCATAAACATTTCTGACCAGAAAACAAGCCTCAGTTATCACTGGTTCGCAGGTCAATAAAGGCTCTTCGATATTTTCCCATTCTCTTGTTGCCCATTGATGATTTCGATCTCGGCGATCGATTACAGCCACCAAGGGTCCTGTGTCTAACAAAACCTTTTTTTTCATTCTACCTTATGTCCTTTTAACTCTCTTTTTTTCATAGATAAATCTCCCGGACCTTCTACAGAACCAACTAAATCCCCAGCAGCTTCTAAGGCAGACATCGGTCTTCCGTCGGGATGCTTAAATTCTTTCTTTTTGGGCGTTTTACTTAGCAAAAATTCGACAAAATCTAACACTTGCTGTTTTCTTTCTGGGGATAGGCTTTTGACCTTTTCTGCGATTGTTTCTTCGATGCTAATTACTTGTTGCATGGTTTTTTCCTATTATTAATTAATTAAGATTTGCGATAAGAAACCAGAAAATTAGACGCGGGGTGGGGCAAAGCATTCGGACATAAATTTTTATGCTTTTTATTGTAGCTTTAGCAATCCTAAACGGGTTGTCAAAAGTCAAAAAGTAGAAAAAAAATCAGACATTCTGTTTTTTATCTACCTTTCTCTTTTCCCTTCTTGCTTTTTCTCTTGACTTTTGCCTTTTGCCTTTTGCCTAAAAGCGACCCACTTTTGGACACAACTCAGATAGGACTGCTATTATCTCCCGAATGCTTTGCCCCTACATCTCTATTTTTTCTCAAAGCTGTAATAGTATTGTTGGGTTTCACGGAGGTACGCACAACCTACGATTCTGTAATAGTATTGTTGGGTTTCACGGAGGTACGCACAACCTACAAAATCATTATTTATTTTAATTCTCATGGGCGATACAGGATTTGAACCTGTGACCCCTTCCGTGTGAAGGAAGTGCGCTACCACTGTGCTAATCGCCCGTAACTTCTTAGTTTAACACAGCTTTTTTAAATTGACAACCCCCCCGAGAAAAAGTTGGGGGAGACAAGGGAGAGGGGGGAGACGCGGAAGACGCGGAGAGGGGGTGTCCCCGTGTCCTCCGTGTCCCCGTGTCTCCGCGTCCCCGCGTCCCCGTGTCCCCGAAAGTCCGCCTTGTCCCCCTTGTCTCATTTAATCGCCTTGGGGGTATTCTTCCCATAGATCCGTCGTTTGACGCAAACTGCAATGGTCGCCGTTGCCTAAAATTACATGGTCCAAAAGGGGAATGGCCAAAAATTGGGCCCCGGCCAAGAGTTGCCGGGTTAGGGAGATGTCCTCGGGGCTCGGTTCCACGTTACCGGAGGGGTGGTTGTGGGAGACGATAACTCTGGTTGCCCCCTGACGAATGACCTCCCGGAATATCTCCCTTGGATGTGCTAGGGTTTCTGTGGCAGTGCCGATAGTAAGAACTTTTCTGCCCAACAAACGGTTTTTCACGTCTAACATCAACACTGCAAACCGTTCTTGAGTTTGCCACATTAAATCGTGACTGAGAGCTTCCGCAGCCAATTGAGGAGTATCGATAACTGCTAGTTCTGGCGGTCGGGATTGAAATACGCGCTTGCCCAATTCGATCGCTGCTATTATCGTTGTTGCTTTGGCAGTACCGATACCGTGTATTTTAGTTAATTCTTGGATGCTAATGTTCCGCAATACCGAGAGAGGGTCTCTTTCGTTTTCGCTTAATTGATTTAAAATATATTGCCCCAAACCCACCGCCGATAGTTTCCCTTTGCCCTGACCGGTACCTAATAAAATAGCAATTAGTTCGGCACTTGAAAGGGTTTTCGGACCGTGGGCCGCCAATCGTTCCCGGGGTCTTTCATCGCTTGGTAGGTCGGCAATTCTCAGACTATAGGTCATTGATGCACGGATGGTTGATAAGTGGATAGTTTTAACTATAGTACGCGATCGCCCCTCTGCCTATTTTTTTCGTTCGCTTTGGATTTTAGAAAAACAATATTGATGTATAAATCAAACTTTTTTTGATTTAACTATTATTAAACAGATAAAGCATGAAGAAAAACTAGATGAGAATTGATGCGATCGCGGCCATTCATAATTCAAAGGGCCACTTTTAAACAGATTAGACCGATTTGGACGCTAACTTGGCCATTGGTCCGATAACGGGCCCGGCTTGGGACTGATGGCCCCAAGACTGATGGGCCTTTTTTTAGTATGAATATGAGTATGAATAAACTGGGCTTTCGATCCCCCCCCGCCCCCCTTGAAAAGGGGGGGGCCAGAGTCCGTAGGGCCAGAGTCCGTAGGTTGGGTGGAGGGAACCGGAACCCAACAGCAGATAATTTGTAGGTTGGGTGGAGGGAACCGGAACCCAACAACAGATAATTTGTAGGTTGGGTGGAGGGAACCGGAACCCAACAACAGATAATTTGTAGGTTGGGTGAAGGGAACCGGAACCCAACAGCAGATAATTTGTAGGTTGGGTGGAGGGAACCGGAACCCAACAGCAGATAATTTGTAGGTTGGGTGAAGGGAACCGGAACCCAACAGCGGTATTTTATCGAAAGCGATCGCCTATCCTATTAATATTAGAAACAGCACGTTTACCAAAAAACACTATGAACCCGTTCGCCGACTGCATCAGAGAAATAGAAACTGCGACCAAAACGATAAATACTCCCAAAGAATTAGCGCGACGGATGGCGAGTTTGGGGCAGTTAATTCGAGAGGCAATAAAAGGGGCGATGTTGCATCCGCAAGACTTCGCCAACGCTTCCCCAGAAAAAGGGGGAACGTTAAACGACCAACTCGAATTGTTTAGAAAAGTCTTAATCAAAGACTTAACCAAAAATCAATTTGCCGATATGTACGCCCAAACGATTTGTTATGGGTTATTTGTCGCCAGATGCAACTGCGAAAATCCCAGCAACTTTTCTCGGTGGAACGCCGCCCGCGACTTGCCAAAAACTAATCCTTTTTTGCGCAGTATATTCGGACAAATTGCCGGACCGGATTTAGACTTTCGCATCGCTTGGGCCGTTGACGAATTAGCAGAAATGCTCAAACATACGGAAATAGAATCAATTCTCAAAGACTTCGGCAAACGAACTCGCCAAGAAGACCCGGTGGTGCATTTTTACGAAACCTTTCTGGCAGAATACGACCCGGAAATGCGGGAGTCTCGCGGAGTTTATTACACGCCGGAACCGGTGGTTAATTATTTAGTTAAAAGCGTCGATTATTTGCTGAAAGATAAATTTAAAATTGCTAAAGGTTTGGCAGATTCCAGCAAGATAGAAATTCCCAATCTTAACGGGGAAGGAACCAGAGAAATTTATCGAGTGTTAATCTTAGACCCTGCGGTAGGAACTGGTGCTTTTATTTATGGGTTAATTAATTATATTTATGAAAGTCTAAAAAAAAAGATGAACTTTTGTCCGTTTATGTCAGCCAACATTTATTACCCCGTTTGTTTGGTTTTGAATTGTTAATGGCACCTTACACGGTTGCCCACATGAAATTAGGTTTGTTATTGCAGGATTTGGGATGCGATTTTAACGCAGACGAATCCTTGAAAATTTATTTAACTAATACTTTACAAGAATCTTTTCAAATTCCTGCTGCAGCAAAAGAGGTAAAACAAGCTGCCCAGGTAATGGTAGTTTTAGGAAATCCTCCTTATTCTTACGAATCTCTAAATACTGACCCTTGGATTGTAAATTTAGTCAAAGACTATTACCAAATTGACGGTCAACCTTTGGGAGAGAAAAACCCCAAAGGATTGTTAGATGATTACGTTAAATTTATTCGTTTTTCTCAACATCGAGTTGAATTAACGGGTTGTGGCATTGTGGCATTAATTACCAATCACGGTTATTTGGATAATCCAACTTTTCGGGGGATGCGTTACCATTTAATGCAGACTTTTGATGAGATTTATTTGTTAGATTTACACGGTAATAGTAAGAAGAAAGAAACTTGCCCCGACGGTTCGCAAGATAAAAATGTTTTTGACGTTAGGCAGGGCGTTGCCATTGGGATTTTTCTGAAATTTCCCGGCAACAATCAAAAATTGGCGACGGTTTATCATCAAGATTTATGGGGAGAAAGGGAGTTATTTCAAGACACCGCCAAAGGTAAGGAATTGGTGGGAGGAAAATATTATTGGTTGGCGGAAAACGATGTTAGTTCGACGGAGTGGGAGACTTTAAAACCGAGTTTGCCATTTTATTTATTTAAACCGCAAAATACGGATTTATTAGCTGAGTATCAAAAGGGTTGGAAAGTTACCGAGGCGATGCCGGTTAATAGCGTCGGTATTGTCACTGCCAGGGATAAGTTAACTATTGGTTTTACTAAGAATGAGATTTGGGAAACTGTTACTAATTTTGTTGCTTTGTCGGTGGAGGCAGCGAGGGCAAAATATAACTTAGGTAAAGATAGCAGAGATTGGAAGGTTGAATTGGCGCAAAAAGACTTAAAAAAATCTGGGATTTCTCAAGGTAAAATTGCCTCCATTCTTTATCGACCTTTCGATTTTCGCTATACCTATTACACGGGAAATTCGAGAGGTTTTCATTGTACGCCCAGGGGAGAAGTTATGGGCAATATGTTAAGGGGAGATAATCTGGGTTTGATAGCAAACAGACAGGTTAAGTTAGAAAAGGTGACGCATTTTAGCGTGGGGCGATCGCTTGTAGATCGTCACGTTTTAGAAACGGGCAATGCTTCTGGATATTTCTTTCCTCTCTATCTCTACCCAAAAGATAATCCGACTCTGTTCGATCGCCCCCCAACTAACGCCCCAGGAAAGCGATCGCCCAACCTCGCCCCAGAATTTATCGCAGATATCTCGACTCGTTTGGGCATGGAATTTATCGCCGACGGCAAAGGTGACGGCAAAACGACTTTCGGCCCCGAAGACATCTTTAATTATATGTATGCAGTTTTCCACTCTCCCACCTACCGCCAGCGTTACGCCGAATTTCTCAAAACCGACTTTCCCCGCTTGCCTCTAACATCTAACTGCAATCTCTTCTGGGAGTTGGGGGCGAAGGGCGATCGCCTCGTCAACCTCCATTTGATGAAAGCAACGGCAGCAGAAATTGTCTGTTATCCGAAAACTGGAGACAATAAAATCGAGAAAGTTCGTTATACGGCACCCAAAGGCGACTCTGGCGGCAAAGTTTGGATAAACAAGAGTCAATATTTCGAGGGGGTAGCGCCCGAGGCGTGGAATTTCTACATCGGTGGGTACCAAGTTTGCCAGAAGTGGTTAAAGGATCGCAAGGGGAGGAAGTTAGATTATGAGGAAATTAACTGTTATCAAAATGTGGTTGCCGCGTTGGCAGAAACCATCGTTTTGATGGGAGAAATTGACGATTTTATTATTAATAAAAATGGAGGTTTCCCTCTTTTGTAAAGAAACCAGGTGAAAAAACCTGGTTTCTGGAAAGCGCGATAGTTCGTAGTAATCGCTTCAGCGATTGGTCTTTTTAATCGCTGAAGCGATTACTACGAACTTTTTTTTAACAAATGGGTTAAAATAGTTAGTACCCAAAAAGCCTCTATCTATGGGGCGATCGTTCAAATCCATTGGTTCCAAAATACTACCACAGGTCAAAGCGTAGAGTTTAAATTCAAACGCACATATCCTAAAACTGCACCTAAAAATGAGTGAGGTAAATCAATTATGAAAATTCTTTGTATCGCTAATACTGGCGCTGCCCTTCCCGAAAGTTATTTCCTTCCCCATCTCTGTTATCAAAAAGAGATGGAATTTCAACTAACAGTTGGCAAATCATATATTGTTTATGGTTTGTATGAATGGCAGGGAAAAATTTGGTATTATATCTGCGACGATAATTACACCTATTTCCCCATCCAAAATCCCGCGCCGTTGTTTAAAATAGTTGACCCAACTCTTTCCCAATACTGGCAATTTCGATTCTCAGAAAATGGTTTGTTAGAAATCGCTTTCGAGCATTGGTTTTCTATTCCTTATTATTACGATAAATTGACAGACCAAGAAGAAGAAGCGGTGGCGATTTTTGAGAAATATAAAGAGTTGATGGATGCGGAAGCGGCATCGACTCCGCCGCCATCTTTAAGCGTGGAAGAATTGCTGGCAATTTCTTTACCTCAATCTGAAAAAGTGGCGGTGAAAACTTAAGCGATTTTTTGTAAAGAAAGCATCGTTTTGATGGGGGAAATTATAGACTGTTCGTAGTAATCGCTTCAGCGATTGGTCTTTTTTATCGCTGAAGCGATTACTACGAACTTGTTAGGATAAACCCTGACAAGTAAAAGCCGCCCAATATTCTCGGTGGGAGAAAGGTTGGTTTGAGGAATTTTGAATGTCTAAAAGCTGAATCCTAATGCGACTGTATTTGTGATATTCGCGATCTTGGTTTCGCCGTTTCGCTTCCTTTCGTTTCGCCTCCACCTGCCGAGATAGTTCTTTAAAATCATCTTGACTGAAATTGCGCAACTCCATCTGTGCCCCCCACAAAGCCTGGGGGCGACTTTCCCCCTGCTGTCGCCGCCGATAGTACAAAGTACAAACCAATGCCGTCGCCAAATCGTCAACGGACCACAAAGTATTAACAACGCTTCTGGCACCGACACACAAAAACCCCGCTGCCAGAGTGAGAATGTCGTCCGTCAGCGCAGGCATCCCCAAACCCGTCTCGCAGCAAGAGAGAAATACGTCGGACAAATGGGGCAAACGCCATCCCGGACTCATCAGTTGCCCCAAAGTAATATCGCCATCGCTTAATTTCAGTACCGACTCCAAAGGCTTATCCAGACGAGATTCGGCGTGGTGGCAGGAGTGGAGGACTTGCACCTTTTCTGCTAGCTGGCGGTAGTTGTGGCAGGTTGCTTGACTTTTGCCTCGCAGGCGGTTGGTTGCCGGGATGCCCAACAATTCGGCAAGGCGATCGCCCTCCCAAGCGGCACAAGGCAAGTTTTCTTGGGCATCTTCGACGATACCGTATTGGAAACTTTCCGCATCCACTTCGCCTCGTTGGTGACAAAATTCTAAAATTTGGCAACTGGGCGCGTAGCGAATTAGGAATTTATCTCCCAGATAGCGGGGCGGGGAGTCGGAAATGGCGATCGCCCCAAAAGGAATTAGATGCAGCAACAGATGGGGAACGATTATCAGTTCTTCGATGCCGTCGAGATGCCGGGCGATAAGGTCGTTGAGTTGGAGGCGATCGCCCAATTCGTCCAAAATCGAATCTAGGCGATGGAACCCTTCCGACTGTCGTTGTTTTTTCTCATCTTTAGTTTCGCCCTCGCGAGGCAGATAGGGCGACAACCAATTCTCGGCGATGTAACGCTGCAACCCTTCGATACCTTGTTGGGGGCAGGTGTGGAGGGAAATGCAATCTTTTCGCAAGATAAAAATATGGGTGTCGCTGGAAGTGTTGTAGAAACTGAGGATGGCGCTGGTAGGTTTGTCGATAAGTCGCTGCATGGCGGGGATATCTGGGGCGCTAACCTGAATTTCCCCCGCCAAAACTGGGTCGAGGCGTCGGAGTCGTTCCCAGATGTTCTGTTTTTCGGATTCCAGGCGGTCGACGATCTGGTTGTAGGCGTGGAAGGAGGCGCGATCGGTTTTGGTTTCTCTGGTAGTATCGGCAGTTTGTTGGCGGCGTTCTCGATCTATTTGTTGTTGCAAGTCGTTATATTGTTGCAATAGCTTCTCCACTTCTGGGGGGATATTGTCGGTTTGGTAGCGATCGTTGCTTGCCATAATATCGACCAAAAGCTTAGACTTGGAACGTTCGGCGTATTCGAGGGCTTTTTTGAGGTCGCCCGCGTTGATGCAAGCTTGCACCATATTAAAATAAACATCAATGACGTTTTCCATTATTGCTTGGCGACGAGATTCGGAAGGCGTCCAATTGCGAGTGGTTTCTATTGCTTCAATGGCAAGCTCATAAGCTTTAATTGCTTCTTCCCACCGCATACCCTTAAATTCCAAATTACCCAAAGCATCTCCAGAATCGAAGCAATCTACTGGAAAAGCTTTAGGCGTAAAAACTTCCAAAGACAAACGGAAACAATTAACTGCTTCTGGCATAACCCCCAATTCACGATAAGCAAGACCCAGATTGTATTGCGTACCTGCCCAATCTTTGGGAAATGCCTCGCAGGCTTCGAGGGATAGTTGCAAGTATTGAATTTGCTTTTCAACTTGTCCAAGTTTGCCGTAGAAAAGGCCGAGGTTATTTTGCAAACTTGCCCAATGTTGAGGATATGCCCTGCGAGTATAGACTTGCAACGCAGCTTCGTAGTGGTTTATTTCGCTCTTGATATTAGAGATTTTGTCTCCTTGGGAGCGATCGCTATAAGCCCCACCCAAATTAGTATGAAGCATCGCCCATTCTGTAGGCATTTCTTGGAGAGTAGCTACTTCTAAAGCAGTTTCATAGCATTCAATTGCACGCTCTATGCTCTCTGGGGAGTCTATGGCTTGGCAGGTGCTGCCAAGGTGAGACAAAGTTTTCACCCAGTCTTGAGGAAAATCTTCCCGGGTGCGAACTTTTAGTGCAGTTTGAAAATACTCGATTGCTTGTTTGAGATTATCTAAGCGATCGCCTTTAATCCTATTACTATAAGACAAACCCAAACCATCTTGGATACAACTCCACTCTACGGGAAATTGCTCAAAGGTAAGAACTTTTGCCGCTTCCGTATAGTAATAAATAGCTTTCTCTAAATTCTCCGCTCGATTTTCGCTAGCTTTTTCTAGAAAAAACGTACCCAGCTTACTCGCCGCATTCCCCCACTGTTCGGGAAATTCGTCGCGGATGCATACTTCTAGTACTTCTTGGCAATAACTAATTGCTAGTTCTTGGTTTTGGGAGCGATCGCCCTTGATGCGATCGGAATAGCAAGTTGCTAAATTGGTTTGAATAAATCCCCACATTTGGGTGTCTGATTCTGGAGCAACGATTTGCAAAGCATTTTGACAATAAGCGATCGCTTTTTCTAAGTTCGATTCGCGATCGCCGCGAAACCGATTCCTGTAGGCACTACCCAGCTCGCTTTGACATCCCGCCCACTGTTGGGGAAACCCTTCGCGAGTAAAGATATTTTCCAACACTTCGTAACCGACGATCGCAATTTCGATATTTGTTCCTTTGTTGCCTTTTGGAAACCGCAAAATCAGAGAACTAAAAACGAGCAAGCCCATGAGTGTAGCTATTATGAACACCTGTTCTTTTCCTATTTCTGCTGCTAGCTCGTTTGTTTTTAATAAATTAGATAATTGGGCAAGTTGCTCTGGCTTTATTTGAGATTGAATGCGTTCTCCCAAACCGCGCAAAACCATCGCAAATTTGTCATCGAGTTTGTCTAAATTTGCCTCTAAAATTGGGTACAATACTTGTGCGTTGCCGTTGCTATCAAAACTGCTTTCTAATACCTGAATGCAGAAATCCACAATCTCTTTGTCTGAATCTAAATCTAGGTCGTTATTGGCAAGTTTATTGACTAAACGAAGGGAACTCGAACGAGTGGCATATTCTTTTGCCAAATCTAATTGCCCGTTTTTAACGCAAGCAGTTATTAACTTTTCGTATATGTGGGTAGCTTCTGCTTTAATTTCTTGACGGCGAGCTTCCGATTCTGCCCAATTAAGGTTTTGTTCTACAGCTTCAACCGCAGCACTAAACCCTTCTATTGCCTCGGGCCATAGTTCGGCAAAAAAGGCAGCATAGCCCATGTTCGTTCCATTTAGAAAACAGTTTTCGGGAAAATTAGTAGGGGTAAATATTTCAAATGCTTCTCGATAACAAGCGATTGCTTCTGTTATATTGCTGTCTCTATAAGCATTACCCAAGCTCATTTTTGCCATCGCCCACTTAAAAGGAAGTTTATTTTTAGTAATGACTTGCAAAGCGTTTTTATAACAAGCGATCGCCTTTTCTAAATTATCCGATTTTTCGCCTTGAATTCGGTGAAGGTAAACATTACCTAGATTAAAGTTAACTCCAGCCCAATCTTCAGGGAATTGTTGAGGATTATATACTTGTAAAGCTTCTCGATTTTCTGTTATCGATAGCTCTAAATTTTTTGCTTTATCCCCTCGAACGCGATGACGATAAGCAACTGCTAAATTCATTTTACTTTGCGCCCATTTTTCGGGAAATTCATTCCTAGTTCTGACTTGTAAACCATCTTCTAAAGCAGCGATCGCTAGTTCTAAATTATCTGCTTTATCTCCCCAAATCCTATCGCGGTAAGCAATACCCAAACTATTTTTAATCTGCCCCCAAAGTTCCGATTCGCTTTCGCGGGTAATTAACTCTAAAGCTTCTTCAAATTTCGCTATAGCTAGCTCTATATTTTCAGCTTTATCTCCTTTAATTCGTTCGCAGTAAGCAATGGCTAATAAATGTGTTATTTCAGGCTTTAATATTCTTGAATCAGGCAATTTATTTTGATTTAATACTGACCAAGCCACCTCCAAACAAGCGATCGCTTCTTCTAAATTTTCAGCAGTATCCCCTAAAGGAAACGAAGAAATTGCAGTGCCACAAATGCTAAGAACGCTTGCATAGCCTATTGCCTCTTTCGGAGTCGCTTTTGATATTTTTGCCATTAACCAACTGCGAAGCTTTTGAATAAAATATGGGTCTTGCTGTAGATAAGTTTGTAGAATTGGTCTTGTCCCGTCGGGATTATCGTCAGCTAACATTATCTGCAATAAAAACTTGCCAAAATATTCCTTTTCTGGGAAATTAGACATATTTTCTGTAGGGCCAGAGCTTTCTAAATCTTCAGATAAATACCCAGCAATACCTATTAAAAACTGGGCAGATTTTAGTTCTCCTTCTTTTGCTAGCCCCACAGCTGCTACTCTCATTGCTTGGACTAAACCAGCATCAATGAGATGTTGGTTGTCCGTTAATACTTTTTCTTCTTGACCCCTCGGGCAATTCAGCAGTTTTCCTATCAACTTGAAATAAGCTTTTTGCCGTTTGGAGACTTTTTTAGTTGTTTTTTTACCGAATCCTTTAGACATATTCTTTAGTTAACCTTTGTTTAAATTTCACTTAATTGTAATGCTTCCCAATCGGATTTTTCAAACTCTCGACAAATCGCTAAAGCCTCTTTTTGATATTCGGTATCGATCGCCATTTCTGAAAAATCGGCATAAACTACTTCATTTTGGGAAAATTCGACAGGGCGATCGCCTGTTTTAAAACTATCGGAATTTTCTTGATTATTCATGGCGATCGTTCCCTCTTTCTAAAAACTCGACTAACTTCTCCAACAAATCCTCAGCTAACTCTAACATTTCAATTTCATCATCATCCTCATCATTATTACCACGAGTTTTCGACCCAACACTAACGCCACTTCCCAATAACTCTTTAACAGCAAAAAGTTGGCGATCGCCCTCTTTAGGCAACATCAAACACTTTTCCAACTCCGCCGCAATTTCAGCCAGAGATTTTTCTTTTAACTTGTCCCGTACTTTCACCGCCACTGGGTCATCGCTATTGAGAAAAGCCAGAGTCGTTTTTTCAAATTTTTCTCCCGTTAAATTGCCATCTGTTTCAGTTTCTAAATCCTCCTCATCCTCATCCCAATTTTCCAACCAATCTCCCTCAACATCTTCGACATAAAG
>CAZSTZ010000014.1:49018-53982 GCA_964609515.1 uncultured bacterium | reverse complement strand
CCCCGATCGCCGTAAATAAACTCCAATTGAGAGGGAGGTAAATTAAGATAGGTGGCAAGAAGCGATCGCAGTATTGCCCTCGCGGCGATAAAGCGGTTGCGATCCTTCTCGAAGCGGAAGCGGTTGGCGCGATCGCTCTCGTCGGCAGACAGAATTGCTGCCAGCGCTTCTATTTGTTCTGGAAGCAAATTTAAGTCCGCGCGCCAGACGTGAATATCGTTATCGGATAGTTTTAGTTGTTTTGGGGGAGAGTTCCACATAGAATAGGGAATGGGAGATAAGGGCGATCCAGTAGTCCAGAAACCCGGTAATTTCGGCAAAACCGGGTTTCTTAATTTTTGAAAAAAACCGGGTTTCTTAATATTGGTTATTGCATTATGATAAACTGAAATGTGACGCTTTGAAGTAATCCAAGCTATGACAACTTTAACTGCAACAGAACACATACCTACTATTACCGCAGAGTTTCCCAAATGGCAACCCGCCACTTGGGAAGATTATTTGAGCTACCGCGATAATTCTAGCGCGGATAGGATTAGACTGTTTTTTGATGGAAAAAAACTTTTTATTGAAATGGGAAGCGAAGGAATTAACCACGCCAAAGTTAGCGATCTGTTTACCCTGCTGTTTGGTTTCTGGTTTAATCTCAGGCCAAATCTATCTGCTGAATCTCTCGGACGTTGTTTGCTAGAAAAACCTAACTTACAAGCAGCGTCGCCAGATTTAATTCTTTATATAGGCGACGGAGTGCCCCAGTGGGAAGAAGAGCAACCGCGTCGTATAAATCTCGATAACTGGCGCGTTCCCGATTTAGTAGGAGAAATTTCGGATACCACCTTGGCAACGGATCTGGATGAGAAAAAACAACTGTATGCCGACCTGGAAATTCCCGAATATTGGGTAGTGGATGTGGTAGGGAAACGGGTGTTAGCGTTTCGGTTGCAGCAGGATAAGACGTATCAACAGGTAGCACAGTCCGTCGCTTTGGAGGGATTGCCTGTCTCCTTGTTGGGTCAAACTTTACAACGTTTAAGTCAAGGAACTAATATTAGTGCGGCGAGTTGGTTTGCGGGAGCTATTAGTAATTTACCGTAGGGTAGAACGATGCTGACTCAAATAAAAAAACAAAGAAAATTTAAGGTGCGCGGTGCGCACCCTACTAGCACTGCACAGCTAAAAGTGTGGGTAGTTTTCGCTCGTACTCATACTCAACAAATACCATCACCCAGCAGAAACCAGGTAACTCGTGCGAAACCTGGTTTCTTAGGTCTCGAAGCCAAGAAAAAGCACCCACCATTTTAACTGTGTTGCGCTACTACAGGGAGAATTAAAAATCGACGCCGCGTTTTAATTCTACGCCTTGATTGGCATAATGTTTGTGACAAAAAACTTCGGAATGAACGCTCGCTAAATCGAAATAAGCCGGCGGATTTAAACAGCGTCCGGTAATAACTATTTCCGTATCTTTCGGCTTTCTTAATAAGGCTTCGACGATGGGTTCTACTGGTAACAATTCCAAATCCACCGTGGGATTTAGTTCGTCCAAAATAATAGTTTTATAGAGACCGGAAGCGATGGCCACTCGCGCTATTTCCCAACCTCTTTCTGCTTCGACAAAATCTATTTCTTTTTGCTGCCCCCGCCAGACAATAGCATCCCCGCCGCAACGTTGATGGTCCACCAAATGAGGATAGCTTTGCCGGAGGGCAGCGATCGCCGCATCTTCCGTATAACCCATGCCGCCTTTGAGCCATTGTATTATTAAAACCCGATGGGATTGGTCCCGACCGATGCCGCGACCGATGGCCTGTAGGGCCTTGCCTAAAGCGCTGGTAGATTTACCCTTGCCCGCCCCGGTATAAATCTCGATACCGGTAATGCCGTATTCTTCGGCGGTGGAGTGCTTCTGGGGTTTCATTTCCGAATGCAGGTCGGCAATATCCAATAATTCGGGGGGGGCTGCCCGGCCCGTGGCGATAATTTCTAAATGTTGTGGTTTATTCTGGATAGTACGGACCACCTCATCCACCGGCAACAGACCCAGGTCTAATACCGGGTTGAGTTCGTCTAGAACTACCACGGAATAGAGGCCCGAGGCGATCGCTCCTTTAGCCACGTCCCAGCCCCGTTGGGCCTCCATTTTGTCAAAGCGAGTGACTTCATGGGGGCCAAAATATTCGGCCCGACCGGTTCTAACTTGGTCGATTAAATGGGGGAAAGCTTTTTGTAATGCCTCGATGGCGGCGTCTTCGTCGTAGGAACGTCCCGGCCCTTTGAGAAAGCGAAGCAATAGGACTCGGGTGGGGTAGTCGGAATGGATGCCGAGGCCGATGGAGCGCAAAACAACTCCCAGGGCGGCCTGGGATTTGCCTTTGCTCTTGCCATCGTAAACGTGTATTTGGCCGACGATGCGCTCTGACATTTGTTGGGCCGTGCGAATCCCGATGCCGTTTCTATTCATAGTTATTTCACCAAAATTAGGGCTTATTTTAATAGCAATTATATCCCCTTTTTGTTAATTCTCGTAGAACGGGCATCTTGCCCGTTCTACTGGTAATTAACAATTCCCAATTTCCCATTCGCCATTCCTAAAACATGGATTTAACTATTCTCCCCTTTAAGATTGTCATTTTTCAAATTTTAATTTTATTGGTGGCGATCGCTACTGAAGCTTTGGTTTTTAAATTCCAACTTAAAATGCCTCCTAAGACTGCTGTTGAGCAGGCAACTTTTATCAATTTGCTGTCTGCTTGTGCCGGCTGGTCGGTCTTTTTATCTATCCTGAGTTTTTTGCCAGAATCTCTCCTAGATCGAGTAATGATTTATATAGTTTTTGGCAACCAAGGCGGGCTATCTTGGGAAGAAATTTTCGCGCTTTTAATCGTTTTTTTCCTATCTTTATTGTTGAAATTAATCGGATTACAATTGGGAGAATTTATCTGGGAAAAAAAGCTGGATAAAGATGCTTTCAAACTTCAATTAAACATGGAAGATTTAAAAAATAGCCAATCGATAATGCTCGTCGCTGCTCATCTTTGCAGTCATATTTTTATTGTCTTAATTTGGTTGATTCAAGCTCAAGAATTATGAATAAATTTTTTCGAGAAAGATTAAAACACATAGAAGAAGTTCTTATCCCGACTAAGCCTCTGCAATGGCAAACTTTTTTATTAGTAGCTCTGCTGCTGTTTCTGGGTTCTATTTTAGTCAATTTGGGGGAAAATGGCGATAACAAACTGAGCGAAATTCTCGGCAGTTTGAGTTGGTTGTTTTTAACTATTGGTGTCGGTTTCCTTACTGCTAAAAAATTAACCATCGGTAGTTTTACTCTCAGTCCTTGGATTACTGGGGGAATGATTGCCTTTTTTTTATACCAAAATGTTAATAACGAGATAAAGTCTTTCATAGTTATTATGTGGCCTTTACTATCTTTTTGCATTGCCGAATTAACTGTTTTTATCAAAAATGGGGGTAAATTACAATCATCTTCACCTTTAACGAGTAAAAGTTTTACTTTTCTGTTTTTAATCAATTTACTGCTAACCTGTTGGTTGAGCTTGCATTTTGTGATTCAAGAATGGGGCAAACAATACCCTAGTTTATTAGAGGAAGACCTTAGCAAGAGTGCTTTTATAAATAAAATTAAACCGAGTTCGATTGGCGACTCTAGGGGAGCAATAATTTTAAATTTAATCGAACAAAAATTGAGGGCTGAAACGGGCGATCGCCAGCTAGAAACTTCGGTGGAAAAAATGAAGTTAAAATTAATAACTTTGAAACATCAAGCACTAGAACAATTGCCGCCAGCGAAGGAGAATAAATACTGGTTTTTGCAAACGCCAATTATCGCTAGTAATTCTGGATATCAAATAGAATTGCAATTAATTTGGCAAGGACCGACTCCGGGAAAAGAGGGTTATTATCTAAGCAAAAGCTGTCAAATTCAACGGCAGGTTTCCACACCTGAAAGTGGGGAGACACCGAACGAGGCAGACACTAGCCAAGAGCTCCCCCGAATCGTTAATATAGTAGAGTGCGGACCGGTACGACGGAAAGCGTTAAACCGACCGACTATTTAACAGGCAGGGAACAGGCAGGGAACAGGCAAGATGCCTGTTCTACGGTAACAGGCAAGATGCCTGTTCTACGGTAACAGGCAAGATGCCTGTTCTACGGAATCTAAAATTAAGGGGGAAATTAAAGATGAGTTTAGGTAGAATTTGGACGATCGCTACTAATGTATTTTGGGAAGTAATTCGCGATCGCGTCCTTTATTTAATCGGTTTATTTGCTTTATTAATGGCGGCGGCAGTTCGTTTAATTCCCGAACTCGCGGCCCAAACGGAAAGACAAATTATATTAGATACCGGTTTGGCGGGAATTTCCGTTTTAGCATTAGTAGTAACTGTTTTTATTAGCACCGGTTTGGTTAATAAAGAGTTAGAAAAACGAACGGTTTATATCCTAGTTGCCAAACCTTTAAGTCGGGCGGAATTAATAATTGGCAAACATATCGGTTTATCTGCAGTTCTCGCGGTGTTGGTGGCGGCGATGACGGTAATTTATTTTGCCATTCTCAGTTTTAGCAAGATTTCCTATCCTTTGGGCAGCATTGCCATAACTGCAGTTTTTCTCTTTTTTGAGTTTTCTTTGCTGACGGCGGTGGGGATTGCTTTTGGGGTTTTTACCAGTTCTCTCCTCGCTACTTTATTGACTTTTGGCGTTTATTTGATGGGAAATTTAAGTCGGGATTTGGTGAATTTAGGAAAGTTGACGGAAAATGCCGGCATCGAAAATTTTATGAAGGCGCTTTATGTGGTGTTGCCAGATTTGGCGAGGTTGGATTTTAAAAACGATGCCATTTACGGTCAAATTCCGCCAGCGGGAACTTTGGCGGGCAATGCGCTTTATGCTTTGTTGTATGTGGTGGTGTTGTTGGCGATCGCGATCGGCGTTTTTTCCCG
>CAZSTZ010000014.1:37116-48918 GCA_964609515.1 uncultured bacterium | reverse complement strand
GCGATTACTACGAACGAATCACTATGAATCCAAAAATACAAACCATCCTGTCACAACTTAAAAACCGCTTGCAAAGTCTTTATGGCGATCGCCTCGTCAATCTCGTTTTATTCGGTTCCCAGGCCCGAGGTGATGCCGTTTGCGGTTCCGATATCGATGTTTTAGTAGTTCTTACTGGACCGGTTAAACTAGGAGAAGAAATTAAAAGAACCGGTCATATTGCTGCTGATTTATCGTTGCAAAACGATGAAGTTATTAGCTGTTTGTTTATGGAGAAAGAACACTTTTTAAATCGTCAAGGCCCTTTATTAAGAAACATTCGTAAAGAAGGAGTAATCTTATGACAGACGAACAACTTCAACTGTTATTAAAAGCCCGCCAAAGTCTCGATGCTGCTAAAGTATTGTTGGATGAAAACTATTCAGATTTTGCAGCATCTCGGGCTTATTACACGATGTTTTATATTGCCGAAGCGTTTTTAGAAGGAGAAGGAATGTCTTTTTCCAAACATTCGGCAGTTATTTCTGCCTTCGGTCGAGAATTTGCCCGTACCAATAGAGTGCCCGTAGAATTTCATAGATTTTTAATTGAAGCTCAGGAACTAAGAAATAGTGGAGATTATGGCGGTTTTAATGCAGTTTCTTTTGAGGATGCGGAGGAACTAATTACTCGGGCAGAGCAGTTTTTGGCATTGGCGGAAGGGGCGATTGGCACTCTTCCAGAATAAGAGTTACCATGAGTGCATCTCAATTTTGAAGAAAACCAATAATCGCGGAGCGTTGCGAGGAACGAAGCAATCCCGCTTTTTGTCAATTGTCAATTGTTAATTGTTAATTGTTCGGTGAAAGTTTTTTTGCAAATATGAGATGCTCCCGTTACCATTAACAGTTAACATTTAGAATCGCTAAAGCGATTACTACGAACAGATTACTACGAACTATTGGGATTATGATGACAGAAAAATTGGAACGACTGAAAAATTTATTTGCGGAAATGGATAGGGCTTTAATTGCCTATTCGGGAGGAATTGATAGTACCTTGGTGGCAAAAGTTGCTTGCGATGTTTTGGGCGATCGCGCCTTAGCAGTCACCGCCGTTTCTCCTTCTTTGTTACCGGAGGATTTGGAGGATGCCCGCGTCCAAGCGGCAACTATTGGTATCATCCACGAGGAGGTAAATACTCGCGAGATGGCCAATCCTAATTATACCTCGAATCCGGTGAATCGCTGTTATTTTTGTAAGAGCGAATTGCACGATACTTTAAAACCTTTGGCGCTGACAAGGGGTTATCCTTATGTAGTCGATGGTGTGAATGCGGACGATTTGCGGGACTATCGCCCGGGCATTCAAGCGGCGAAGGAAAGGGGGGCGCGATCGCCTTTGGCAGAGGTAGGAGTTACTAAAGTAGAAGTGCGACAGTTGGCGAAAGAATTGGGTTTGCCCTGGTGGGATAAACCGGCTCAACCTTGTTTGAGTTCGAGGTTTCCTTATGGGGAGGAGATTACTGTTGAGAAGTTGCAGAGAGTCGGCAGGGGAGAAAGACTGTTGCGGGAGATGGGATGGAAGAATTTGCGGGTGCGATCCCAGAAGGATACTGCGAGGATCGAGCTGCCGCCAGAGGAGATTAAGGAGTTTGTGTTGCTAGTCGATTTGCCGGAGTTGGTGGCGCGGTTTCAAGAGTTTGGTTTTGTGTATGTGACTTTGGATTTGGAGGGGTATCGCAGCGGTAAGTTAAATCGCGTTTTGCCAGAGGAGGTTTTGGCGGGTAAATAGGTGGCGAGTTAGCCTCAATCTGTTACAATCTCAAATAGTTGAGGCAACTAAATCCAACAGCCAACAGCTAACAAAAGGAGTAAATTATGACATTAAAAGAGTTAGAGCCACAACTGCTGGCCTTGACTTCGACGGAGAAGGCAGAAGCGATCGCTATTTTGGCTCGGAGTCTTTCCCTTGCCTCTTCTGGTATTGAAAAAACTCCGGGGGTTTGCGGTGGGGATGCTTGTATCGCTAACACTCGCATTCCCGTTTGGGTTCTCGTTAATGCCCGACGTCTTGGCGTCAGCGAGTCGGAGCTTTTGGAAGATTATCCTACTCTGAGACTTTCCGACTTGAGGAATGCTTGGGCTTATGCGGAGGCAAATGCCGATGAGATTGAGGCCAATATACAAGAGAATGAGGATGTCAATTGATTCGAGTCGTTCGCCCCCAGCAATAATTTCTCGCATAATTTAAACATTTTTCTAACCCAGTCGTTGATGTGTTATGATGCTAAAAGCTGGCAAGCAAACCTAAAGTAAATCAATTTTGGTGACAGATGCAAACTCAAAAATTAACAAGTAGAAAGCTGACTTTAGAAGTATCAGAATTTTTACTTCAAGAGTTAGAAGAATTGGCAGATGCCACGGACCAAACCGTAGAATCTTTAGTGTTAGGTTGCGTTAAAAGCGGTCTGCCTGCAATTGCCAAACAAGTACGGGAACTCGACGAACTTTTAGCAAAAGTTACTCCCGAGAACATTCATGAAAACATCGATTTTGGAGAGTCTGTAGGTGGCGAACTCTGGTAGTTTCGAGCTATATATTCCCAAACAGGGCGATATTGTTTGGATAGATTTCACGCCTAAAGCAGGGCGAGAACAAGGGGGCAGTCGTCCTGCTTTAGTTATTTCTCGCAGCCAATCTAATCGTAGAGTTGGATTGGCAGTAGTCTGCCCTATTACAAAACAAGTAAAAGGTTATCCTTTTGAGGTTCCAATTCCCGAAGGTTTGACAGTTTCAGGAGTAGTTTTAGTTGACCAAGTAAAGTCCCTGGACTGGCAAGCAAGAACTATTGAATTTGCTTGTAAAGCGCCTGCGGAATTAACAGCTAATGTGATTAAGAAATTAAGGCTATTAATTCCTTTGCCGCAACCAGAGTAGGGAAATATTTTGTAATTGTTACCCAGAAACCCGGTTTTTTGAAAAAACCGGGTTTCTTAATTATCGAAAGAGCGATCGCCTGGTAAAATCGGAAAAATACAAATTGGAGGTTGATGATGACAGCAGAGGAACTTTTAGAAAAATATGCCAAAGGAGAACGTAAGTTCCGCAGTGAAAAACTAATAGGGGCAAACTTAACAGAGGCAAAACTCGTTGAGATTAATCTATATAAAGCTGATTTGAAAGAAATTGATTTCAGCAGGGCAAATTTGACTAATGCTAATTTGTCTCAGGCAAATCTAAGTAAAGCATCTCTCAGCGATGTCAATTTTACCCGGGCAAATTTGGAAAATGTTAGTTTTCATAAAGCTAATCTTCAACGAGCAGATATGAAGCTAGCTAATTTATCTAAATCCGATCTATCTGAAGTTAATCTAACTGATGGCTATTTAGTAGGAGCAACACTAGAAGATACTAATTTGAAAAAAGCCTGCCTTGAAGGAGCGAGTTTAGAAGCAGCAAATCTCCATAATGCGAATTTAAGTAGTGCGAACTTAAACGGAGCAAATCTCAGAAAAGCCGACTTAACCGATGCCAACATTTATGGAACCACTTTTGACAATGCGGACCTAACTGGTGCGATAATGCCAGATGGAGAAATCTATAATTTAGAAACCTCCACCAGCAAACAACCAAATAGGAGAAAATCCATGGAACGCCAAATAATACAAACCGACAGCGCCCCCGCACCGGTGGGCCCTTACAATCAAGCGATCGCCGCCCAAGGTAAAATGCTCTTCGTCTCGGGGCAAATTGCGATCGATACTCGCCTAAACGAAATCGTCTATACCGACGACGTGGCAAAACAAACCGAACAAGTAATGAACAACCTCGAAGCAATCTTGACTGCCGCCGGTGCCGCATTCTCGAACGTCGTTAAAACCACCGTTTTCCTCAAAGATATGAACGACTTCGCCACCGTCAACGGCGTCTATGCCAAATATTTCGATGCCGACACCGCCCCCGCTAGAGCTTGCGTCGAAGTCTCCCGCTTGCCCAAAGATGTTTTGGTCGAGATTGATTGTATAGCGGTGGTTTAGCATTGTAGGTTGGGTGGAGTGAAACGAAACCCAACAAATCGCAAAATGTAGGTCGGGCTCCGCGAACCGAAACCCAACAAATCGCAAAAGTTCGTGCCCCATGAAAATCGTATTGTTGGGTTCCACTGCGTTCCACCCAACCTACAAACTACAAACTTAACTAAACTGGAAAAAACTATATCGGAATTAAAATAAGTGTCTATTTTTACCGCACATCCTCAAACTTTGTTCTCAATAACCCTAGTTGGAGCTTGGCTGGGTGCCATCTTAATCGTAGCTGAAGGACTCAATCGTTTTACCTCCGTCAGTTCGGAAGTCTCCCGCAAAGTAGTCCACATCGGCAGCGGCAACGTCATTTTATTGGCCTGGTGGCTGCAAATACCGGCCTGGATCGGTATCGGTGCCGGGATACTCTCGGGGGCGATCGCTCTCATCTCCTACAAATTCCCTATCTTGCCCAGCATTAACAGCGTCGGGCGCACCAGTTTCGGCACCTTTTTCTATGCCGCCACCATCGGCATTCTCATCGCTTGGTTTTGGCCGTTGCACCTCGAACAATACGCCGCTTTGGGAATTTTAATTATGACTTGGGGCGACGGCTTGGCTGCTATTATCGGTCGAAGATTTGGCAACCATTCCTATCAAATAGGGGGAATTAAAAAAAGTTGGGAAGGTTCGTTGGCGATGTGTTTGGTTAGCTATCTAATTTGCAGTTTAATTTTGTTGGGAGTGGAGGGGAATATTTGGCAAACTTGGATAGTTTCTTTAGCAGTGGCATTAACAGCTACCAGTTTGGAAGCTTTTTCTAAATGGGGAATTGATAATTTAACAGTGCCAGTTGGTAGCGCCGCCCTCTGTTATTGGTTGATTGGAGTTTTTTCGTAGAACGGACAACATGGGCTGTTCGGTGTAAAATGTTAACTTTATTAGGAGGAAAAAGATGATAATTTCCCGCGTAATTCTCAAAAACTGGCGCAACTTTCGCCATGTGGATGTTGAAATAGGCGATCGCCTTTTTTTAGTCGGTCCCAATGCCTCGGGAAAGTCTAATTTTCTCGATGTATTTCGTTTTTTAAGAGACATCGCTCAACCGGGAAAAGGTGGCTTGCAAAGAGCGATAGGCGATCGCAACGGTCGATCGCAAATCTTCTCTCTTTCAGCACCTCCAGAAGAAGATATCCAAATCGAAGTACATCTATCAAACTCTGCCAACGAACCCCCTATTTGGAAATACGCGATCGGCATCAAACAAGACCCAATTACCTCCCAACCTTTTTTAACTTACGAGCGAGTTTTCCTGGAAACTAAACAACTAATTAATCGACCAAACGAAGAAGACAAAAACGATAAATTAAGGCTGACACAAACTTATTTAGAACAAATCAACTCTAACGCCCAATTTAGAGAAATAGTTCGCTTTTTTGAATCTATTTCCTATCTACATCTCATACCTCAAATCTTCCGCTTTAAAAACCTCAGTTTGCCAACAGGAATTTATAACGGTTATTTCGGCGGCAACTTTCTGGAAACACTAGCAGCCACACCACCAGAAATTAGAGAAATTCGCCTCAAAAAAATTGAAAGTTTTTTGCGCGTAGCCGTTCCCAATTTACAGCAACTTAGTTTCATTAAAGACGATTTAGGCGTTCCCCATTTGGAAGCAATTTACGAACATTGGAAAACCACAGGCGCAAAACAAAGAGAAGACCAATTTTCTGACGGAACTTTGCGTTTAATAGGCTTGCTTTGGTCGTTGTTAGAATCAGATTCGCTGTTGTTATTAGAAGAACCAGAACTGTCTTTAAATGCAGCGATAGTTTCCAAATTGCCACCCTTAATCTATCGATTGCAACAACAGCAAAAAAGGCAAATAATCCTTAGCACTCATAGCGCAGATTTGTTATTAGATGAAGGTATTGGAGGAGAAGAAGTTCTGATTTTTAAACCAGAGAAAGAAGGTACAAAACTGGAACTCGCTTCCTCTATTCCAGAAGTTCGAGACTTGTTAGAAGGAGGTTTGAGCGTTGCCGATGCCGTCTTGCCTATAACTGCACCTCCAGAAGTACAACAACTAAGTTTATTTCAATGACAAATCCCATCCCGATTAACCTAGCCGTAGAAGATGCCCTCAGCGAAGCAATTATTAGGCAAATTCTCCGAGAATCTCAACGGGATTTTGTAGTAGGAAAATGCTACAATCGCGGCGGTTACGGCTACCTCAAAAAAACTATTCGTGGGTTTAATAACGCTGCCAAAGGAACCCCTTATCTGGTATTAACAGACCTCGATAAAAAGGAGTGTCCTTTAGCACTAATAGAAGAATGGCTGCCCCAAGCAAAACATCCCAATTTATTGTTTAGAATAGCAGTAAGAGAAGTTGAATCCTGGGTATTGGGCGATCGCGAAACTTTTGCTAAATTTTTAGGAATCAAAAAAGAGTTAATCCCCCAGGAAGTTGACGACCTGGAAGATCCTAAAAAAAAATTAATCGACCTTGCCCGTAAATCGAAAAAAAAGGTAGGCATCGTTCCTGCCAAAGGCAGTACGGCAAAAATTGGTCCCGATTATAACGGTCAACTAATTGATTTTGTTAACAATTATTGGCAGGTAGAAAGAGCCGCCCTATCTTCTCCAAGTTTGCAAAGAGCTTACGATGCCATTCTAACTTTTGAACCTACATGGCAAGAGACAAAGTAAAAGCAAATTGAAAAGCCACAGCAAAAAACAAACCCCTTTCTCAATGGCGAGAAAGGGGTTGTTAATTTAAGACTGACACGAACGTTGTTATTGTTTTGATGGGAAAAGTTAAATTTTTGTTAATTAGTCTGCCCAGTTAGAGCCTTTATAAATATCTCCTTCAAAAGCACTAGCGCCGACCATTGGGTAGTTATCTTGGCTGGGACCGAACAGCATAGCTACACCTTCGTAAATGTAACCCAACATCATTTTTACGGACTGCATCATATTCATAGTTTTTGTCCTCCAGTTTTTATCTAAGTTATCTATGCTTTTATTGCTGACATTTTTACTTTAGCGCAAGCTTCTAGGTATTGCCAACCTTTTAACATTTTTTGAGCTTTTTTAACCGTTCTTAATCCTTTAGCTCCTGGAAATTACATCTCAAGAGCATTTTTGTATTATTTCTTAACAAATCTCAACTATTATGAAAACTTAAGCTTCTGAGTAATTTTTACTAAGCCATTATGCTTTTTCTTTGATTTAACCATAACACAAAAATTAACAATTTGACAACAACAAACTCAAATCTCTACCTACGGGGAGATTCTCCGAGATTAACAGTTAAAACCCATCAAAAACCACCTGGCAAATATAGTAATTTTCACTATAATTAAACAGAAGCTTTTGGTTAAATTGTCAGATGAACGTAGCAGAAGACCAACAACTCACCATTTCCCCAGAAGACTACGGCCTCCTAACAGACCTCTATCAACTAACGATGGCCGCTTGCTACGTCGGCGAAGAATTGGACCGAAGACAGGCCAGCTTTGAACTGTTTGCCCGACGGCTGCCAGCAGGCTTAGGCTACCTCATTGCAATGGGCCAGGCCCAAGCCCTCGACTATTTGGAAAACTTGCGCTTTAGCGGGGCCCAAATTGAAGCCCTGAAACAAACGGGAATCTTTGAGGGAGTCCCCGATCGCTTCTGGTCGCTTCTAGCAGAGGGTAGCTTCACCGGTAACGTCTGGGCCTTGCCAGAAGGCACCGCAGTATTTCCCAACCAACCCCTATTAAGAATAGAAGCGCCCCTCTGGCAAGCTCAAATTGTCGAAACCTATCTCCTCAATACGATTAACTACCAAACCCTCATCGCCACTAAAGCCGCCCGGATGCGCGATGCGGCGGGCCCGGAAGTAAGCTTGTTGGAATTTGGCACCCGCCGGGCCTTTAGTCCCCAAGCTTCCGTGTGGGCGGCCCGGGCGGCGATCGCTGGCGGACTCAACGCTACTTCTAACGTTCTGGCGGCGATAAAATTAGGTCGCAAACCCTCGGGAACTATGGCTCACGCTTTGGTCATGGCTATTTCGGCTATCGAAGGAACCGAACAAGATGCTTTTACTGCCTTTTACCGATATTTCCCCGGGGCGGCTTTATTGATAGACACCTACGATACGGTGGAAGCGGCGCGGCAGTTGGCAGAGAGAATGAAGCGCGGGGAGATAGATGTTAAAGCAGTACGTTTAGACTCGGGAGATTTGGCACAATTATCTAAAGAAGTGCGATCGCTCCTCCCAGAAGCAACTATTTTTGCCAGTGGGGATATCGACGAGTGGGAAATTGCTAAATTAAAAGAAGCCGGCGCAGTAATAGACGGTTACGGTATCGGTACCAAATTAGTCACCGGTTCCCCAGTCAACGGAGTCTATAAATTAGTCGAAATTGACGGCATCCCTACCATGAAAAAATCCAGCAGCAAGGTAACGTATCCCGGACGCAAGCAAATCTTAAGATATTTTGAAGATGGTAAAATTCGGGGAGACTATCTGAAATTATTAGATGAGGAAATAGATATCGATGGGGAAAGTGCCAGTTTGTTAGAATTGGTAATGCGAGATGGCAAACGGTTGAAAGAGCCGGAGAGTTTGGAGGCGATCGCCAAACGCACCGCCGCCTCCGTTGCCTGCTTGCCGGCAGAAACCCGCCGTTTGGAAAATCCCAACTTGCCACCGATGGAAATTTCCCAAAAATTGCAAGAATTAACTGAGAAAACGAGAAAAGCTCATTGTTAATTGGTAAAACAGGCGTCTGGCCTGTTAGTTGTTAATTGTTAATTGTTAATTGTTAATTGCCAATGAAAAGTTCAAAAATATTATCGGGATTGATGGGAGTTTGCGTCGGAGATGCCCTGGGACTTCCGGTGCAATTCTACAGTCGCCAAGCAAGGGTTGACTACCCCGTTACGGGAATGGGCGGTTATGGAACTTTTGGACTGCCGCCCGGTACTTGGTCCGACGATAGTTCCCTAACGCTGTGTTTGGCGGAAGCATTGTGCGATGGGTTTGATTTGGGGGCGATCGCGCATAATTTCGTTTGTTGGCGCTACGACGGATACTGGACTCCCTTCGAACAAGCATTCGACGTTGGCGGTACTACCAATCAAGCAATGTCTCGCTTGAGAGATGGGGTACCGCCAACAGAGTCGGGGGGAACCGGAGAATGGAGTAACGGTAACGGCTCCCTGATGCGAATTTTGCCGATGGCGTTTCGTTATAAAACAGTCGATTTCCCGGAACTTGTTCGAGAAGTTCACCTTTGCTCCTCTATCACTCACGCTCATTTAAGGTCGCAAATAGCTTGTGGAATATATATCAGCATCGCCATTTGTTTGCTGGAAGGATTGGAACCAAAAGCAGCTTATCTCGAAGGTATAGAACGAGTTAAACCAATTTATGCGGAGGAAAAATATAGCATCGATTTGCCGCTTTTCGATCGCGTCTTCAATGGCGACATCGAGACTTTGCCGATGACTGAAATCTCATCCAGCACTTACGTTATCCATACTATCGAAGCTGCCTTATGGTGTTTGTTAACTACTTCTTCGTTTTCCGAAGCGCTATTAAAAGCGGTTAATTTGGGAGACGATACCGATAGCGTCGGCGCGGTGACTGGTGGCTTGGCGGGAATTTATTATGGTTTTGATAGTATTCCTTCGGAGTGGCTAGAGGTTGTGGCGAGAAAAGACGATATTGTTGAGTTAGCGGGGAGCTTGGAGTCTGTATATGGATAAAATAGCATTATTTGGAACCAGTGCAGATCCTCCTACCAGAGGACATCAGATAATAATTGAGTGGCTGTCAGACAATTTCGACAAAGTAGTAGTCTGGGCATCGGACAATCCGTTTAAGTCTCACCACGCATCGTTAGAGACGCGATCGCGAATGCTAGAGATATTGATAAAAGAAATACAGCCTCCCAGAGGTAATATATTAGTTTGTGAAGAAATCAGCAGCCACCGGACCTTAGAAACCGTCCGCAAGGCCAGGGCAAAATGGACTGATGGACAATTTACCCTAGTAGCGGGCTCCGACATCGTTGGCCAGCTACCCGACTGGTATAAAATAGAAGAACTGTTGGGACAAGTGGCCCTTTTAATAGTGCCCCGTCCCGGTTATGGGGTAGAAGAGGCCAATTTGGAAAGACTGAGGCAACTGGGTGCTAAAGTAGAGATTGCCGACCTAGAAGGGCCAGAAGTTTCCTCCACGGCCTATCGCCAGCGAGGAGATGCCAGCAATTTGACCCCGGCCATTAAAGACTTTATCGATCCTAACTGGTATTAATTAATGGTACGTTCGCGGGACGAATAAAAAATAATTCCCAATTCCCAATTCCCAATTCCCCATTCCCCATTCCCAATTCCCCATTCCCCATTCCCAATTCCCCATTCCCAAAAACTAATTAATCAGCAGTAAAAAAACTGCTAAATTAACAATTATATTGATGGCAGAACGCAGGGATAAAAACAGCGAAAATCAGCAACTTGCAAGCTTTAAAGTCGGAGTCGATAGCGTCATTTTCTCTGTCGATATCGCAGCAAAAGTGCTGCTAGTTTTATTAGTAATGAGGCGAAACGAACCTTTTATAAATTGCTGGAGTCTTCCCGGAACCTTAGTAAGAAAAGGAGAACCTTTAGAAAATGCAGCATATCGAATTTTAGCAGAAAAAATTCAGGTAAAAAACCTTTATTTAGAACAACTATATAGCTTTGGCGGTCCCGGTCGAGATCCCAGAGAATCAGCAGAAAGTTATGGAGAGAGATATTTGTCAGTAAGTTATTTTGCTTTAGTCAGATTTGAAGAGGCAAAATTAAACGCCGATGGAGTAAGCGGCATAGCTTGGTATCCTATCGAACAAGTACCAGAATTAGCCTTCGACCACAGTCAAATCTTAGAATATGGCTATCGGCGACTGCGCAATAAATTAGAATATAGTCCCGTGGCATTTGATGTTTTGCCAGAGCATTTTACTCTGGGGGAATTATATCAGCTTTACACCATAGTTTTAGGAGAAAATTTCTCCGATTATTCTAATTTTCGCAGCCGTCTGTTAAAATTAAGATTCCTATGCGATACTGGAGTCAAAAGTTCCAGAGGGGCAGGCAGACCGGCAAGTCTTTATCGGTTTGATGCCGAAGCATTTGCTAAAGTAAAAGACAAACCTTTAGTGTTTATTTAAGTAAGTAGGCAAAAATATTTAATGTTCGGAGATGCCCGTAGAACAGATATCTTGTCTGTTCGGTATTTAATTAATTTTGCGCAGGTACTTAATAAAAAATTTGGTTGGGGGCTTAATTTTTCGTTTAAACTTAAGAGCGATTAGTTTTCCCATCCTCAACCTTATAATAGATGAGGGCTGTAAAAAGAGGCGATCGCTTCTGCCCGCCATCTCTCAGCTCAACTAAATTAATTTTCACCAAAAAAAACAACGTTCAAAAGCAGCCGAAAAAAATCGGATGCAATCTAAATGCTGGCCATATTTCCCTAGCTAAAGCTTGAGGACAGATTCGGCTTGGCCTTACTAACAATTAACAATTAACAATTAACAATCCAAAAATGACCGAACCAAACCAACCCGTTAACCCAGAAATTCAGCAACAAAAAACCGAACCAAACCAACCCGTTAACCCAGAAATTCAGCAACAAAAAATCGAACCAACCGAACCCGTTAACCCAGAAATTCAGCAACAAAAAATCGAACCAACCGAACCTATTAAACCAGAAATTCAGCAACAAAAAATCGAACCAACCGAACCCGTTAACCCAGAAATTC
>CAZSTZ010000014.1:36945-37016 GCA_964609515.1 uncultured bacterium | reverse complement strand
CAACCGAACCTATTAAACCAGAAATTCAGCAACAAAAAATCGAACCAACCGAACCTATTAACCCAGAAATT
>CAZSTZ010000014.1:0-36845 GCA_964609515.1 uncultured bacterium | reverse complement strand
CCAGAAATTAAGCAACAAAAAACCGAACCAACCGAACCTATTAAACCAGAAATTAAGCAACAAAAAACCGAACCAACCGAACCTATTAAACCAGAAATTCAGCAACAAAAAACCGAACCAACCGAACCTATTAACCCAGAAATTAAGCAACAAAAAACCGAACCAACCGAACCTATTAACCAGGAAATTAGCAAACAAAAATATGAGTACGATCCCCACCTAGATCCTCAATTAAACTGGGCGGGAAAAACAGAACATACATCATTTGAAGTTCCCACAGTTTCCCTCCACGTTCACGAAAAAATCGACCCCTATAGTATTATTGAAGCGATTAAAAATCCCGATTATAACCCGGAAGATTCTTTTGTATCTGAAATAGAAGAAGAACCACCCAAAAAGCCTTCCAAAGAGAAAAAACTTACCTTTTATCAGCATCAAAAAAATTGGTCTAATCGCTTAATTACTGGCGATTCATTGTTAATAATGAATTCCCTCTTGCATAAAGAAGGAATGGCGGGAAAAGTGCAAACAATTTACATCGATCCGCCCTACGGAATCAAATACGGTTCCAACTTTCAACCATTTGTAAATAACCGAGATGTCAAAAACGGCAGCGACGAAGATTTAACCCAATCTCCAGAGACAATTAAGGCATTTCGAGACACCTGGGAATTAGGGGTTCATTCATACTTAACCTACCTCAGAGATAGACTGCTGCTTGCCAGAGAATTATTAGACGAAACCGGCAGTTGCTTCGTTCAAATTTCCGAAGCAAACGTTCATTTTGTTCGGAATCTGATGGACGAAGTTTTCGGTCGAGAAAACCTGTGTAGCGAGATTTCTTTTATCAAAGCTACGGGATTAACAGCGAGGTTATTAAAAAGGGTAAGCGACTACATTATTTGGTATGCGAAATCGAAAAAATATGTCAAATATCGCCAACTTTATAAAGACAAAATGGATTTATTGGGATACACCCACATTGAAATGCCCGATGGAACCGTTAGAACTTTATCAACAGAAGAAAGAATCAGACCGACTTTACTGCCACCGGAAGGCAGGCCCTACAGAACTGATAATTTATCCTCTGCTGGAGGGGTAGTCTATACTTGTTTGTTCGATTACACCTTCCAAGGAAAAACCTATTCTCCACCTCAAAATCGCAGTTGGAAAACTAACCCGCAAGGCATGGAAGTTTTAGAAAAAGCGGGTAGGTTAATAGCAGGCAGACAAAGTTTGCGTTTCCTCAAATATGCCGACGATTTAACTGTTAGCGAAGTCGATAATTTATGGACGGATACGGGGGGACCATCGGATAAAACTTATGTGGTTCAAACCAGTAGAAAAGTCATTCAAAGATGCATGTTAATGACCACGGATCCGGGGGATTTAGTATTAGATATTACCTGCGGCAGCGGTACCACTGCCTACGTCGCCGAACAGTGGGGGCGGCGGTGGATTACTTGCGATACTTCTCGGGTTGCTATTACTCTGGCAAAACAGCGATTAATGACCGGTGTTTTTGATTTTTACCAACTAACAAATCCCACGGAAGGAATTAGTAGCGGTTTTAAATATAAAACGGTGCCTCATATTACGCTGAAATCTATTACTAATAACCCAGAAATTCGCGAGGGTATGACTAGAGAAGAAATAACTAAAGCTTTGAGAAAATATGCTTTGATAGAGACTCTTTACGATCGCCCCTTTACCGATAAATCCCAAATTCGAGTTAGCGGTCCTTTTACCGTGGAAGCAGTACCATCACCAGTAGTAAAGTCTGTCGATAAAATCGTCCCAGAAGAGATTAATAACGAAGAAAACGGGCACAATTCTTACCCCAAAATCGAACCGGATTTTTCCATAGTTCGTACTGGGGAAACTCTGCGACAGGCGGAATGGCGGGAGGAGTTATTAAAAACAGGAATTAGGGCGAAAAACGCTCAAAAAATCGAGTTTTCTAGCGTGGAACCTTTGCCGGGAACTCAATTTCTCCATGCCCTCGCCGAAACCAAAGAATATCCTCACCAACGAGTAGTTATTTCTTTCGGTTACGAATATGCCCCGTTGGAAAAAACGCAAATTCAATTGGCAATTTCCGAGGCAAAGCAACTGGTTCCCCAACCGGAAATGATTGTCTTTGCTGCTTTTGAATTTGACCCGGAAGCGGCTAGAAATATCGATGAAATTAATAGCGAGGGGTTGAGGCTATTAAAAGTGCAGATTAATGGAGATTTGCTGACAGAAGATTTAAAGAAAAAACGCGCCACTAACGAGAGTTTTTGGCTGTTAGGGCAGCCCGATGTTAAGTTACAAAAGATTGGGGAAATAACAGATAAAGAAGTTTATCAAGTTGAGGTTTTAGGCTTCGATTATTATAATACTAAAACTGGCAAAATCGAGTCTGGCGGCAAGGCGAAAATTGCGATGTGGTTGTTGGATACGGATTATAATGGAAGCTGTATGTTTGCCAAGCAAGTCTTTTTTCCGATGGGCGGTTATCGGGATGGTTTGGATAAATTAGCTAAGAGTCTTAAGGCAGAAATTGACGAAGATTTATTTGCAGTTTATCGAAGTACGGTTTCTCGACCTTTTGAGTTAGGAAAATATCGCCGAGTTGCGGTTAAAATTGTTGACGATCGCGGTTTGGAAAGCTTAAAAGTTATTAAGGTTAATTAACAATTAATAATTAATAATTAATAATTGGGTTTTGAGTGGTTAGCAGCGGATTTTGAAACGGATGTAGCGGATGGGTCGTTGGTGTGGGAAAAAAGATTGTTTGTAGGAATCGCTTCAGCGATAAAAAGGCTAATTATCTGAGATTAAAGAAAGCCATTTTTGTCGATCGCGATCGCTTAAAGCATCGTACAATCTTTGCATTTGAGAAACATATAACTTGCTTTCTTTTTTCAGAAAATCAGATAAATAGCGATACTCATAAGATGCTCTTTCTGAAATTCCAATAGCGGTATCTTCAGATTCTAAAATAACCTTTCTTAAAGCTTCTTCAAAATCCATGTTTTATAACTCCTAAAAGTTCGTAGCGATCGCTTCAGCGATTTTCAATCAATTCCCCATTCCCCGTTCCCTATTACTTTTATTTAAAATTGCAGTGTACCCGTTAAAAATTCTCCCAAGCGGATTTTATTAGCATTCTCATCAAGAGAATCAGCAATTTTATTATAATAATCCAGTACATCGACTACCGGATAATCATTAGCTAGGGCTATGGACGGCAGATAAGGTATTATTAATGGTTCTGCATTTTCGTCTGTTTGGCGATCGCTTACTTCAAGTAAATGCTGCCACATTTTTTTAACTTCAACCGCCCTCAAATCTGGAACCAGCGAAAAAACCAATTCCATTGATAATTTTCCCAACGAATTAAGTGAACTTAAAAGAAGCTTAGTCCCCTGTAAATGTTGTTCGTTTGGAAACAAAAATATAACAGCCTCATCGGCAGCTTGAAGCAGAGACAAAGCACCCCATTCATTAATTCCAGTACGAGAATCGACTAAGATAATATCTGGCTTTAACTGTTGTTGAATTTCCCTGCGAAAAACAGACCAAAGTCCTTCCCCGCGATCGACAATTGTAGTAGCTCTTAAATCGTCAACTTGAGAGATATAATCAAGACTTAAAAAACCCGCTGGAACGACAAAAAGTCTTCCGGGGGCGTTAGGTATCGTAACTTCACCAAATATCTTAGTAATTGAAATATTAGGTTCTACACCTTCAGGACCATAAGAACGTTCGTAAAAATAATCAACAATACCGTATTCTGGTTGTGGGTTTAAAGTAAAAGCGGTACTCAAACCGGGTGCTTCTAAATCTAAGTCAACAGCTACAACTTTGCGACCTCGCATTGCCAAAATCCAAGCAACATGAATTAAGGCAGTGGTTCGACCCACTCCTCCTTTAAAAGAGTAAAAAGTAACGGTTCTCGGAAGGGTTGGTTTTGGTTGAGAAAATGGCAAATGATTTTGGGGATTTGCGGCCCATAAAGCTAAATCTTGCCAAGTATTTATGGAGTTTTCATCGGTCTGCTGTGGGGGCGACAAGTTTAGAGAACGTGCTTCTTTTACTGTATATAAAGAAATAAAACCTGGGGATATTTTGTATTGACCCAAGATGTTTTCTAATTCCTCTTTTCGCTGAGGAACAGGTAATTCTTTAAACTTATTACTAACAATCCTCAAATTAAGCAGTCCAGCAGTGGAAATATTTAACTCGACCCATTCTTGCGGGTTTTGAACGTAAATTTCTGTCAGTTCGCGTTTTAGGGATATTTGCCAACTTTCTTTTTTCGGCATATCTGCCTCCTTTTTTCTTTTCCTTAAAGTTGAGTACGTTGTTTTTGCAACCAACCGATAAGACGTTCGTATGCGTTTAACCACTCTTTATAGCGTTTATCGTCAGTTTCAACACCAGAATAACGCATATCTATGAAATGTCCGTCGGGATTTTCAACTAGGTTCAGCCACTTTATTATTTCTGGGAATTTTTGAGCCCGAGAATATAGTTTCTGGCAACGCTTCAATGCATTCTCAAAACTATGCCCTGGATTGGTAATTGTGTGTCCTGGATCGTTTTCATCCGTTTTCCATTCTCGACTTGCACTTTTTGGCAGAGAATCAAATATTATTGATTTTAACAAGCATTCTACAGTAATGCCACCAAAATGCATGGCCGCTATTTTTCTTGGTGGAGAAGAGCAAAGTCTTTCGGTATCTTCGTAACGCTGTAAAAAAGCAGCTTGGTAGTCTTCCATAACAATTGACAATTAATCATTTGGTTTTAAGTGGGCGATAAGGTTTGGTTAGCAGCGGATTTTGAAACGGATGTAGCGGATGGGTTGTTGGTGTGGGAAAAAAGATTGTTTGTAGTAATAGCTAATTTCTTCTTTCCCACCTTTCAAGACGCTTAAATTACAAATCCTAACCCTAAAAGCAAGCCGCTAAAAAAGTGAAAATAAACCGCAATAAACTTACAATTGCTAACCTTTTCTGGGATGTTATGATTGGCACTAACGTGACGACAAAGTTTAATCGCAAAAGGCAAACTTGCCAAACTTAAGAGAGTCCAAAGAGGAAAAAACCCTAAAGCGACAAACAGGCCAAGAATTGCAAAAACGCTGCCGCAAAACCAATATAATAATTGAGAACCGGTTTTAGTTCCCAGTCGAACAATAGGCGATCGCTTCCCCGCCGCGATGTCGTCTTCTACTTGATGAAAGTGGGAACAAAATAAGATAATTGTAGTAGTAATGCCGATAATAATCGAGGTGGCAAAACAGGCGATAGAATAGGTTTGCGCTTGACTGTAATAAGCTGCCGGTACTGCCAAAGGACCGAAAGCAAAAAAGCAAAGAAACTCTCCCAAACCTTGATATCCTAACCTAAATGGCGGCCCTTGATACATATATCCCAAGAAGCAACAAATCAGAACTAATCCTACTACAGTAAGGTCTTTTTGCAACCAACTAATCGCCCCAATGCCGATAATTCCTAGAAGCAAACAGGCATTACCAATCCAGAAAATTAAGGCTTTATTACCTGTTAAATTAACTAAAGAATGATGTTTGTTTTTATCAATTCCCGTTTCAGAATCAAAAACATCGTTGGCGAGATTTTCCCAAATTAATATTAAAACAGCAGAGGTCATAAAGAGGGAAAAAATCGACCAATTAACCGCTTTTTGCTCAAAAAATGCTACGGCGCTGCCTACCCAAATTGGCATAATTGCTACGCTATACATGGGGGGTTTAATAGCAGCTAACCAGAGTTTTTTCTGGGATGGTTTAATTGTTTGTGTTGTCATTTTTTCTCGTCAATTTGTTTTCTAAAAACTAGCATATTTTGCCGATACAAGATCGTAAATTCGGTTAAGCAGAAACCGCCCCAGTCAAAATTACGGCCTCGGGGCTCGAATTTGATGCGGTGGGCCTTAACGTGGTAAATTTTTAGGGGCCTCTTGCCTAAAGAATCGCGATCGCCTATCTTGGTAAAAAGCTTCTCGATTCCTGTTTTTAGATTTTAGATTTGCCCTTCTTGCCCTCCTGCCTTTCATGCGTCTAACAACAACCGCTACTAATTTGTTTAAAACTCGCGAAGAACTGTTGGAATTTCTGTTAATTTGTCAGCAAAAATTAACAGACAAAGTAAGGAGAAAAATTATCAGTATTTCTCTAGTAATTCCCCCACTAGATCCTTTAACTGTTTTGCAAGAGGTTTGGCAAGAAGAGCAATTGCATTTTTACTGGGAAAAACAGGTTGCTAAAGAGAGTTATTTATTAAATAAGCGAGTGGCGATCGCTGCCATTGATGCGGTTAGTTTTTTGCAGGTAGAATCTGGCAACAGATTTAAGCAATGCCAAGAGTTTATCAACGCTTGCCTCGATAAAACAACTTCTGTGGGAACCATCGCCATTCCCTTTTCCGGTCCCCACTTTTTTTGTAGTTTTACTTTTTTTGAAGATTGTGTTTCTGCCCCTAATTCTTTTCCGCCGGCAACCATTTTTTTACCGTCTCTCCAGATAAGTAGAATAGGCGATCGCTGCACTTTAGTTGTTAACGTAGAAATCGATTTAACTACAGATATTAACAGGATATCTCGTCACCTCTGGGGGCAAATTCAGCAGATTCTTAGCATTAAAAAAAGTCCTTTATTTCTTCCTCCTAATTATCCAGAAAAATATCAAAAAATCAACCTAGAAAGTCCGCAAATATTTAAGCAATCTTTAGCTTCAGCTTTAGAATTAATTCGCCAAGACAGCTTACAAAAAATCGTCCTCGCTAACGCCATAGATGTTGTTTCCAAAACACCATTTAACCTCATCGCTTCCCTAAACAATTTGCGGCAAATATATCCTGGTTGTTATGTTTTTTCTATGGGCAACAGCAAAGGGCAAAACTTCATCGGCGCCAGTCCAGAAAAGCTAATAGGAATAGAAGGCGATCGCTTAATAACAGATGCCCTCGCCGGTTCCGCCCCCAGAGGCAAAACTCCCTCCCAAGATGCAGAATTTGGTAACAGTTTGCTTTCCAGTAAAAAAGATTTGTGCGAGCATTTTTTCGTCAGAGATTTTCTGGTTAAATCTTTGGAAGAATTAGGTTTTTTACCGAAGTTTTCGCCAAAACCGCGACTGTTAAAACTCTCAAACATTCAGCATTTATGGACTCCGATAAAAACCGGATTTTCGGGAGACGTTCATCTTTTAGAAATCCTGGCAAAACTCCATCCCACTCCAGCAGTTGCCGGAGTTCCGCGAGACCTTGCCAAGGCAAAAATCCGTCAATTAGAAACTGTCGATCGCTCTCTTTACGCCGCCCCGATAGGGTGGATAGACGGTCAGGGAAACGGTGAATTTGCCGTAGGTATTAGGTCTGGTTTAATAGATAGCGATCGCGCCAGACTTTATGCTGGTGCCGGCATCGTTTTCGGTTCTCAACCGGATAAAGAATTAGCAGAAATTGAACTGAAATTTCAGGCACTTTTAAAAGCATTAGTTTAGAAGTTATTTAATTTCACTTAGAAACCAGGTTTTTTGAAAAAACCTGGTTTCTGAAAAGACCGAATTTCTAATACCAATTTGTTAAAGATATGGAAGAGTTCGATCCCCCCAAACCCCCCTTATCAAGGAGGGCTGTAAGGATTATGCTAGGTTTCATAACTTTATTAAAATGGTATAACTAACACTTACTTCCTCGTAACTTTCTGCATCAGCAGTCTCATTTTCTGAAACATCATCCACAGTAACGGTTAATTTTAACCCCAATTCTTTTAACCAACCTGCTAAATTGTAAATCGCATCGCTGCCTTTTTGGGATAAGATATCATCGAGTTTTTCTCGGTGAACTTTTGCGAGTTACGAGGTCATTTTCTCTTCTGCCAAAGCTTCTGCTACATCGCTCAAAACTAGCTTTAATAATTCTGCTTCTGGGTCTTTTTCTTCAAAAAAAGCATCAATAAAACCTGCTGCGTGTTCTGGTTCTTTCAGGCGGGCAATTAATGATGGATGGTAAGGTAAACTGTTAGGCATTTTCTTGACTCCTGTAATCATTCCAGTATTCTATAGCTTTCCTAATGTCTCGGTTTTGGGTGCTTTTATCCCCCTTTATTTTGGAGAAATTACCATTTATCGTCTTTTGATAAGTTATAATAAAATCGGTTTGCAATCCATTTTTTCGATTATCCTGTACCACCGAATTTGCCGAGTATTTTAAAGTTTCAATTTTTGTCAGTTGAAAACCAATTTCATCAAAGGATGATAAAAGACTTATCCAGGCTTTATCGTCCAGACTATTAAACATCAAAGATATGTGTTTTTCTGGTTTTAATACCCGATAACATTCCTTTAAAGTCTCTGCCATTAAATAATTGTATTGAGCGATATTCTTGTTCCGTTCTTTAGCTTCGCTGACAACAATTTCATCTCGATAATTTACTTCTTTTTGCAACCAACTATTCCATAACATACTTAATTCCAGATAAGGGATTCTATTCCCGTGGGGCGGGTCAGTTAAAATATAATCAATTGAATTTTCGGCTATTTCTTTCAGAAAAATTTGACTTGGTTGATTTACTAATAAATAATCCCCGTCTTTTTGCAGGTCTTCAAAAGATGAAGCTTTCTGATAATCCTTGGCAAGTTTATTTTGTTCTCTTTTAGCCTTAATAATTTTTTTAATTCGCGTTTCAAAACAAGTCCAAGCGTTATTTTCAAAAAAGTTCTTGGGCATCCAATATCCAATAACCCAACTTCCTACCTCTTTTCTTTTCTGTTTGGTTTTATTGCGCCTTTCAATAGCAAAAACCATTTTGCTTGCTTGACCTATGGCAGAGGTAAAAGCAAATAAAAAGAGATTTTTCAAGTCTTCCCGAGGAATGTTTTGGATGCGATCGCGCAAGATAGCAAGAGCATAAAGATTTCTGAGAGTAAAAAGTTGATAGATTTTTTGCTCTGACTTAGCATTAATTCGGGAGTTATGAAATAAATTATCCTGGGGGTAAAATAACGGTATTTTTTGATAATCGAAAGAATTAACTAAGTCGCAGTCCGATGTTTCCGGTAAAGTTATTTGTCTCTTGGAAGTTCCACGACCATACCTAATTTCTGTTAATTGACAGTTTTCCCACAAAAAATTTTGTCCGATATATTTATTGCCGTCTCGTTTCACCTCATAAAATGAGTTAATTTTGTCTTTTACTTCTCTTTCTATTGACCTAAATTCATCGATAAACTCATCTAAATTAATTTTAGCGATTATTTGCTCGGAAATAAAAACCGCGCTTGGATTTATATCGATACCGAAGCCTTTTCTCTGGTTAAAAATTGCTTCAGTTACGGACACCCCAGAACCTAAAAAAGGATCTAAGACAATCTCATTAGGACTGGTGTATTCTTCGATTAAATCTGACATCACATTATAAGGCTTTTTGCCCCAATATTTATGTAAGCCATATAAGCCGGTATAAGATTTTGCTTGATGGGTAATTTCTCTGTTTTTAGGGTTTTCTTTGTCTTCTTCTCCCCATAAATTTAATTCTAATTGTTTCATAATAAATCCCACTCTCTTTCATCGCAATTACCTTGTTCGCCTCTAGTCAATATTTCTCCTTGCCAACCTCAGGCAGTTTTCTCAAAAAAATCTGGAGGATAGCCTAATTCTTCAGCAGTTTTTTGCTGGGTTGCTAATTCTATTAATTGATAAACAACAATTAGTTCTAGTTCTCGATTAGCTAATTCTGGGGGCAGTTGCAAATGCAACATTCCATCGGCATCGACGCGAGATTTTAATTTGAGACTCTGCATTTTCAATTATTCCTTTTTTCATCTTATAAAGCATTATTAATATTTTGGGGTTTGAGATACGAAAAATCCTCCTTTTTGAAGTCCCAGACTGCAACCCCCACAACTGGAAAGTAAGCTTAGAGCGCTAGTCATTGATTTGTTTTGGGAGATTTAAGAGATCCCAGTGCTAGAGAGCGGGTCTTGTATTGTCAGAAACCACGTTTTTTAGTATCTGAGAAACCCGGTTTTTCCTAAAAACCGGGTTTCAAGACCTGCTCTCTAGGTTTTGTTCTAAAATCCACTAAATACGAATTATTTGCGCAAGTCCCATTTATCAGAGCCTAAAGTCGTTGTATACTAATCGTTAAACTTCAATTCCCCCATTGACCATTACTATTTTATCCTAAAACACCAAACATTCAACCATGCCGCTAGACTTCCGCAACCTCAATACCCTCTGGGCATCTATTATTATTGAAACCCTAAATAACCTGGGATTAACCACAGCAATTATCAGCCCCGGTTCCCGTTCCACACCCCTAACAATAGCCTTCGCCACCCATCCAAACATCGAAACTATACCCGTCCTCGACGAACGTTCCGCCGCTTTTTTTGCCCTGGGCATAGCCAAGAAAAACCATCAAGCCGTCGCCATCGTTTGCACTTCTGGAACCGCCGCAGCTAACTTTTTTCCAGCCATAATAGAAGCTAAAGAAAGTCAAATTCCTTTATTAGTATTCACCGCCGATCGCCCCCCAGAATTGCGCCATTGTCATAGCGGACAAACCATCGACCAAGTTAAATTATATGGCAATTATCCCAACTGGCAAACAGAATTAGCAGTGCCATCCTTAGAAGAAAAAATCTTAGCTTATCTCCGACAAACCATTATTTATGGTTGGGAAAAATCCATCTTTCCTAATGCAGGTCCGGTTCATTTTAACGTTCCATTTCGCGACCCTTTGCCCCCCTTAATTCAATCGGAAGTTGCAGCTTTAGAGTCTCAGTTTCCTCAATATTTCTTTACCGCAGTAGAACCAACTTTAAAAAGCGATTTAAAAAGCGAATTTGTCCCCTCTTCTCAATTAATTAATACTCTCCAAAAGTGGCATCAATGCCCCAGAGGAATTATTATTGCCGGCCTCGCGCAACCAGAAAAACCCGAGATATACTGTCAGGCGATCGCCAAACTTTCCCAAGCTTTAAACTGGCCGGTACTTGCCGAAGGTTTATCCCCTTTAAGAAATTATTCTAAATTAAATCACTCTCTGATTTCTAGCTACGATATTATTTTGAGAAACCCCAATCAAGCAGCAAAACTAATACCAGAATTTGTCGTACAAATAGGAGAACTTCCTACCAGCAAACAATTAAGAAAATGGTTAGAAATTATCAAACCGCAACGCTGGATCGTCGAAAAAAGCGATGGCAATTTCGACCCCCTTCACGGTCCCACAAATCATTTAAGATTATCCGTAGAACAGTTAGTAGAAAACTTCTATTTAGCTTCGGAATTAGATAAAACTTATTTAGACTGGTGGCGGAATGCGGATAGGAAAGTAAGAGAGGCGATCGCCCAAAAAATGACCTCAATTAAAGAGATAATCGAACCCAAAATTCCCTGGATAATCTCTCAAATATTGCCTCCCAAAACCCCCCTATTTATTGCCAATAGTATGCCCGTCCGAGATGTAGAATATTTTTGGGTTATTAATAATTCAGAAATACAACCGTTTTTCAATCGCGGCGCTAACGGAATAGACGGCACATTATCCACCGCCTTAGGCATAGCCCACCGCCAACAAAGCAGCGTTTTATTAACAGGAGATTTAGCCCTTTTACACGACACCAACGGCTTTTTATTGCGCCAAAAAATAGTCGGACATTTAACGATTATATTAATCAACAATCGCGGCGGCGGCATTTTTGAAATGTTACCCGTAGCTGAATTTGAACCCCCATTTGAAGAATTTTTTGCCACCCCCCAAGAAATAGATTTTGCCCATTTATGCCTAACTTATGGAGTGGAATATGAAGAGATAGACTCTTGGGAAAAATTAGAGCAAAGATTAAATCCTTTGCCTGCTAGTGGGATGAGAGTTTTGGAATTGAAGACCGATCGGAAAGCAGATGCTAAATGGCGCAAAGAAAATTTAGATAAATTTGCAGAAGGTTTGTAAAAAATTAATTTTAGTCTTTTTGGTGTCTATTCTTTTAGCTGAAGTGTTTTCGCAATGGACAACTTTTTATTTTATTGGCCAATTAGAAATTCGTAGCTTGCGCAAAGGTTTGCTAAAATTTTTCAGAAAAAATTTCACCAAAATGCCAGCGATGCTATATAATTTTGAAATTGTAAAAAATCACTATAGACAAACATGATTCTATTTTACATCGATGAAAGTGGAACTGGATGGGAAGACGACCAGACAAATTTCTTTTCTTTAGGTAGTTTTGCTATCCATATTAGTCATTGGCAGGAAATGGATAGAGAAATTAAAAAGCTTAAAGAGAGTTTTTTTACTCAACGTAAATCGGAAGAATGGGAAATCAAGACTCGCGATCTTTGGCAAGGAGAAGGTAAATTAAAAAGAAGGAGCCGCCAAGATCGTAGTACATTTTTTTTGGACATTGCCAACGTTTTAAACAACCTAAATTGTTTTCTCAGTGGAGTTATAGTTAACAAAAAATTATTAGTTGAAAGCGGTCCAAGAATTAAAGATACTCCCGAATTATATAAATTTGCTTTCGATTGCTTTATAGAGCGCTTAGATGATTTTCTTAAGGAAAAACATGAAGTTGGTATCTTGTTAATGGACTCTCGTTCGACTTTTCGCACTGCCGTTCAGGATACCCGCTTAATTAAAGCATATCAACAATGGGTAAGGCTGCGAAAAACTCCTTCGAGCTTTATTGAATTACCCTGGTTTGCTCGTTCAGATTACCACGCAGGTTTGCAGCTTGCAGATTATGTAGCTTACTTGATTTCTCGGCGATGGAAAGAGATTGAGAAAGTAGCTGTCGATAAAAACGAAAAAGCTGTTTATAAAGAGATTGAAAAAGGAGTTGTCGATAATGCATTCTTAAAAAAGATTGAGAAAGAAGCTGTTGATAATAATGCATTATTACAAGCCTTTAAGATTCTTCAGGCGAAAATTAACTTATTTGAAATCCCAGAGAAAAGCATTAAATAGCGAACCCACGACTCTAAAGTCGTGGGTTCTTCTTTGTTTTATGGGTCCACGGCAATAAAGCCGTGGACAAATAGTCTCAATTACATTGACAGGCGTGCAGTATTTCAACCGCACCATAACTCCCCGTGAAGGTCGGGGCACCTTGTCCTGACAGGCGTGCAGTATTTCAACCGCACCATAACTCCCCGTGAAGGTCGGGGCACCTTGTCCTAACAGGCGTGCAGTATTTCAACCGCACCATAACTCCCCGTTAAGGTCGGGGCACCTTGTCTGCATTTATTATAACATGGCTGAAGGTTTTGTCAAGTAAGATGGAAAATTAATTCAACCTAAAATCTAATTTTACAGGCCCGACAGCCGTGTTAATTGCTCTTGGGTGAAGGTGTGCTGCCCCCGACCTACTTTCTCTGGGTGATTAATAATTCAGAAATACAACCGTTTTTCAATCGCGGCGCAAACGGAATAGACGGCACATTATCCACCGCCTTAGGCATAGCCCACCGCCAACAAAGCAGCGTTTTATTGACAGGAGATTTAGCCCTTTTACACGATACAAACGGCTTTTTATTGCGCCAAAAAATGGTCGGACATTTAACGATTATCTTAATCAACAATCGCGGCGGCGGCATTTTTGAAATGTTACCCGTAGCAGAATTTGAACCGCCCTTTGAAGAATTTTTTGCCACGCCCCAAGAGATAAAATTTGCCAATTTATGCCTAACTTATGGGGTAGAATATGAAGAGATAAAATCTTGGGAAAAATTGGAACAAAGATTAAATCCTTTGCCTGCTAGTGGGATGAGAGTTTTGGAGTTGAAGACCGATAGGAAAGCAGATGCTAAATGGCGCAAAGAAAATTTAGATAAATTTGCAGAAGGTTTATAGCAATCCCAAAGGATCTGTAATAAACTGAAGAGTGCGAGGATTATGCGGGGCCATAACCGTCGCGAGCATCATTGTTCGTACTGGTTAATTTCCAAAACCTCAATTAGGATTGCTATAAGATGTCATTTTTTAAGAAATTCGCGATCGCCTTCCTTCTGACCGTAGTCCTATTTGGCGGCGGTCAATCTCATTTTTTGAGCTTTGTCCCCGGCCTTTCAGCCAACGGACAATCTACCACCAACGACACCATTTTTGAACTCGCCATTAACAAAGCCAAACCAGAGCAACCTGAAGAATTCAAGTCCACCCGCGAAGCTTTCGTCGCCGAAATGGTAAAAGAAGAAGGGGTAGGAGCTAACCCTACCTTCCTCTCCTTCTTCACCTTGTCTGGCGAATTGGACTCCGAAGTCTATATCGGACTCACCGAGTGGGCTTCTATGGAAGCAATTAAGCAGGCAGCCCAAAATTTAGGGCCCGCTCCTGTATTTAAGAACTATGCCGCCACCTTTGACTCACTGGCTTACGTTCGGATGAAGCCAGAGGATGGCAAGCCCTTTGACATCGACGACATTCTCAAGGAAGGGCAAGTCGTCGAGTTCGCCGTGAGAACTGTTAAACCAGAATTTGTCGATGATTTCCCCCAAAGGCGGGAGGCCTTTTTCGATCGCGTTGCCGAACAGGAAGGCTACGTTTTAGACCGGGAATTTGTAGCCGTAGAAGGAGACGAACGGGTGGTGATTATCGCCTGGGATTCTCAGGAGGATTTCCAAAACGCCCTCCAGAACCTTACCCAACAACCAGAAATGGAGCAATTTTTCTCCATTCTGGACGTCCAGACCTACCAGGCCTCGCAAAAGGTCGAATGAGGATGTTTGTAGTAATCGCAAAGCGCGATTTTTAAGTAATTAAATCGCGCTCCGCGATTACTACAAACAAGCATTTATACAGCCGCTTCAGTTAATAAAGGCTCTAATTTACCTTTGGCATCTAGGGCATAAATATCGTCGCAACCGCCGATGTGTTCCTCGTTAATAAAAATCTGCGGTACTGTACGCCGTCCCTTAGCTCGTTCCGCCATTTTTACCCTCGCTGCCCCATCGCCATCGATTTTGTATTCGATATAATCTACACCTTTCCACCACAACAGCAATTTAGCCCTAATACAAAAAGGGCAAGTTTGCCAAGTGTAAATTTCCACTTTCGCTTTCATCCTTTCTGGATGACGACCTAAAATTCGATAGATAAATTCTAACATTTTTCCTACTTTTTTAGTAAAATTTTATGGCTCTTCGGTGTTTAGCTTGCGCTCATCATTGATGCTCGGGAACGGGGAACGGGGAACGGGGAACGGATTTGGGATTTTTTTCTTACTAACTAGCACATCTAGTTATTAAAAAAAAGTAGTTTAATGGTGTTTGCGTCAATTTTAAATTTGTTCTTCCCCGTTCCCTGTTCCCTGTTAAGAGTTCCCGCTCATCGTAAAATTACCATTTTAGCCAACCTTCGTACCGAAGACCCAATTTTATTATCCTTCCCAAAAAGCTTTGTATCCCAGAAACCAGGTAATTTCGGCAAAACCTGGTTTCTTAATCGCTCCGTTTTAGCTTAACTTCAAAATCAACCCTAAGCTCTATATTTTATCGGTTTAATCCCTTTTTGAGTTCTGCCATTTATTTCTCTCGCCACCAGATTATAATAATTGAGAGTAAATCCTAAATTTACTACTAAAAATAAACTGGTTAAAATCAAACGCAAAATATTAGAAAGATTCGCTTCATTTAGCAATGTAAAAATGGCAAAAACAATCGAACAAATACCAAAACCAGAAGCAAAACAACTGAGAACCAAAGCGCGTAATTTAGACATAATTAAATTAGCAACCCCTTCACAATTGATAATTGACAATTGACAATTATCAATTATCAATCATCAATTATCAATTATCAATTATCAACCTACATATTATTAAGTTGATTGCGCAAATCCTCTAACTCAGCATCAACATCCGCTGATTTTCCAGAAGTTTCTCCCGCCTCTGGTAGCTTACCCTGATTTACCGAACCGCCAGCTAATTGAGCTTTCATCGCTGCCAACTCATCATCAACATCGCTCCCTGCTTCCAACTTACGGAACTGTTCTTCCAAACCGCTACCACCAGCTAACTCCGCAGTAGCCTGAGAGCGAGCTTCCATCTGCAAAACCTTCTCTTCCATGCGGTCAAAAGCAGCCAAAGCCCCGCTGGTATTGAGAGAACCCATCGTATTATTAAGCTGTTCCTGAGTCCTCGCAGAGGCCATCCGCGCCTTAAGCAGATCTTTTTTAGCCTTAGCCTCAGAAATCTTACTTTCCAAAGCAGTTAAATTGCGCTTGAGGGTATCTACTTGAGCGCTTTGATTATCTAAAGCAGCTTTTACAGTGGCGGCAGTTTCCGCATAACCCTTTTTCCGTTGCAAAGCTTCCCGGGCCAGATTTTCATCGCCTTTTTGCAAAGCCAACTGGGCACGAGATTGCCACTGGTTCGCTTGAGATTGAGCTTGGTTGTATTGTTGTTGGCTGCGTTTTTGGGTAGCAATCGCACTGGCAACAGCCTGACGCAACTGCACCAAGTCTTCTTGCATATCCACAATCGACTGTTCGAGAACCTTTTCCGGGTCTTCAGCCTTATTTACCATGTCATTAACGTTAGCTCTGACAACGCGGCTGATGCGATCGAATAATCCCATAATCTTATTTTTCCTTTGAGGGTTTACTATTGAGGCAGAAATCAAAATTTTTTGGCGACAGTCTATCCCGTCGCTTTTTAGCTGGCCAAATTCTCAACTTTAAAGTGCCACTGCCCTTCTATATATCTCCAGTTTAAGCTCGTTCTTAATCCGGCTACCACAGGTAAAAAAACTGAGAATTTAGCCTCTCTTTCTTCAGTTTATCGTTGCTGGCAGAAATTGGACGTATCTTAGTCAGTCGAGTTCGAGGTCAATTTCAGATTTGGTGGCCATCCCTACTCGCCAATTTCCGGTTTTTTCTCAGCATTCGACTCCTCCGTAATTGCTTTGCTACTTCCCCCAGGCAGCATTTGTGCCTTCATTGCCTCTAACTCCGCATCAATATCATCGCCGCCACCTTCCAAAGAAGCAAACTTTTTCTCTAAATCGTCCGTTCCCAATTCAGCGATCGCCTGAGACTGCGCCTCTAGCTGCATCACCTTTTCTTCCATACGCTCGAAAGCACTCATGGCGCCCCCCGTCTTCATATTGCCCAACATATCCTGTAGCTTTTCAGAAGCTTGAGCCGATCTAGCCCGGGCGATATACATATTTTTTTTCGCCTTAGCCTCAGTAATTTTGTTTTCCAACTGGCGCATATTTTGTTTGAGTCTTTCTACCACCTCACTCTGCCCATCCACCTGAGTTTTCATCGCCGTAGCCGTTTCTTGATATGACTTGCGTCTCGTCAGAGCTTCTTTGGCCAAATTCTCCTGACCTTTTTGGAGAGCCAGTTGAGCCCGTCGGTACCATTCATCAGCAGCAGACTGAGTTCTTTCGTATTCTCTCTCGGTGCGTTTTTGAGTAGCGATGGCCTGGGCAACCCCCTGTCGCATTTGCACCAGATCGTTCTGCAGCTCCATCACCGTCTGTTCCAAGAGCTTCTCTGGTTCTTCTGCCCCAGAAATCAGACTGTTAATATTTGCCCTAATTACCCGCCAGAGGCGCTCAAAAAATCCCATAATTTTTTTATTACCTTTTTTTATCTAATTTTAAACGCTTAGACACGAGGCAGACAGTTAAGCTGCCTAAGCGCCTCCATAACCCCAAGCCTTAAAACTTATAGAATTCAGCGGATATCCCCTTGTCCTCCAATTCCTTCAACAACTGCTTGGCCGATTCAGAATCCAATAACGCCCCCATCTGTATCTTAGGTCCGTCCCCTGTTTCGCGGATATAAGCATCTGGAACTATTTCCCTGGCTCGTTCTAAAGAATTTTCCCCCGCATACTCTTGGACGACGTAAAACCAACCATCCGCCGATTGTATCGGAGTCTGCACTGCTGCAGGCGGTTTTGGCTTTGGTGCAGGTTGTGGAGCCGATACTCGCGGTAGCGGTGCATTTAACTGAGCTTCGCTTCCAGAAGGCTGTGGTAATAAAGTAGTACCGAGCTCCTTTAGCCCCCCCCCATTAGCTCCCGAGTTAGTTCCCGATGGCAGTCTAATAGTGCCTGAAATTGGCGGTGGAATTGAAGGTGATAAGTTGAGAGAGGTAATAGGAGTGGGGCTTGGATCGATCCTGCCTAAATTATTCAAATCTAGCTCCACAAAATCTTGGGAGCTATTTAGGGGAGATTCTGGCAATTCCCTTTCTCGACTTTCTCCCGCACTAGCTGTTTCCACTCGATTTTCTACCTCCCCAAAAGGACGAGACTGCTTGAATAGCTCTCCCAGTCCGAGATAGTTTTGGTCCCTAGCATAGATAAAGGCATAACCCAAAGTCGTACAAGAAAGGGTAAATAGCAGCATTGACGCTACTCCCACGGGAGTAAATAGGCTCCCTGCCACGCTGCGTTGCTTTGGCTTGCCTCCTCTCGGGCTGTCCAAGCTTTTTAGCAATCTTTCAGAAGATTCGAGATAGTCGTTTAATCCTTTGGGACTTTCCGTAGATGGGATTGGTTTTTCTGTTGCTGCCCCTTCCTCTTGGAGAGCTGTTCCGCCAACCGTTAAAGAACCCGGGGGAGATGGGTCTATCTTTAGAGGCGATCGCTTTTTTGACTCCCCTAAATTTTGGGCTTCTGACAGCTTCGATTTTATTTCCTCGTTGGCATTCGCCCCTGGAAGCAACTCTAACCCTTGTTTTTGGGCATTACCTAGTATTTTTGTTTTAGTTAGATTTTGTTTTTGCGGTTGAGAGCGTCGCCTGTAGCGGCGGTATCTTGTTAGTTCCTCTTCGATTTGCACGTCTAAACTTGCCAAAACCGCTTTTAATTTTGGGTTGAGGAGGCCATCGCTCGTTTCTTGGTTTGATTCTAGTAATGAAGTTGGACTCATCTTACAACTCCTGATAATTTCTCAATATTAAAGATGGAAAAAGGGATACGCTTTTCACGCTCACCAAACAGTTTTCGAGGCATTGTTAAGGGTTTATTTTTAACGGTTAATTGTTGCTAGTTCGGCCCGCCACCATCTAGCGATACCAGTTGCACCCTAGAAAAATTTTACTTATCTTTAAAGCTATCTTCCCACTCAGGATTATGACTTTTCAATCTCTCGAACAGCTTTTATCAACTCTTGCCATTATCGAGCGTGCCCCCGAACAAAAACAATTTCAACTTTTGTTGTCCTGTTGGCCTCAGGTTATGGGGCCCCGAGCCGTTCTTACCAGACCTTTGGCCCTCCAAGGAGGTGTTTTAAAGGTTGCCACGGCCACCCCCGCTCTATCTCAGGAACTTACTTTTAAGGCGCCCCGCATTTTACAAGACTTAAATGCCCGCCTCGATTCTCCTTTAAATAGGATTCGCTTTTCTGCCGCTCTCTGGAGCCCTCGGCAAGATGTCGGTTCAAAGGGAGAAACTCTCGAACATCCCAGTCAAATTCCTGCCACTGGAGAATCTCTCCATCGAATTACTACTCCCCCCTCCCCCACAAAAGACCCATTACTTGCTTTTCAAAACTGGGCTGATTCTTTACGGGAGCGATCGCAACATTTACCCCTCTGCCCCCAATGTCAAGCTCCCTCCCCTCCTGGAGAGCTTGTCCGCTGGTCTGTTTGCGCACTCTGTGCCACTAAGCAATTTTCCTGATTATTAATTAAAAATCCCAAATTTTTATGTTGGCGTTTCCTCAAACCCGGGCAATCTTCAAATTTTCTTCACAATTATCCCCAAATCAATTTAGAGATTCCGATGGCCTCCCTGTGGCTTAATTTATGTTGAAACCCTAGAAACCCTTTGACGTTAAGCTCGATCCCCGTATGGTTTAGGAAGTTTTAGTATCCTTTAATACATTTTTTTTGGTCCAGTTTTTCCCTAATGTTGCTTTAGATAAGAGAATTATAAAAAGAATATTAAAATCTTAAAGCTTTGAGGGATCGCTGAAAGCTATAAAGAATAATGGCGACAATCGATTAATACCTGTTAAGGATGGGATTAATAATGTAAGTAGTAAAAAAAATGGCAAAGAAAAAGGAAACTTTTTTATGAAAACTACAAATGCCGCTAGTCTGGCCTGTCGTCATTGTCGCTTTTATCTGCCAGAGGGACGTCGGGGTGGTAACTGCCAACGACTCGGTGCCCCCGTTCAAAGTAACTGGAAAGCTTGCACTCTAGCCCTCCCACCCTTCGCCCCATCCTGGGAAAATATAGATAATATTATGGTTTGGCCCCAACATACAATCCAATTAGAGGCCACCTTGCAAAAAGGAGCTTCCGAGAGAACCATCCCCCCCGAGTCAGAACCTGTTCCATCAGTATTAGCTTAGGAAACAATTCAAAGGTGCATCTCGCTTTTTAGAAATAGGGAATAGGGAATGGCAAATTGCCTTAAGGAAGCCAGGGGTATTGACGAAAATCGGGCGATCGCTTTTCCAAAAAAGCCTGTTTCCCTTCGGCCCCTTCTTCCGTCATGTAATAGAGAAGAGTAGCATTGCCAGCCAACTCCTGCAAGCCAGCTTGACCGTCACAGTCAGCATTAAAAGCAGCTTTAAGGCAGCGAATGGCGATCGGACTCTTTTCTAAAATCTCCCGAGCCCATTTAACCCCCTCCAACTCCAATTCCTCCACGGGCACCACGCAATTAACCAAACCCATGTCCAAAGCCTCTCGGGCGCTGTATTGGCGACAGAGAAACCAAATCTCCCGGGCCTTTTTTTGACCGACAATTCTGGCCAAATAGCTAGAGCCAAACCCCCCATCAAAACTGCCAACTTTAGGCCCGGTTTGACCGAAAATAGCATTATCTGCAGCAATAGTTAAATCGCAAATAACATGCAAAACGTGACCGCCGCCGATGGCGTATCCCGCCACCAAAGCAATAACAACTTTCGGCATCGATCGAATTAACTTTTGCAAGTCCAGAACGTTTAAACGGGGCACTCCCGCATCATCAACATACCCCGCCGTCCCTCTAACGCTTTGATCGCCACCAGCACAAAAAGCATATTTCCCATCAGAATGAGGTCCGGCCCCAGTAAATAAAACAACCCCTATTTTCGAGTCTTCTCGGGCATCGGCAAAAGCATCGTAAAGCTCGAACACAGTTTTCGGGCGGAAAGCATTGCGCTTGTGGGGCCGATTAATCGTAATTTTGGCTATGCCATCGCTTTTGTGGTAAAAAATATCTTCATAATTTTTGACAACTTGCCATTCAACTCGATCGCCTTCAGCATTCATATTTAATAATTTCCACTTAAAATCTCGATCGCCAATTTAACCACAAAATAATGGATAATCCAACTTACCCCATCCATCAAAAGTGGATGAGTCGGGCTCTGGAACTGGCAAAAGCAGCCGGGGATGCGGATGAAGTGCCAGTAGGTGCGGTTATCGTCAATGCCAGGGGACAGTTAATCGCAGAAGGGCAAAACCGACGAGAGCGAGATAGCGACCCCACCGCCCATGCAGAAATCTTGGCCCTGCGAGAAGCTGGGCGGGTTTTGCACTCCTGGCATCTGAACCAATGCACCCTTTATGTAACTCTGGAACCTTGCCCGATGTGCGCCGGAGCGATCGTTCAAGCTAGAATCGGCCTGCTAGTCTATGGGGCAGACGATCCCAAAACCGGTGCAATTCGGACGGTAGTTAATATTCCCGACAGTCCTTATTCCTTTCACCGTCTCTGCGTCTTGGGAGGAATTATGGAGTCTGCCTGTCGCGAGCAATTACAATCTTGGTTTGGCGATCGCCGTTCTCAAAAAAGTTAAATAATGACGATACCAGAAGTGTCATTTAACCAACCCATCACCAACTCAAGAGGGTTTACCTTAAAGTTAAGAAAAAATTTACTTTAGGTAAAAAATTATGATGGCTGTTGAGTCTTGCAAACAATCTGTGAAAAAACAAAAGTCTGGTTCCACGGCAGCGATCGCCTCTCGTATTTCCCCCTGGTTGGCAAACCTGGCCTATTTTCTCGGTTATCATCTGGTGATGCCTTTTTACTTCCGGCGCATTGAGGTTATCGGACAAGAAAACCTCCCCAAAGACGGACCCATTATTCTCGCCCCCACCCATCGTTCTCGCTGGGATGCCCTAGTAGTCCCATATAGCGCCGGTCGATTAGTTACAGGACGAGACTTGCGATATATGGTAACTATCGACGAGGTTAAAGGCATTCAGGGTTGGTTTATCCGACGCTTGGGCGGGTTTGCCGTTAATCCTAGAAATCCCGCTATTTCCTGCATCCGTCTTATGGTAGAATTGATCTTAAATAGGGACATATTAGTCATATTTCCCGAAGGTAATATTTTCCAAGACGATCTAGTTCATCCCCTCAAACCTGGATTAGCCAGACTCGCTCTTCAAGCAGAATTTACGGAGAAAGATTTAGGAGTTAAAATAGTTCCGATAACTATTAATTACAGACCTCGGGTTCCTCGCTGGCAAACTAATGTTACCGTTCAGATCGGTTCTCCTATCTTTGTGGCAGATTATACTCAGAGTTCCCATAAAAAGGCAGCCCAGGTATTGACTGCGGATTTGGAAAATGCTCTGAAAGAACTGGATTGTTGTTAATTGTTAACTTTTTAATCATTAGTTTTTATAAAACTGAGAAATGTACCCATGAAACAATTAACATCGATAGATTCAAACTTCAATTTCCAAGGAAACCAAATTGTTTGTTTAGAACACGAAAATAGTTTTCTCTATGCAGAAGTAATACAAGTAATAGAAGCTCGTCAAACTTGTTGGGTACGACCTTTGATTTTGAAAGTATTCTCATTTAAAAATAATAATTTGCCTGAATTTGACGACGATCGCAACATTTTTGATTTACGAGAAAGTGTAGATTTAGTATTGCCAATATCTTTATTTAGACTTGCTCTCGATACAGAATTAATTCCACTTTTATCTGAGTTAGATAATCTGGAAAGTACAGAGGAAGATTTAATCCTAACTCGCAAACAGCTTCGGCAGTTTGTCGAAAATATCTGGCAAGCATACAAACCTGTTTTTTCTCAAACTAATCATCCCTAATATCAATTAACAATTAACAATTAATAAGGGAAATTTCAATAAACACAAACTGAGAACTGGACAGCGGGGAAATAGCGTCAAAAATCCCTACTACCAATTCTCAGTTATCAGCCATTAACACAAAAATTTTTCGGTCGTTTATCCAAATCGGTATCCAAACCCCCTTACAGTAATAATATATTGAGGATTGCTCGGGTCAATTTCCAACTTTTCGCGCAGCCAACGAATATGAACGTCAACAGTTTTACTGTCGCCAATAAAATCTTGTCCCCAAACTTGTTCTAGCAATTGTTCGCGAGACCAAACCCGCCGCGGATAGCTCATAAAAAGTTCCAGAAGGCGGAATTGTTTGGGAGAAATTTTAATTTCTTCGCCGCGAACTAGAACTCGACATTCTTCGGGATAAAGGATGATATCTTGGTACTCAAACATGATAGGTTGGGGCAGTTGACCTAGACGTTGGCGACGCATCAAAGCTCGACAGCGAGCGAAAAACTCTCGCATTCCAAAGGGCTTAGTCAGGTAGTCATCTGCTCCTGCTTCTAGGTAAAAAGCGCAGTTATTAGCACTTTCTTTAGCCCCAACGATCATAATTGGTATCGGATTTCCCTGATGTCGTAAAATCCGACACAAATCGAGACCGTTAATTGCATCAAGAATCAGTAGATTAAATGACAACTCGCCAGGAAAAGAAGAACAGTTTTGAAGCGTAGGAATAACGCTACGTCCATCTTGAGAAATAACTACTTGATAACCCTGTTCTTCCAGGGCTAAAACGAGCAGATCTCGCAATAGCTCTTCATTTTCTAATAACAAAATTTTGCCGGCAGTTCGTAGAGCCGATCTGGAAGGGCTCTGACTTAAATCGGGAGAAAGCATAAAATCGCGGTAAGTGTGTTTGATTGCTTGGTAGTTGGATTAACTGGCGATCGCTATTTTGAGAAAATTGGCGATCGCTATATTTGTTTGAGTTAGTTAATCCCAAACCATCCAACCCAAAAGCGCACTCGATTCTTTTTTTTAGTCTCCCAGACAGTACCCAGCTTGGACTTAATGCAGCAGCTACAGCCAAGGGTGGCTGCGTCGAACCTTGTTCGAGATTGCTGCTTTTTGGTTGAGGGAAATTTGATTTTTGTCAGCATAGCCGACTCCCCTTCATTCTTGTTCTGCTGAATACAAAGCGAAGCTTGTTTTATAGTAGGGGGGAAAGGTTAATAAAAGGTAAAGATTTGGTAATCAAAAGGTTAAATTATGCTGGAGCGGTCGCAGAACCTTAAACCTATAAAACTATTTATTTTAGGATAGAATAGGAAAATTTGCAAGCGATCGGCCTAGAAAAAATGCAGCATGGCCCGAGTTTGGGGAGAGGGTGGGGAGTGTGGGAGGTGTGCGGGGTGTGGGGGGAAAGATTCGTACAGTCAAACTGACGGGTTCAACAAACTTTTTGGGAGTCCCACACTGCCCACATTCTGACTTTTTCAGCAAGCCCTAACTAACTAACATCTTCTGTAGGCGGAACCACTAAAGGCGTAGTGGGAGTAGGTTCTACTTCAAAAACTTCTCTAAGCGCTTCGGAGAGAGTTTCTTTCATCACGATGCGATTTTCATAAGCAACAACCACCCTAACTAAAGTCGGCAAACTATTACGATCTGCTTCCAAATAAATAGGTTCGACATAAAGCAAAGATTGCTCGATAGGAATCACCAATAAATTGCCCTGAACTGCCCGAGAACCCTGACGATTCCATAAAGAAATCTGCTGGGATATTTCTGGGTCTTGATTGAGCAAAGCTTCTATTTGTTCCGGTCCGTAAACTAATCGTTGTTTGGGGAATTGATATAATAACAATTTGCCATAATTTTCCCCATCCGAACGAGCTGCTAACCAAGCAATTAAGTTATTGCGACTTACCGGAGTAAAAGGTAAAAGTAAGATAAACTCTTCCGATTGTTCCTCTGGTAATTTCATAATTAAGTAATAGGGTTCGACCGGTTGTTCTTGGACGCCATAAATTTCTAAAGGAACCCGCCAAACATCCTCCCGGTTGTAAAAAACCAGAGGATTTTCCATGTGGTAAATTGCCAATCTTTCCGATTGAACGCTGAATAAATCTACTGGATATCTAATATGACTTCTAAGGGAAGCAGGCATCTCCTTAAGAGGTGTAAACATTTCCGGAAAAACCCGCCGCCAAGTATTAATAATTGGGTCTTGGGAGTCGTCGATATAATAGAAATTAACCGACCCGTTGTAAGCATCAATGACAACTTTTACCGAGTTGCGTATGTAGTTAAAATCATGGTTTTCTGGGTCTGAATAAGGAAAGCGATCGCTAGTAGTGTAAGCATCGAGAATCCAATAAAGATAATTGGGAGTTTCATTGTCAGCTAGTATGTTATTAAAATTAGGATTTGCTACTACCAAATAAGGGTCGCGATCGTAGCGAAGAAAAGGAGCAATTGACCTAACTCTTTTGGCAATATCTCGGCGAAATAATACCTTAGTATCTGTGGTAAAATCCCTCGTAAAAATCATCCTCCAGTTTTTAAGATACTTAGCAAATAATAACCGCCGCCATCCATTACTTAGTAAAATTCCGCCCCTGCCCCTATATGTGTTGTAAACATTAGTATCTCCACTGGGATAATCTAATTCTTTATTTTCCTCTTTAGTGGAAATCATTACTTCATTATCGGTTAGCTCGCCGTAATAAATCCTTGGTTTGCCAATAGGAATACTGTAGCGAATTCTTGCCGATACTTCCAAAGTTGTATTACTATCAAGAGCGGGACTGGGACCGATATTTTTAACAAAATATTCTGGCAATCCCCCTGCCCCAACTTTGCTTACAGGAGACAAAGTAAAACCGTAGCCGTGGGTATAAACTAAGTATTTGTTGACCCAAGTTTGGGCTGCTTCGGAAACAGCTTGATAATTTAATTCCCGAGCTGAAATAATTACTTGTTCTTTTTCTGTTGCTCTTTTTTGATTTCTGTCTGAGGCTTCTTTGAGAATGGTGTAGCGGTCTATATCGGCATCGTGAAATTCATAGTAGGGTCGTATTTGCTGCAACTGTTTGTTGGTTGCTAAAATAGGTCTAGTATCCCAAAGACGGATATTTTCAATAGTCAGTTTATTGTCTTGAATGTCTTGGTAAGTTAGTTGGTTTTCTGGGTTAAAAAATTTAGTTTCAATTTTGTCCAAATTAAAGGCTTGACGAGTAAAATTAATACTGCGTTTTATATAAGGTATTTCTCGTTCGATTTCGTTAGGTTCGACGATGACTTGCTGCACGATTTCTGGTAACAGCAATCCACCCAAAGCTGCTACGATTAAATACCAAGTTAAAATAGCTCTTAAAGAATAGCTATTAGCGAATAACTTAGCAATTTGTTTTTTCTTTCTTCTCTTGCGACGACGCCAGCCAAGCAGACGCAAGCTCAGTTCTATATACGGTTGAATTGGTTGTACCGAAAAAATAGTTTGCCAGAAGAGAAACCCTGCAATGAAAACGGCTAATACGGCTAGAAAAATATTAACTGGTAACTGTATTTTGACATCAGTGAAACCGGCACCGTAGGCAACTCCTCTGGGAGAATAAAGCAGCTCGAAGCAGTCGATAAAATAACTATATGCTATGGTTAGCATTAAACCGCCTGCCAATCCGTGTAAGTGGCGCTGTTGGGGTTGAGAAAAACTTAGAAAACTGCCCTGAACTAGACTGTTTCCTGATAGAAAATAGAGCAGAGTACATGAGGCTAGTGCGTATAAAAATAATCCTACTAACCAAAATTCTAAAAGTTGCAAAACTGGTAAAATAAAGACGTAAAAACTGGCATCTAAGTTAAATACTTCCTCGGTGATGTTAAAAGGGGTGGCGTAGATAAATTCTAAGATATTTGACCAATGGCTGGATAAAATCAGACCAAAGATGATGCTCAGAAAGATAGCGATCGCTCTCAGAAAAAATGAAGCGTTGACCATCACGCCAATTGCTACTACTATTACTACTCCCAGTTCCCATAAATTAGAAGGTATTTGAGTAAAAAGTTGCACTGTAGATTCAAGTCCCAGTTCCACAGGCATTTGCGGCGATACTTTAGGCAAGGTTAAATCGGTATGCCAATAATTAAGAGCCGCTAAAATATAGTGAATTAAGATTACTGATACCAATAAAATTAATCCTAAAATAAATAATGATAGCAATCCCAATCCTAATGCCGGAACCACAGGTTTACTGCTATATGGCATGGTCACGGGAGGCATAAGCATGGTTTCTCTGGATTCATCTGGCTTAAGAAAATCAAAATTTTTCGGATACTTAAATCGGTTAGCCAATGCTAGATTTATCCCTAAAAAACTGCCACTAACAATCAAAGCGATCGCCCAAAGTATTCCTTGAGTTATCAGTCGCTTTTGAAAAATAATCAGATAGTTAACTTCTTCAAACCACAAAAAATCCACGGTAATATTGATGACCAAATCGAGAGCATACCAAACTCCGATTGCGATTAAAATTAGCTTGAAAATATCTAGTATTTTCAGATTTTTAACCGTAGAAAAACCTCTCCAATATAGCCTTCTGTTAATTTTTATTTCTTTAGCCATTTTCTCTCAAAAAATATTTCTTTATTAATTCAATTATGACTTATTCGATGGTAAAACTACTGTAAATACGCTGCCTCCATTTAACTTAGATCTAACCTTGACGCTACCTCCCATGCCTTCCACCAAACTTTTGACAATAGATAAACCCAAACCGACACCACCAGTAGCTCTATTTCTAGCTTCATCAATTCGATAAAAACGGTCGAAGATTCTTGATTGTTGCGATAAAGGAATGCCGCTACCTCGATCGCATACTTCAATTATTCCCCAGTCTCCTATTTTACTTAAAGCAACTGTCACTGGCGAGCCCACATCTGAATATTTAACAGCATTGTCAATTAAATTTAATAAAACTTGTTTGAGACGGTTTGCATCTGCTATGACCTTTAGATAGTTTTCATCCCTCAAATCATCTTGTTTTTTATTGTCATTTTTGGCAATCTTCAGAATAATCTGGCGATCGCTAAATTGCTTTGCCATCTCCACTACTTCCCCTACTAACTTATTTAAAACTACTGGTTCTAAATTAAAGTGAATTTGCCCGCTATCGGCCCTAGCTAATTCTAATAAATCCTGCAATAATAGAATAGTACGTTGGGCTTCGCTAGAAGCAATTTCCAAAGCTTCTCGTTGTGTAGGGCTCAGATTTGAACCTCTTCTCAAGATACTCTCAAGATAGCCAGAAACAATGGTCAAAGGAGTTCTTAACTCGTGGGAGCGGCAGTTTGTCAGCGCTGACAAATTGCCGCTGCGTGGCCCAAGATTCGGAGAGACGAACTAGCATCGTGTCTAAAGTTTTAGCTAATTTTCTGACTTCTGTAGGAGCTCGCTCTAAATGCATGGTTGCTTGTTGGAGGCCATCGGCATTAACAGTGTCTGCCAGTTGACTCAGATGGCGTAGGGGAGTCAGACAACTTTTAACGTAAAAAGCGATCGCCCCAGTCATTAGCAAAATAGTTAAAATGCTGGCCATACTCAAACTAATCGCCATTGTCACTAGCATTTGTTGGTCCCGAGTAATATCTTTGGCCATGTAAAGTTGGCCTACTAATGTCCCTTTGACTTGCAAAGGACCGCGACATAAGACAAAATAGCGCCCGTCGAGAAAATAGACAAGAGGTTTCAGGGGCATTTCCGTCATCGAGATTAAAATCAAGCGATCGCTATCCTCTTTTAAATTGGGAGACTGGGCCAACATCTTACCCTCTGGACTTTTTACCCAAAGAAAGAGGTTAGTTATAGTCAGATTATCGATCGCTTTTTGCAAACCACCCTGCAAATAAGACATTTCGCTATACACTTCCACATCCCTTGGCAAGCGATCGGCGATCTTCTGGATGTTATGCTTGTGACTGACAATCAGAATTTGCTGCATTTTCCAGCAAGTCCAGACAGCTACGCTGGCGAGCCCAACCGCCGAAAATACTGCAATGACGACTGTTAAACGCATCTGTAACGAAGATGGCAACTCAATAATTTCTTTTGGCCAGTTGCCTCTAAACTTTAGTTTTTTCACCGCCACCATAATCAAACCACAACGGTTTTTAGTTTAATTATTGATTCTTAGAAAATGCTGATAGTTGCTGACTTACCTGCTTTGCGAATGGGCAGCTACGGGTAAAATTTGTTACTTTGGATTTAGCTAGCTTTTGATTTAACTTTGAGCAGACAAGATTCGATCCGCCCGATTAAATTGGGTTTTGAAGCTATCGGGGAGCTTACTACAATTCTGAGGCTAAACGCTACATTTCGAGAGGCATCTCGCCTGTCGCTGCTAGTTGCCGAATAGAACAACCAAGGGGCAACATTAATATGAAAATTCCCAAAAACACGCTTTTAACTATTGCCTTCGCGCAAGTATGTTTGATTTTACTTATATGTAGTTTTTTCTTACTGGTATTTGTAAAGTATGAAACTGGTTTAAACTTTTTTTTAGCTTTTGCTTTACTGATAACACTTGGTTTGATATCCAGCGGTGTCACTCTGGCGATCTCAGAAAAATTGCTTTTATCTCGTTTAAGACAAATCAATCAATTTGTCAATAGCATTAGCAAGAGTGAAGATTATTCCAAACGGTTATTAGTGGAGGGAGAAGATGAAATCTCAGCTCAAGCTAATGCGATCGACAAGCTTTTAGAAACCCTAGAAAATACTCAGTCCCTATCTCGCGACAGCGAAGAACGCTATCGCTTAATGGCTAATAACTCCACAGATATGATTTCCCGTCACTCCCCGAAGGGAATTTTTCTGTATGTTTCGCCAGCTTGTAAAACTATGCTTGGATACGAACCATCGGAACTTATTGACAAGCATCCGAAACATTTTCTACACCACGAAGATATTAAACCAATTGCTAAAGCTCATTCAATTATTCTAGCCCAACCGGTTACTTACACCATTACTTATCGCATCCGACATCAAGACGGTCAATACATTTGGTTTGAAACTAATACCCGTACTATTCGCGACCCAAAAACAAACGCAGTTCTAGAAATTATTGCAGTTTCTCGCGACATTACCGAACGCAAATTTAGAGAGCAAGAATTACAAGATAGCGAATCTGCTATTAGGGCACTTTATCAAGTAACCGCAGCTCCTTGTAATTTTAATTCTGCTGGCATCTCTGTTTTCCAATGTCGCCTCGAACAACTACTAGAAATGGGATGCAAAAAATTTGGTTTAGAAACAGGTATTTTATCTCGTATTGAAGGGGATTATTATCAAATAATAGCAGTTAAAAGTAAGGATGATTCTCTTGCTAAAGGAAAGGTATTAGAACTGGAGAAAACTTTCTGTCTCGTTACTGCAATGTCCCAAGAACCTCTCTACTTTGAATCGATTCGATTTTCTGGTTTTAAATTGCCAGAAGATATGGCTTTTAATATCGAAGCTTATATGGGAACTCCCGTAGTAGTTGAAGGTTCGGTTTATGGTACTCTTAGTTTTTCGAGTTCTACCGCTCTTATAGAACCTTTTAAAGCAGTAGATAAAGAATTATTAAGACTCATGGCTCAATGGATTGGGGGGGAATTAGAACGACAACAAACGGCTCTCGATTTGGCAAAAGCTAGGGATGAAGCTTTGGCAGCTACTAAGGCTAAAAGCGAGTTTTTAGCAACTATGAGCCATGAAATTAGAACTCCTATGAATGCGGTTATTGGCATGACAGGTTTATTATTAGACACCCCTTTAGATCGCAAGCAGCGAGATTTTGTCGAAACTATTCGCAGCAGCGGCGATGCTTTATTAACTTTAATTAATGATATTTTAGATTTTTCTAAAATAGAATCTGGCAAGCTAGATTTAGAAGAACAACCTTTTGATTTACGCTCTTCACTAGAAGAATCTCTGGATTTAGTGGCTGCTAAAGCAGGCGATAAAGGTTTAGAATTAGCATATTATATCGAACCACAAACTCCAGCAACAATTATGGGAGATATTACTAGAGTTCGTCAAATATTAGTTAATTTGTTGAGTAATGCTGTTAAGTTTACTAATGCAGGAGAAGTGGTGGTGACGGTAAAAGCTCGCCGCCAAAAACAAGGGGTAAACGATTGGGAAAGAGAACCAAATCTTCAAGAAAAAGACTGGAATGCCATACCTATTGCTTGTAATGTTTGGCCCTTTTATGAAATTGAATTTGCAGTGAAAGATACCGGTATCGGCATACCTCCAGAACGTATGGACCGTTTGTTTAAATCTTTCAGTCAAGTAGATGCTTCTACTACTCGCGAATATGGTGGTACTGGTTTGGGATTAGCTATTAGTAAAAGATTGGCTGAAATGATGGGCGGTCAAATGTGGGTAGAAAGTATGGGAACTTTAGCAGGCAACCTACCAAGAGAAAAACAGGATAATCTAGCTAACGATTACAATTCTGAGTCGAAAGAATTATCGGCAAATTTGGTTTTAAAAGTCCCTAATAGAGAACCATTAGGCTCGATTTTTCACTTCACTGTAATGGCTGAAGGTACTAACAAAAGTTTAGCAGAGAAAGATTTTAATGGTAATTTGAACGAGTTTAAAAAGCTGCTATTAGGAAAACGGTTGTTGGTGGCAGACGATAACGAGACTAATCGACAAATTGTCAAGTTGCAAGCTGAGTCTTGGGGTTTGGTGGTAGAAGAAGCAGAAAATGGCGATCGCGCTTTGGAATTGCTCTCCCAAAATCGAGTTTACGACGGCGCAATTCTTGATATGCAAATGCCAGGAATGGATGGCATAACTTTGGCAACTAAAATCCGCCACAATCCCGATTATCAAAAATTACCTTTGGTAATGTTGACTTCTATTGGTAAGCAGGAAATAAGTGTTCCCGATGGCCTTTTTGAGGCTTTTTTAAACAAGCCAATTAAACAGTTTCAGCTTGACGCTATCTTGTTGAGGGTTTTGGGAGGCGAAGAAATCAGTTTTCAACTCGGGCAACCACAACCTAAGAGCGAAGGCATTCCTGTAGATTTAGCAGAAAAAATACCCTTACGAATTTTGTTGGCCGATGATAATTTGGTAAACCAAAAAGTTGCTTTACAGATTTTAGACCGCATGGGCTATCGAGCAGATGTAGCCAGTAACGGTTGGGAGGTTCTGGAGGCAGTCTATCGCGTCCCTTACGATGTCGTGTTGATGGACGTTCAAATGCCGGAGATGGACGGTCTGGAGGCTACTCGTCGTATTTGTAGGGATTACGAACAAGGCCACAGTGGCAACGGTAGCAGTTATAGACCCCGGCCTCGGATTATTGCTATGACTGCTAATGCCATGCAGGGCGATCGCGAAGAGTGTCTGGCCGCCGGTATGGATGACTATATTAGCAAGCCGATCCGCGTGGAGCAATTGGTGGCAGCTTTGACTCGGTGTAAGTCTATTGTCTCGGGTACTACAGGAATTTTTAACGGACCTACAGTTAATACCCCACCAGTTGACGAGCTAGCCGGTCAAAGGTTGGAGGTTTCTTTAAAGTCAGAGAACCAACAGCCGGTTCTGGATGCCCAGGTTATCGAAAGTTTGCGAGAAGTGGAGGCTTTGGATGAGGCGATCGAACTTTATCTGGAGACAGCTCCCGAAAGGTTGGAAAATATCCGCATCGCTTTAGATAAAACCGACGCGGCAGAACTCAAGAATAGCGCTCATTCTCTAAAATCTATTAGCGGTACTTTGGGGGCGATCGCTCTCTACAGGATTTGTCAAGAATTAGAAACCATCGCCCGCCGGGCAAAGGAAGATGAGACTTCCTTGCCCCCAGAAGCGTCGGCGATTTTATCTCAAATCGAGGTGGAATACGAAAGATTTAAGGCCGCTTTGCAACGAGAGTCCCAACAGCCATCTTAACGGCGAGGTCTTCTGGGGCGATTTCCTCGAAAACCGCTCCAACCAATTGTCAGATAGCAGCTTGCTAATAATAGACTGCTGATGCCAATTCTGATGCTAGATTTAAAGGCGCCCATTTGGGATCTTTGCTCTGCTTGTTCTTTTCTTCTATTAATTCTTTGGGTGAGTCTGTCGCGAATAGTTTCTGTTTGAAGTTTGAGGGCGGCAGGATCGTTTTTAAATTCTTCTAATCTTGCCAACTGTTCTTCGCCGAGCTCGCTGTTGTTGGTAAAGTCTGCTAGTTGTTGATTGTCTGTAAGTAAAGCGCTCATTTGAGCTTGCTGTTGTTCGAGGCGTTGTTCTAACTCTTGCTTGGCTTGGGTGGCCTCTTGCTCGATTTGTTGGACTGTCTGACTGCTGGCCCCGACAGCGCTGGTGATGTGTAACGGAATTAGTAATAAAAAGATGATTCCTAAAAATAAGGAGACTAAATAAACCCAGAATTTTAATGTTTTCCAGCTAATTTTCGGCAGGGCCTTCGATTGGCCTAATATTTCTTCAAAGGCATAAGCGGCAAACATCAAACCTATTCCTAAAATCGGCCATATTCCTAAATCGACCATCTGGGTTGTGAACCTGAGTCGCCACTGGACGTCGAAGAGGTTCAAGGGAAATAGCAGCAGTAGATAATTAAAGAGGGTGAAGAGTATTAAAACCAGTCCACCTAATTTGAGAAATTGGGCGGCTTGACTGGGAATTTGAGTAACGGTGGTCCCTTTCATATCAATTGGCCTACTAATTTTTGCTTGTGGTTTTGAGTCTATCCTGCCTTTAGGGGCTGGGACAGAGACTTTATCAATATCAACAATCTAGCATTTTCTGTTCTAGCAGGCGATCGCCCTCTAGAAGCGCCAATAATACTACGTTTGGGAAGCTGACGCAATTTTACAGTTTAACTTTACTAAATCTTTATAATTAGCCTTTTGGTCTTTGCAATATCTTTACATAAAACATCTTGACGATCGCTTCTAACTGGGTTAGGATATAAATGTGACTAAAAAAGAAAACCCTCTGGTAGCAGGGAACTTGTTTTTTAGTCTTAATTTAGGAAATCCTAAAAATACTGCTACTTTAAATCTGTTGTTTTTCTTCTGTAGTTTTACTGGGGTAGAGTTAAAGTACCCATCTAACAACAAATCAAAAACATCAGCCCATTCAATCGATTAAGTAATTAATTAATGAAAGATAAGGCCATGAAAAAATTATTAACAGCGATCGCCACCACCGCCGCCGCCATAACTTTAGCAGGAACTATTGCAGCTCCTGCTGCTAGAGCATTGCCGACTTTCGGGCAAGTGTTAGGAGAGGGTGCGAGTATAGACGAAGCTTTAACGATGTATGATAACTATGAGTTAGATTTCAGCGAAAGTGAGTCTGAAGCTCTCGATCTAGCTTCTCTTGCTGTAGCAAATACTCTGGGTACTGATGAGGATATGTTCTTTGCTCTTTTAGAAGACCCCTCACTGTTAGACAGCTTATACTCTGGTTCGGATGCCCAGAACGATAGAAACGCTTCTGGATTTGGAGTATTTACAGCACAAGGTTGTTCTGTAAACGCTGACTGTGCTTTAAAAGCGATCGGGCTTAGTTTGTCTATCCAATGTGCGGGACAAGTTGGTTTGAGCGGTGGTTTGTACAGTCCCGAGGCTTGGGCTTCATGCGTTCAGGAAAAAGACATAGACGCCTACTATGCTGCCGTAGCTTGCACTTGGGGTGATTGTCCTTTCGCTGCTTTACCCGGTCAACAAGTTGTAGCTTGCAACAAATCTCCAAATGCTGTAGTAGCGGGTAAAGTCTTATTGAACCTACCCCCAACACTCAGTCAAGGAAAAAATGACTCGATGCAAATCGGTTTGCTTTCTCAAGGATAAGAATTTTGTAATTGCTTTGAATAAGCTAAAAAACCCTCCTGCATTTGGAGGGTTTTTTTGTCAGTAGAACCGGATCGTCTTAAGGCATCAATCCCAATCTGTCATTGCCAGGGGGGAGTGGGTGAGAATTAGGCTATTGGTACTAGAAGAAAGACCCCCCGTGGCAATCTCGCTCGATTGCTTCGGCTGTCTTATTGACTTATCCAGGAGGTTGACGAGTTTTCTCACCGCCTCGCAATGACAAATTATAGTCATTTCAATAACAAAAAACCCTCCTACAGAGGGAGGGGTTTTTTACTGGGAAAAACTGAGAAAACTTAAACAACTCTATCCGTTCTTCTCGGACTTTTTCTTACTAGCAAACAATACTCCTCCCACTGCCATTAAAGCCAACATCGAAGAAGGTTCTGGCGTAGATACCGCGATTGAAACTTCATAATTGCCAGTGTGAGACTTGTTATCGTCTGCTGCAATTAAACCAGACTCGGTCGCTGTGAACCCGAAGGCATAATCAATAATGCCATCGTATTCGTATTTGACAACCTCGCTAGCTTGGAAACCGTTGGGTAGGTAATTTGCGAATAACCCTAATTCTTTGCTGTAAAATTCCTTCAAATCGTAATGACCAGCTAAACCAATATTGATGTCGCTACCAACAACGTCAACGTAGGAAACATTAGCATCGCTAGTGCGTTGAAAGCCACTTTTTCCTAAAAAAGTATTAAAAGCCTGGGTTCTGCCGGTAGTCCCGAGACCGTCTTGACCGGCTGCGCTTAAAAAGGCATCAAACCATGTACTCGCAAGGTTACGGTTTGGATTATATTCATCCTGATAGCTGGTGTCTAAATTTTCTCCAAACCAGTCGTAAGCTGTTAAGCTGCTGAGGGTTAGAGTTTTGCCGCCTACCATACCGCTAATGCTGCTAACGTTAGCATTGGCAAAGTTTGTTACGTCGTAACCGACTGTCGTACACCTTTGTCTCCTTCCACTCCCCGTGCATTGTTCTATTGCTTCTGAATTATATTGACTCTGTTCGCTATCGCTAAACAACTCGATATTACCACCGGGAGTGCCGTCCATTTTCTTAAGAACTTCGACAATATCGGCACCTGGGTTTTCCAGGGTCGTGTCAACTACACCGTCGCCATCTGTATCTACAGCTTCATAAATTATCGACTCTCCACCACTAACTGTAGGATTTTCAATTTGTGCCAATGCGGGAACGCCGGTTAAAGCGGTCATACCTGCTGCTACGGAAGCGCCAATTACGAATTTTTTGATTAGTCCAGCCATGATTTTTTACTCCTGAAATTTTTATGTACAACTGACTTCAATGCTTAAACCTGAAATATAGAAGACCCTGGTTAATTAAATATTTATCTCTTTAATTTAATCTAAGCATCTATCGCTTGGATATTGCCGTGATGAGCGATCGCCCTCATAAGTGATTCTTGTCTTTGCTTAAAGTGACATAGACCCTAAACTTCTGATTAAACCCTTTGAGTCTTTTTTATAAGGCTAGCCAAACTGGCTTTCCTCTCGCTTGACTTCATTGTAGCTACTCTTCTGTTAAGAACGCATAAAGTTGAGCCTGTTTTATGTAAAGTTTCGATGAAGATTCAGCCTGCTAATTCTTGTTCTTTATCCCAGTATATACACGGAAAATTTATAATTTGGCTATTAAAAAGGCAAGATAAAAAAGGAAAACAACAAGAGAAAAGATTTTATTTTCTAAAGCGCCACGCATTTTTCAAATACCTGGCCTTTTTATGGGCCCACAAAAAAAGTCCCAACCCCTGCGAGTTGGGACTTTTTTTGGCCATAACATCAGTTGTTTTCCATTTTTGGGCCATCACTTTTGCGAGTTTAGTCCCTGGCCCAAAAACGATGAATCCCAATCTGTCATTGCGAGGGGGGGTGGTTGAGAATTGGGTTATTGGATTAAGAATAAATA
>CAZSTZ010000013.1:51083-54093 GCA_964609515.1 uncultured bacterium | reverse complement strand
GAACTTTGGTAAATAAGCGATCCCCCCTAGCCCCCCTTACCAAGGGGGGAACTTTCCCAACCCCCTTTACCAAAGGGGGAAGTTTGGTAAATAAGCGATCCCCCCTAACCCCCCTTACCAAGGGGGGAAGTTTCCCAACCCCCCTTACCAAAGGGGGAAGTTTCCCAACCCCCCTTACCAAAGGGGGAAGTTTCCCAACCCCCCTTACCAAGGGGGGAATTTTGCCTTTCAAAGTCCCCCTTTTTAAGGGGGATTTAGGGGGATCTAAATTAAAATTACTTTATCGAACGGGACTAACTATTTTAAGTGGGGGAATAATTAGCCTTTTTCCCTCATTAATTGCTTTAGCTCAAATTACTCCCGCCAACGACGGTACCGGAACTGTAGTAACTCCCAACGGCAGCCGTTTAGATATTTATGGCGGTCAAAAATCGGGAGATGGAGGCAATTTATTCCACAGTTTCCAACAATTTAATTTAAACCGAGGGCAAACAGCTAACTTTTTATCCACCCCAGAAATTCAAAATATTTTAGTTCGCATGGGCGGCGATACTTCTATTATTGACGGCATTTTGCAAGTGACCGGCGGCAATTCTAATTTATATTTAATGAATCCCGCCGGCATCGTTTTCGGTCAAAATGCCAGTTTAAATTTACCCGCTTCCTTAATTGCTACTGGGGCAAGCGGTATCGGTTTTGGTAACGATCGCTTTTCCGCAGTGGGAACAAACGACTATCCATCTTTAACGGGCTCTCCCAACGCTTTGATTTTCTCGGAAGTGCCTTCGGGTTCCGTCTATAATATGGGCAATTTGGCCGTGGGAGAAAGACATAATCTCTTGTTGGTAGGTAATAGCAGTATGAATATCGGTACTCTCAGCGCTCCTGGAGGTAACATCTGGATAACTCCGATACCGACAGAAAGTTTGGTGCGTATCGGTCAAAGGGGGCATTTGTTGAGTTTGGAGGTAGAGGCGATAGAGGCGAGGCAAATTAGTAGAGCGTCTTTGCCCGAGTTGCTGACTGGAGGCGATCGCCAAAGCGCAACGACTCTAAAAGTAGAAGGCGATCGCCTCGAACTCACGGGCAGGAAAGAGCCCCCGCCGCCAATTGTAGTCGGAAATTTAGTTATACCTCCGCCGGCAAGACCTCCATTGCGAAGAAGCCCGCAGTCTCCCCCGCCGCCGCCGCCAATACAACTGTCGCCAAACCTGCCGCCGAATCTAATTATGGCCCCGCCCGCGCAGGCCCCCGGAGGAGAACGATTTCCAGGAGGGTCGCCGCCACCGCCAGCGAGAGTGGGTAACGCCCTAGTGCCGCCGCCGCTAAGGGGAGGCGATCGCCTGCCACCGCCACCACCGCTACAAATTGAACCGGGCAGACTGTCGCCACCGCCGCCAAGGAGAATAGATGGAGGGCGCAATTCCTCCGGGTTGAGGCAGGAGAGGGGAACAAACAGAATGAGCCGCCCTCCGATGCCGCCGCCAGTTTCCAGCAACGATATGGAAGCGGCGATCGCTCCTCAATTGTTGGATCGAGCGATCGCCGAGACTACAGTTAAGGATATGTTGGGAAATATCGAGGCAAAAACCGGACAAAAACCGGCAGTTATTTACGCGATCGCCTATCCCGAGACTTTTATCGAAACTATAGAAGGAGTGGAACTAAAATCCGAGGGCGGGTTGACCCTGATGTTAGTGCCGCCAGAGGGACCGCCGGTGGTGAAAACTATTCGCGAAGTTGACGAAAGAAAACTGCGGCGGATGGTTAAGGAGTTTCGGCGGGAGGTGAGCGACCCGAAGACGAGTCAATGGCCGGCTGCCAGACAGCTTTACGATTGGATAATCGCCCCCCTGGAACCTTATTTAGAGGAGGCAGATATCGATACTTTGCTGTTTTGTTTGGATGAAGGGTTGCGATCGATGCCCCTAGCAGCTTTGCACGATGGGGAACGGTTTTTGATTGAAAAGTATAATTTTAGTCTGATTCCCAGCGTCAGCTTGACTAATGCCAGTTACGAGGGAGTGAAAGATGCTCGGGTGTTGGCTTTGGGCATTTCCGATTTTGCCGACCCCCGCCAGCCAGATTTGCTTAACGTAACCGCCGAGGTGAGGAGTATTGAGGAACTGTGGTCGGGGGAGTCTTTGTTAAATGGGGATTTTACTTTTGAGAATTTGAAAGCGGCGCGCGATCGCAACTCTTACCAGATTATTCATTTGGCGACTCATGCTGATTTTCAGTCCCGGGAAGATTCTTACATTCAGTTTTGGGAGGGCAAAGTGCCCTTAGATCGGTTGCGGGATTTGGAATGGTACAAGCCGCCCCAGGTAGAGTTATTGGTATTGAGCGCTTGTCGGACTGCAGTGGGAGGCGAACGCGAGGGCGACTCGGAGTTGGGTTTTGCCGGTTTGGCCGTGAGGGCGGGGGTGAAGTCGGCCTTAGCGAGTTTGTGGAACGTTAGCGATGTCGGCACTTTGGGGTTGATGGTGGAATTTTACGAGAATTTAAAATCTACTCCCATTAAAGCCGAAGCGTTGCGGCAAGCGCAGTTGGCGATGCTGCGGGGAGAGGTGCAAATTGAGGGAGCGCTTTTGCTGGGTTCGACTCGCCAGTTGTCTTTATCGTCTCCTTATGTTCCCAGAGTCGTTGGCAACGATTTTTCCCATCCTTATTTCTGGGCCGGTTTCACGATGGTGGGGAGTCCTTGGTAAGTAATTAACAATTGACCATTGACCGTCATTCCTTAACTATTAACCCGTTCGCTCATCCACTGGAGGTAAGGTGCGGAACCGGAAACGATGGGGAGGGCTACTACTTCTGGGACTTCATAAGAGTGAACTTCTCGCACCTTTGCTTCCAAAGCATCAAATTTAGCTAGATCGGTTTTAATAATTAACTGCCACTCGTCGTCGGCGCACAGTTCTTCTTGCCAAGTATAAACAGAATGAATGGGGAAAATATTAACGCAAGCCCCTAGTTTTGCTTCTACGAGAGAGCGAGCGATCGCCAC
>CAZSTZ010000013.1:5315-50983 GCA_964609515.1 uncultured bacterium | reverse complement strand
AAGCACTGACGCTCCTCATTTCAGGATTCAATCTCGATACAGTACCGGCAGCCACGAAACTGAAATATACTCTAGTAGATTCCGGCAAAACAGCATCGGTCAAATCTGCCCCATCTAAATTGGAACCCAAAAAGGTAGCATCGCTGAGGTCAGCATCGCTTAAGTCGGCATCGCACAACTTGCTCCAATTTAAGTTAGCCCGCACCAGAGAAGCTTGCCTCAAATTGGCAGCCGTCAAATCGGCACTAGAGAGCTTAATTCCTCGCATCAGAGCTTCGCTAAAATTAGCCACCATCAAATTAGCCCCTTCAAAGTTAGCCCCATTGAGTCTGGCCTCGCTAAAATTAACTCCGCTTAAATCGGCACCGCTTAAATCCACTCCGTTAAGGTAAGCTCTCCTCAAATTGACCCCTGTTAATAAGGCGCCAAACAGTTTTGCCGCCCCCATTCTTGCGCCGTATAAATTAGTCCATTTGAGGTTGGCCCCTGTGAGGTTAGCTTCCCGCAAGTTAATCGACTCCATGCTAGCGCTGCATAGATTGGCGCTCCACAAGTTTGCTGTCCGCAAATTAGCACCCGTGAGGGTTGCGCCGCTTAGTTGGGCCCTTGGCAGTTTGGCCTTTACCATAAAAACTCCGCTAAAATTGGCCTTAGTTAAGTCCGCATCGGCTAATTTACTTTCGCCCATTTTGGCAAAACTGAAATTGGCTCTGGGCATTAATGCGCCGTTAAAGATGCTTTTTGTCAGGAAAGCACGACTGAGGTTGGCTCCTGTAAGGTTAGCTCCCGAGAGGTTGACACCAATTAAGATCCCTCCTCTGAGGTCCGCATCTTGCAAATCTGCTCCCGAAAAGTCTCTTTCTCCTCGTTCGTATCGTTTAAACAGTTCTTTGGATTCCATTTTGCCTCTCTCCCAATACCAGTAGTTTTTTAATAAACGCTAATTTTTAACATTTATTTTATATTTTATCGTCTCTTTTCCGATTTAGGGGTAGCCTCTTGCTGTTACAAATTATTAAGCAGGCCAAGTCAAGAAAAATTAAGGCCAGTTACAAGGGGAGCCAGTGCATTTTAATGACTAATTGCTAATGGCTAATGGCTTAATTTTTCTCCGTCGCCCCATTAGCGCTTTTGAAATATCTTTCAATTAAAAGAATGGCAACGATGTCGTCAATTGGTCGAGGTGGGAGCCGCATTTTGACGGGGATAAGTCTAAAAATGCCTCGCGGAGGATACATTTGCCAGTAGCGATCGCGTGCTTCGAGGGTACTATTGCGCTCGTTTACTGTTACAATCTCTACAGATTTTGGCAAAATTTCTGTTAGTTTTTCCCTCCACAATTTTGAGGTAGTTTGGTCTCCGATAACGAGGATATCTACAGCAAACTGTTGACATAATCCAGTTATTGTGGTATCCACTTCTTCTGCTAATACAACTTGGTGATAGTGAAGCGTATTATCTGGCCCCACAACCGCAACACCACATTTATCGCGACCGGGATCGAAACCTAAAATCATAAAAAATTGGGAATAGGGAATTGGCAATTGGGAATTGGCAATTGAAAATTGACAATTAACAACTAACTAGCTCTCAATTAGCTATTAGCCATTCCCCATTCCCTATTCCCCATTCCCCAAAATAAATTTATTCATCTATTAACTTTTGACGTTCTTTTTGTAACTCTTCGATTTCTGCTTCGAGGGCTTTTTTTTGCTCGGCAATAACTTTTAATTGCTCTTGGGTTTGGTTTAATTCAGCTTGAGTTTTAGCTTTAGCTTCTTCTACCTGTTTTAGTTCTGTTTCGAGTTTAGCCTTAGCGTTTTTTACATCTTCCAATTGGTTTTGAAGAGTAGTTAATTGGATTTTTGTTTCTTCTAATAAAATTCTAGTAGTCTGCAAAGATTGATTGATTTGATTTAGTTCTCCCAGAGCCCGAGCCAGTTGTCCTTCGATAATACTTTTCTCAAAATCAGTTTTGGTAAGTTCTTTACGGGCTTCGTTAAGTTCTGTTTGAATTTCGTCAATTTGAAAAACACCTCTTCGGAGAGGTTTGCTACTAGCAAATAAAGCAGTTAAAGTTAAAGCCGATAAAAATGTCCCCGTTATCATAGTAACTACAACAGCAGTTTTGCGGGGACGAAGATTGAACAGACTGAGACGGGCCTTGCCAACATTTTTGCCGAGGCGATCGCTAATAATAGCGATTACCCCTCCTAGAATTAAAATTACTGATACAAAAATAATAGCGGCAGTCATCAGGCATTTTTGATAATGGGGAATGGGGAATGGGGAATGGGGAATAGCGCAATTAGCAATTAGCCATGATTCTAGAGCGCAATTCTCCCATTCCCAAATTAAGCGAACTGTTGGCTGAGGGCCACGGGGTTATGGACGGTAATTTTTTTCTTGTGGATGGAGATCATTTTTTGGTCTCGCAAATCCCCCAGCAGACGAGTAACTGTAACTCTAGTCGAGCCAATAGCTTCAGCGATCGCCTGATGAGACAGCTTTAGATCGATAGTAATGCCTGTATCACCCGGAGTCCCAAAATCGCGGCAAAGAATCAATAAAAAGCTAACCAATCTCGATCCCATATCTCGGTGTGCCAGAGTCTCGATCATCATCTCAGTCTGCAAGATCCTTGACGAGAGTCCGCGCAACATCACCAAAGAAAGCTCTGGATCTTCCTTAAGAGCCTTCTCCACCTGTTCTATGGGGACAGAAATCAATTCTACGGGAGTAAAGGCCACCGCATGGTAAAAACGGTCGGACCGATGACCCGTAATCAGAGACAGTACGCCAAATACGCTATTTTCTCGCAAGAGGGCCACGGTAATTTCGTCTCCGGCTTCGTAAACCCTAGAGAGCTTGACGGCCCCTTTAATGAGAACATAGACGCGCTCGGCAGGGTCTCCGGGAAAAAAGATAGTCTTACCTCGTTCAAAGGTTTCTACCACTGGGGGAAAGGCCCCACCAGCTATATTGCGGAAAATTGCTGCTAGCGGTCGATCTTGCGTCACGGTCCTATCCCTTAGAATAACCAACTAAATAATTAACAATTAACAATTAACAATTAACAATTAAATACCAACCATTAAGACTTGCCCGATGGATGCCGACATATATTCTGCTCGATTTAGCTTTCGGTCGGCCTTAAGCTGGTAGGGGACTCATTAGATAACAAAACCCTGGAAAAATCCGATCAAAGGCACAAATTTAAGGTATTATAGCGCCACCAGATCGGATTCTACCCCTAGCGGTAGGATTTGTTTTTTGGCCTTCAATACTGCTATTTAGGTACCGAGTTAGCTGAAATGTTAGATTTAACTGGAAAAAACGCCTTTGTCACTGGCATTGCCAACAATCGTTCTATTGCTTGGGGCATCGCCCAACAGCTTCATCAAGCGGGAGCTAATCTAGGGATTACTTATTTGCCGGACGAAAAGGGACGCCACGAAAGGAAGGTGCGAGAGCTGGTGGAACCTTTGAACCCGAGTTTGTATTTACCCTGCGATGTCCAAAGCGACGAGCAAGTGGAGGCTGCTTTTAAGGCGATCGCCGATAAATGGGGCAAGTTGGACATTCTCATTCACTGTTTGGCCTTTGCGGGCAAGGACGAACTCTCGGGAGATTTTAGCAATACTAGCCGCCAGGGGTTTACTCGCGCTTTGGAGATTAGTTCTTATTCTCTAATTCAGTTGAGCGCTGCGGCCAAAGCGTTAATGACTGAAGGGGGCAGCATCCTCACCCTGACTTATTTAGGTGGGGTGCGGGTGGTTCCTAATTATAACGTCATGGGCACGGCCAAGGCCGCTCTAGAAATGAACGTTCGCTATTTGGCAGCGGAAATGGGACCGCAAAATATTCGAGTAAATGCCATCTCTTCGGGTCCCATTAGGACTTTAGCTTCTTCGGCGGTGGGTGGAATTTTAGATATGATCCACCACGTCGAAGAAGTAGCGCCTTTACGTCGTACTGTTACTACTACCGAAGTGGGCAATGCTGCTGCTTTTCTCTGTAGCGATTTGGCTAGCGGTATTACCGGACAGGTGTTATATGTAGATGCAGGTTATGAGATTATGGGTATGGGTTAATATAGCAGTTCTATTTGAGTTGTGTCCAAAAATTGATTGCTTTTAGGCAAAAGGCAAGAGGCAAAAGGCAAGAGGGAAAAGTAGATACAAAAAGAAATTTTCCGATTTTTTTCTACTTTTCAAATTATGACAACCAATTTAGGATTGTTGTATAGAGTTTCCATCTCTATATGTAAACGAAGGAGTGGCTTTTTACTAATAGCAAAAAATCGGGAAACCTTCTTCCCAGTTAAGCGTTCCCCATTCCCTGTTCCCTAAAGCGACTAAGTTGTTTTGCAAAACTCATAAGAAAATGCTATATTAATTAACAATTAACAATTGGTATAATTCCCCAATTGTTAATTGTTAATTATTAATTGTTAATTGGCAAGCAAACAGTAAATTTAGTCCGACCGGGCATGGAATCTACCTCAATTTTACCTTGATGTTTGTCGATAATTTTCTTGACGATATCCAAGCCCAAACCGCTACCTTCTCCTGGGGGTTTAGTAGTAAAAAATGGGTTAAATATTTTCGGCAATACCTCTGGGGGGATGCCGCCGCCGGTGTCGGTAATACTAACTGTTAAATACTCTTCTTTTAGACCCACATCAATAGTTAAAACTCCTTGATTATTCATTGCTTGTATCCCGTTATGAATTAGATTAGTCCAAACTTGATTTAACTCGTCTGGATAGCAAGGAATTAAAGGCAAATTGCTTTGATAATTGCGGATAACTTCCACCCCCTGTTTTAGTTGATTGTGATAGAGAGTTAAAACAGTTTCCATGCCATCGGTAATATTAGCTTTTACCTTTTTCCCGGTAACATCGTAACGAGCGTAAGCTTTCAAAGCAAATACCACCTTCGCCGCCCGATCCGTACCGTTGAAAATAGTATTAGTGCTGCTTTGTAAATTAGCAAATTTCGCAGCCATCTTTAAAATATTCTGACTTTCAGGGTCATTTAATAAGGACAAAAACGGAGTAACATCCTCCCAGACGCCAAGGTTAACTAAGGTACTCGCCAGGGAATCAGCTTTGTCAATTCCTCGCTCTTGCAATTGAGCTTTTATTGTCTTTTTCAGAGACCGTTTTTCTCGGGTGGAAAGCCGGTCATCTGGTTGTTGAATTGACCTTTGTAATAAAGCGGAGAAATCCTCTTGACGTTCTGGGGATAGTTCCCGGAAAAATTGCGGTAGCTGCGGCAGGTTTTCTTTTAAAAACTGAGAGATATTCCGCACCGAAGAACCAATAGCACCCAAAGGGGTATTAATCTCGTGAGCGATACCCGCTATCAGTTGCCCCAAAGCGGCCATTTTTTCTGATTGAATCAGTTCTTTTTGGGTAGCTTGGAGAGTATCCAAAGCAGTTTTTAAATCTCGGGTGCGTTCCTCGACTTTGGTTTCTAAATTGGCATAGAGTTGGGCGTTTTCGAGGGAGATGGCAGCTTGGGCAGAGACGATTTTTAAGAGTTCTACCCTTTCCGGGGTAAAGACGGCAGCAGATTGATTGTTTTCCAGGTAAAGGATAGCGATCGCCCGACCTTGCTTGACGATGGGAACGCACAAAACAGACTGGGGTTGCTGTTGCTGGATGTAACTATCTCCTGCGAAGGTTGTCTCGGTGGAGGCATCGTCAAATACTAAAGCTTCCCCAGTTCGCAGAACGTAGTTAACCAGATTCTGCGGTACTTCCCGACAAGAGGAAAGGGGTATAGGTTCGGTATTGCATTGTTGCTTGAAGAAAGCTCGCGCTACCACCGTCGGCATTTCTGTCTGGGAGATGATTAAAGCGCCTTTTTCGGCCCCGGCATTTTCTAAGGCGACTGCCATTAAGGTTTCCAGGAGGCGTTGTTGTTGAATTTCTCCCGAGACGGCCTGGGATACTTTGACGACGGTAGCTAAGTCGAAGACATCGGAACTATCGGTGGTAGTGGTGGTGAGGGTGCTGGTGGTGCTAGCTTGGATAATGGTTTCTTTGACGCGATCGCTGCTCTCCAAAACGGGAGCGAGTAAAGACCGATAGCGAGTTTCTAAATCCCGTACTTTAGCTTTTGCGCCCCACCGGACGTAACCGTAATAGGCATCGCTGATATAAGCGCGGGCGATTTTTTCCTTGCCCCACTGGAGGTAGAATTTAGCGGCGAGTTCGTTAGCGAGGGCTTCTTCCTGGAGGTAGCCGTTTTCTTTAGCTCCGGCGATCGCTTTATCGTAGAGTTCGATCGCTTCCATTTTATTACCTAACACCCGGCATTTTTCGGCCTCCACCAAATCGACCTTATGTTGGTGGTTCATCGGGGCATAGCGAGCCCATTGTTCTTGCAGTTGCCTTTGGTTTTCTTCCACCTGCTGGGGTATCTCCGACGCTTCTGCTAAAGCGCTCAAAGAATCGTAAAAATAAAATGCAGGCTCCTCAATAGTTCCAGTGGCGACCCTTAAATAGCGCCGACTTTCTACAGCATAGTCGCGAGCGGATTCAAAATCCCCAAACAGGCAAGCAAGAGTCAGTTTCAATAAATTTAATAAAAACAATCCAAACAACTCAGGTATAGCAAGAAGTTGGGGTATCAATTCTGTTTCCACGAGAGCCTCCCCAGACAGAATAGTAGGATGCTCTTTAGGCTCCAGCAGATTTAAAAAACATTGCCATTCGATGCGACACAAATTAACTGCCAACAATTGATTCAATTGCTCCAAGACATGGCAATAAGCGCGAGCCTGCCGTTCTAAGCTGGCAAGAGGTTGACCGCACCAAAAAGAATGGAGACAAATAACAAGGGCGGCGTGTCCGACGTGTTCCAAGTCTCCGACTTCTAGTCCAGTCGTATAACCCTGTTGCAGAAGCGGCAGGGTTTCTTTCAGGTGGGATTTGCGGTGTACGATAAATATCGCCACCGTACCCAACGTGCCAGGCTCGATCGCTCCTTCATCCAATTTCGAGAGAAGACTCATTGCCAAACGAGCAAACTTTACTCCCGCGTTCATCTCTTGGAACGTATTGCAAGATATGAGACCATAACAGGCATAACCAAAGCTTGAAGTCGAGGTATTTCCATATTGAATTGATAGCTTGACTGACAAGAAAACCAATAATGGATAAAAGGGAGAGCCAGACAGATAAACTGTGGGCATAATGGTCTGAACAATATCGAGAATGACGATTTTTTCGAGATCGCTCATTACAGGCAGCTCCAACAATTCTTCAATTTCCCTGTCACCAATAAGAGCGTTAATCTCTGCAACGGCTTGTTGAATCTCGTTCTCTATCGGCGCGTCGGGAAAGGTTACGCCCAATTTTTGCAAGAACTGTAGGGCGATCGCTAGGGCTTCGGTCGGTTGATTCTGACAGACTTTTGAGACAATTCTAGTTCGGTAAACATTGACCTTTTCTAGCCAGGTTTGCGCCCGCTCTATTACTGTCTCCACGAACCGTTCCATCGCCTCGAAGTCGCCGCAGAGGGATGCCAGTTCGGCGGACTCGTCGTGAAACGCCAGAGTCATCTGATATTGGCGCTGCCAGGCATTCTCCCCCAGCAAAGATAATCCGCTGCTGGCATATTCGCGACCGGCTTGATAGGCGGTGCCCCATTTGGCTTTGCGACAGGCCATGAGATTCAGTTCGGCGATTTCATCTCGTTCCCTTTGCTCGCTAATTAAAGCCATTCCATAGTTTAATTGATTGACGAGCTGGAAAATTCTTTCTATTCGGGCTTCTGGAGGTGTTTTTTCGAGCAGCAGTTTTCCGATGCGGTAGTGGGTCGCTGCTTTTCGGTCTAGGATCGGGGAATATGCCGCTTGTTGGACGCGATCGTGCAAAAAGCGATAGCTGACGGCGATATTGTCGACAGCTTTCTCGTCGCCTCCTTCTCCTTGGAAAAACTTATAGCTCTGGTTCTCGGGAATGACAAAACCTTCTTGCAATGCCGGCCATAAATCCCTTGCTACCTCCTCTTGGCGACCTTCGCAGACCGTCGCCAAGGTCGCCAAGTCGAACTGGTTGCCGATGCAAGCGGCTAATTTTAAAGCCTCCTGGGTGTTTGGCGGTAGTTTCTCCAACCGCCCCACCATAAATTCTACCACGTCATCGGTTAGGGCCAACTGCCGCGCCCGGCTTAAATCGCACTGCCAAGAACCCGTCGCCGCGTCAAAGGCAATGCAGCTATCTTGGTGCAACCCTAGCAAAAATTGGGTTGTAAAAAATGGATTCCCTCGCGCTTTTTGATAAACTAACTGGGAGAGGGGCGCGGCAAGTTTGGCTTTCTGGCGCTCGGCTTCTTCAACATCGCTACCGCTATCCAAGCCTTGCCGAGGGACCGAACACAGTAAGGTATCGGCAACCAAGCGATTAATATCTGCCTCTGCTAAAGGCTCTAGGGTTAGGGTGTTCAGGTTCGCGCCCTGTTTGGCGATTTCGTCTAAGGTTAGCATTAAGGGATGGGCGGGGAATACTTCGTTGTCCCGATACGCCCCCAAGACTAACAAGTACCCCGTTTCGGAATCCTCCATTAATAACTTGAAGAGGTTTAAGGATGCGGAGTCGGCCCATTGTAAGTCGTCTAAAAAGATAACTAGGGGATGTTCTTTGGCGGTGAAGACGCGAACGAATTTACCAAACAGCAAGTTAAAGCGGTTTTGGGCGGCACTGCCGGACAGTTCGGGAACGGGGGGTTGCGGCCCGATGATGCGTTCTAACAAGGGGAGACCGTTAATAATGACTTGCCCGCTTTCTCCTAAAGCTTCGAGGATTTTCGCTTTCCAACGGGCTAATTCTGTATCGGACTCGCCGAGTATTTGCCCCATTAGGTCTTGGAATGCTTCGACGAAGGCTAAAAAAGGACTGTTGCGATTGAATTGGTCGAATTTTCCTTTGATAAAGTAGCCCCGCTGTTTGACGATGGGTTTGTGGACTTCGTTAATGACTGCGGTTTTGCCAACTCCCGAGTAACCTGCTACTAGCATCATTTCTGTTGCGCCACCCGCTACTCGGTTGAAGGCATCCAGTAATGCTTGTACTTCGGTTTCTCTGCCGTAGAGTTTTTCGGCTATGAGGAAGCGATCGCTGTTATCCCGAGTTCCAAGCTCAAAACTGGTAATTTCTCCGGCGGTTTCCAATTGTTGCAGGCAGCGTTCTAAGTCGTATTTTAAACCCAAGGCGCTCTGATAGCGGTCTTCGGCGTTTTTTGCCATCAATTTAAGTATAATTGCCCGCACTGCTTCGGGAATGGCTGGATTTTCGGGAAATTCTACCTTTTGGGCGAGATGGCAATGTACCAGTTCCATCGGGTCGCTGCTGGTAAATGGCAGTTGCCCCGTTAGCAGTTCAAATAATGTTGCTCCCAGAGAGTAATAGTCGGTGCGATAGTCGATGCTGCGGTTCATCCGTCCGGTTTGTTCGCTTGACATATAGGCTAGGGTGCCTTCTATTACTTTGGGGTGTTGCAGGGCGGTTGTTTCTCTGGGAAGGAGACTGGCGATGCTGAAGTCTATTAGTTTGATTTCTTTGGTTTCTGGGTTGATGAGGATGTTCTGGGGTTTGATGTCTTTGTGTATGACTCGCCGTTCTTTTAGTTGTTGGAGAATGTTTGCGGTGGAGAGGGCGATCGCCAGTAATTCTCTCAAGGGCAAGGGTTTGCTGTCGGCGTACTCCGACAGGGAAATGCCGCCGCTGTCTTCCATGACTAAGGCATAACCGTTACCGTAGCGTTCTAGGGCTAGGGGTTTGATTATGCCGGGGATTTGGAGATTGAGGGCGAGGGCGTATTGGTGGCGCAGTTGTAAGATTTGCTTGAAACTGGGATAGTCGCCGTTTGGCACTTTGATTGCTACCGGTAAGCTGTCGGCGGTGCGAACCGCTCGATATACTTGGGTTCGGCTACCGGAGTAGAGTAAGGTATTGATTTGGTATCCTGGAATTTCTAGCATGGTTTTGTAACAATTAACAATTAACAATTAGCAATTAACAATTAGCAATTAACAATTAACTGGAATGTCAACCGGCATTTATTAAGATACATCCACTGGCAGGTAAGCTGTAAATTTTGTCTTGCCTGGAATCGAATCTGCCTCAATTTTACCCTGATGTTTGTCGATAATTTTCTTGACAATATCTAATCCCAAACCGCTGCCTTCTCCCGCTGGTTTGGTAGTAAAAAAGGGGTTGAATATTTGGGGTAATACCTCTGGGGGGATGCCGCTGCCGCTGTCGGTAATGCTGACTGTTAGATACTGCTCTTTTAGCTGCTCTTTTAGCTGCTCTTTTAGACCCACATTAATAGTTAAAATTCCCTTGTTATTCATTGCTTGTATGGCGTTATGAATTAGATTGGTCCAGACTTGATTTAATTCGTCTGGATAGCAAAGAATTAAAGGTAAATCCCTTTGATAATTTCTAATAACTTCTACGCCCTGTTTGAGTTGGTTTTGATAGAGAGTTAATACAGTTTCAATGCCATCGGTAATCTTGGCTTGTACTTTTTCTCCGCTGCGATCGTAACGAGAATATGTTTTCAAGGCAAATACTACTTTACCCGCACGGTCCGTAGCAATGTTAATCGTGCGAGTGCTTCTTTGTAAATTAGCAAATTCTGAAGCGGTTTTTAAAATTTCGTAACCTTGGGGGTCTTCTAATAATGACAATAATGGTGTAATGTCGTCATGGATGCCGATATTGACTAGCAAGTTAGCGAGGGCATCTGCATTCTCAATTCCCCTAGCTTCGATTTTACCCTTTAATTCTTTCCTAATTTGTCGTTTTTCCCTAGAAGTTAACACTGTTTCTTCTAAATCTAAAACTGGCAATAAATCCAGAAATTTTTCCTGCATTTCTGGAGAGATCGATAAAATAAATTTAGGAAAATTATAAAGATTTTCGCTTAAAAACTTGGCGATGTTGTTAATAGAAGATTTAATCGCCCCCAGGGGAGTATTAATTTCGTGGGCAACTCCCGCTATTAACTGTCCTAAAGCAGCCATTTTTTCCGATTCGATGAGTTCTTTTTGAGTCGCTTTTAATTTTTCTATAGTATTTAATAATTCCTGATTTTTTAGTTCCAAACTCTGTTGAGTTTGAGCTAAGTCTTCATTTTTTTCTTGCAGATCTTTCTGTAAAAAATTAATAGCTAAATGGGTTTCTACCCGAGCTAAAACTTCTTCCATTTGAAAAGGTTTGGTAATGTAGTCAACCCCGCCAACGCTAAAGGCTTTTACTTTGTCCATGACATCGTTTAAAGCACTAATAAAAATTACGGGAACTTCTTGAGTTTCTGGTTCTAATTTTAGCCGTTGGCATACTTCATAACCGTCCATTTCTGGCATATTAATATCCAGCAAAATCAAATCAGGACGGCGACGCTTTGCCGATGAAATAGCAAATTTCCCGCTGGGGGCTAGCAGCATTTGATATCCTTTGTCGGTTAACATTCCCGATAATAAACGCAAATTAGCAGGTGTATCATCTACCGCTAAAATTAAAGCTTTATAATCCTGGTTTGTCCTTGTATTCATTTTAGTTGTCTGCTTTCTTAAAATTGTTTTAGTATCCAAATAGGGAGCGATCGCCTCATCATTCAAGCACCCTGAGAGCGATAGAGCTAGGAACGGTCCAAAACTTAAAGACCGTTAACGGGCAATATTAGCACCATTTTTGGATTTTGACAATAGCTGAAGAGAATTACCCAAAATACTGAGGATAAGTTACCCGCCACCAGTTTATACAGTAAGGGTATTGGGTGCATCTTTTGAACCAGGGGGTCAAACCCCCCAAATATGTAGATAGTTCTTCCTCATCGATTTTATCATAACAAATAAAAAAGGTATTGTCAAGGGGTTAGACAAAAAAAATTTTTTTGGACTATTCTACTAATTATCGGGACTTACAGCCTCGTTCGTAGTAATCGCAGAGCGCGATTAATTTATAAGTTCCCAAAATGGCCCTTCCCCTCCCACTTTAACATCTTAACTATACGTTAGCGGAGGTTTGGCGACTTGTCAAGGGGTTGGTTGGCAGCGGATGGGTGAAACGGACGAGTGCGGATGGGTTGTTGGTGGGCGAACGAGGTTGGTTGGCGGACAGGAAGTTTTAAGAAACCGGGTTTTTGCGATATTCCCGGTTTCACGTGGGTGATGGGATTTGCATATAATTTAGTAAAAAGGAGAAAAACACAAATGACAGAAAAACCAAATCAACCCAGAGAATACGATGCGGTTTTGGGCGGCAAAAATTCACCTCCAGTTAACGCTGCGGTTTTGGGCGGCATTGAAGGAGTCAAAAGACGTTTGACCGCAAACGATGAATTAGTTCGAGTGGGGGCAGTTCGAGAGGCGATGAAATATGGGGAGGCGGGGTTGGATGTGGCGATCGCTTCTTTAGACGATAACTCCCCACAAGTCCGACGCGAGGCTATATACTCGCTTCAAAAAAAACTAACTCACCCCAAAGTCAAACCCCTTTTAGCTAACGGTAAATTAATCAAAATTTATCGAGAGGAATTTGAGACCGTCACCGTTAACGTCCGAGGTGAGATCGTTAAACGGGAACCCCGCCAAGCAGAAATGTTCGTCGAAGACTTGGGGGAAGATATCAAATTAGAAATGGTATCTATTTCTGGAGGCAGTTTTCTGATGGGTTCGCCAGAAGGAGAGGGCTCTGACTACGAACGCCCGCAACACTGGGTTAACGTTCCGCCGTTTTTCATGGGCAAGTATCCAGTAACGAAAATACAGTACAAAGCAATTATGGGGGATAATCGTTCTGTTTTCAGAGGTGCTAACCGCAGGGCGCAGTGGATAAGTTGGAACGATGCAACGGAATTTTGTCGGCAACTCTCCCAGAAAACGGGGAGACAATATCGGTTGCCTTCCGAGGCGGAGTGGGAGTATGCCTGTCGGGCGGGAACGACTACGCCGTTTTATTTTGGGGAAAGCATTACTACAGATTTAGCTAATTACAGCGGCAAGCACGCTTACCGTTTTGGTCCGAAAGGAATTCGTCGCGGGGAAACGATAGATGTCGGCAGTTTTCCTCCCAATGATGCATGGTCTGTACGATATGCACGGGAATGTTTGGGAGTGGTGTCAGGATGCTTGGCACAAAAATTATAACGGTGCCCCCACTGACGGAAGTGCTTGGATATTTGGTGGGAACACCTCTCGCCGAGTGCTTCGCGGTGGTTCTTGGAACAATCGTCCCAGGAATTGCCGCAGCGCCTATCGTCACAAGCGCCTTGAGGGTCTGACTTGTGGCGAGTGGGGTTTCCGCGTAGTTTTGTCCGTTTGTCGTTCGTAGTAATCGATGAGCGCGATTGATTTATATGGCCCACCGACCCTATAGGCGCCCATCTTCTCCCATTATAAGGTTAGCAGCAAAATTGCAGCTTGTCAAGGGGTTTGGAGAAATTTTTTTTGTGGGCCTAAATCGCTAAATCGCGCTCCGCGATTACTACGAACTTAATATTTACGAACGATACTTCACTTTTGCCAACGCACCTAAAAACAACAACAGCGGCGTTAACCAATCTCCCCATTTTACATACCATGTCTCGGTGGTGCGTCGATAAATTGTATGGGCATGGAGTTCGTAACTATTGAGATGCGATCGCCACAAAATCCTACCCCGAGGATCCACTATACCGGAATATCCCGTATTCGTCGCCCTCACCGCCCATCTATCGGTTTCGATCGCCCGCATTACATCCTGTGCCTCGTGTTGGGCCGGCATCGTCGCGCTATAATGGGCGTTATTCGATGCCGTTAACATAAATTCCCCTCCAGTAGCAGCTTGCGATCGAAAAACTTCCGCAAAGGCCGAGTCGTAACAAATACCAACTATAGCGCGACCAAAAGGCGTTTCTACAACTTGCTTTTTCGTACCATGAATTAAAGTCGCATCTAACGGCGAAAGACGATTAATTAGTTTCCCCAAAAGTTCTTTAAACGGGATATATTCCCCCAAAGGCACTAACTTAATTTTGTCGTAGCGACCGACTATTTCCCCAGTTTCGTCTATCGCAAATAAGCTATTAGTCAAACCGTTTTCTTTCTCCCCAAAACCTCCTACCCAGGCAACAACTTCCCGGTCTAAAATGGCTCGATAAAAATCTAAATATTCTCGGTTTTCCGGTCTCGTCCAGAGAAAAGGTAAAGCCGTTTCTGGAGTTAAAACCCCATCGACTCCCGCATCTGCTAGTTGTTGGTAGCCCCTGGTATAGTTAGCGATCGCCTTTCTCCAACCCTCGGTTCTTAGCTTAATATCGTTGGGAATATTTCCTTGAATAATTCCTACTTTTATCGCCGAACTAGCATCGGTTTCTAAAGGTCGATTGTAGAGACTAAATCCGATTAAATGCAACAGCAAACAAAGAGCGATCGCTCCCCCAAACAAACCCCATTTTTTCTCTTTTTCTATTGTCAGCCAAGCTTCTGCCAGCAAACCGTTAACCGCGACAATAGCAGCAGTTACCGTACTGGGACCGGAAAATTGACTTAGCTGCAAAATTGCTAAATTATGGGGACTTTGAGTGTAAGATAAAGAGGTCCACCACAGAGAACCCATCGCCCAAAATGCTTCTAAACCACACCACAAAGCCGTACCGATTAAAACTCTAACTAAGGATGAAATTAGAGAGTTTTTCTGGTTGTTTTTCCAATTATTTAACTTATGAAATACCGTCGCCCAAATCCCAACTAATACCGCCCCCCAGAGAGTAATAAAAGTCAGGCTAAAAATAGCGATCGCCAAACTCGCCAACCAAGGAACTCCCAACCAAGTCATGGGATGAATTCCCGTTATCCAAAATAATGCCAATCCGTGATAGCCAATTCCCCAAACTAAAGCTATTAATAGTAATTGGGAATTGGGAATTGGGAATTGGGAAGTTTTTACGATTAAAACCCATAAAGGAATTAGAGCAACCCAAGCTAAAAACCAAGCATTTATTGGCGCTGGAGTCAGTCCCATTAAAATGCCGCCAATAAAGGCAATTGTTAATTTTAAAAACATTGTTAATTGTCAATTGTTAATTGTAGAACAGGCATCCTGCCTGTTATCCGCTTAATTCCCCATTCCCTAGCCACAAAAATTCCCAGGCTTTTTGACCTGGGAATTAAAAGACAAATTTATTCTTCTTCGTCGTCGTCTTCGTACTCTTCCTCGTCTTCTTCGTCGTCCTCCTCGTACTCTTCCTCGTCGTCTATATCTTCCTCTTCCATTTCCTCGTCGTCTATATCTTCCTCTTCCATTTCCTCATCTTCTAACTCTTCCTCTTCCATTTCCTCATCTTCTAACTCTTCCTCTTCCAGATCCTCCTCTCCAGAAATGGGAACTAAAGCTACCTCAGCGATCGCATCATCAGTATCCAACTTTTGCACCCTGACACCAGTGGCGCTGCGAGATTGAATCGAAATCGCATCCACCGCTTGACGGATAATAATCCCGCGAGTCGTGATAATCATCAACTCGTCTTCTTCATTAACTATCCGCAAAGCCGCCATGCGATCCACTACACCGCGATTTTTCTTAAACTTAATCGCAATGCGACCTTTACCCGCGCGATTTTGCAAAGTAAACTGAGAAACTGGGACTCGCTTGCCATAACCGCGATTGGTAATTACCAACACCCAAGGTCCCCAGTCGCGATCGTCCTCTTCTTCTTCATCTTCTTCGACCTCATCCTCATCCTCATCATACTCATCCTCGTATTGTTCCAATTCCTCCTCTTCGAGTTCCACATCGAGTTCCTCATCCTCGTCGATATCTGCAATAGCATCCACAATAGAGCTCGGCAAAATATCCATGCTAATCAACTCGTCGCCCTTGGAAAGTTTCATCGCCTTAACGCCGCGAGTATTGCGACCGAGAGGGCGCAGTTGCTTATTATCAGTCCTAAAATGAATGCCCATACCCAAAGCAGAACCGATAATTACACTATCGTCAATCCGCGCTCTTCTCACCCATCGCAATTGGTCTCCTTCTGACAGAGAAATAGCCCTCAGACCATTAGAGCGGATATTAGCAAAAGCCGATAAGTTAGTTTTTTTGATACAACCTCCCTTAGTCAGCATCACCAAATACTCGTCATCGCTAAACTCCGAAACCGTAACAATGGAGGTAACTTTTTCATCCCGAGGAATTGGTAACATTTGAACTATAGCCACTCCCCGAGCAGTGCGAGAACCCATCGGAATTTGATAAGCATTGAGAGAATAAACCACACCCCGTTGAGTAAAGAACAAAACGCTATCGTGGTCGCAGCAGGCAAGGAAATGCTCGATCGCGTCATCTTCCTTCATCTTCGTCCCCGCTTTTCCGCGAGTTGCCCTACTTTGTGCCTCGAAGGTATTAACCGGCATCCGTTTGATATAACCCTGTTCGGTTAACATCACGATCGCCCTTTCGTTAGCGATTAGATCTGTTTCGTCAAATTCCCCCTCAGCTAATTCGATTTCGGTGCGTCTGGGATCTCCGTGGAGGCTTTGAATCTCTTTAGCTTCAGTTTCGACAATTTCCAGGATCCGCTCTCTTTTAGCTAAAATATCCTTTAAGTCGGTTATTTTCTCCAGCAACTCCTCATGTTCCTGTTCGATTTTATTAGCTTCTAAAGCCGTCAACCGTCGCAGTTGCATTTGGAGAATAGCATCAGCTTGAGCCTCCGATAGCTCGAAACTATCCATTAACTCTTGTTTCGCCGTGGGAGTATCCTCTGCCCCGCGAATAATTTCGATAATTTGCTCCATGTTATCGAGAGCGATTAACAAACCTTGTAACAAATGGTCTCGCTCTTCTGCCTTGCGGAGTTCGTATTCAGTCCGCCGGGTAATCGTCTCGATGCGGAAGTCTAGGAAAACTTCCAGGAATCGTTTTAGCGTCAGCAGTTGGGGCTCGTTGTTGACCAAAGCCAGCATATTTGCCCCAAAGTTCATTTGGAGGGGGGTTTGTTTGTAGAGATTGTTTAGCACAACCCGAGGATAGGCATCCCGTTTTAGTTCGATAACGATACGCATACCATCGCGATCGCTCTCGTCTCGTATATCGGAAATGCCCTCTATTTTTTTATCGTTTACCATGTCCGCAATTCTCTCAATCAAACCTGCTTTATTTGTTTGATAAGGCAGCTCCGTGATAATAATTGCTTCTCTGTCTGGACGACCTCGCTGTTCGAGAGTTTCTATATTTGCCACACCCCGCATCACGATCGAACCGCGACCGGTAGTATAGGCATCGCGAATGCCAGATTTACCCAGAATTTTCGCCCCCGTTGGAAAATCCGGTCCCGGAATGTACTGCATCAATTCAACATCAGTAAGTTCCGGGTTGTGAATTAATGCCACCAAACCATCAATTAACTCCGAGAGATTATGGGGAGGGATATTAGTTGCCATCCCCACAGCGATACCCGACGAACCGTTTAGTAAAAGCTGCGGTATGCGCGATGGCAATACCAAAGGTTCTTGTTGGGAGCCATCGAAGTTATCGACGAAATCCACCGTTTCCGCATCGATGTCTCGCAACATCGCATTGGTAGTGAGAGAATGCAAGCGACATTCAGTATAACGCATCGCTGCCGGCGGATCGTTATCCACCGAACCGAAGTTACCGTGACCGTTAATTAGGGGCGATCGCATCGAAAAATTCTGAGCCATCCGCACCAGGGCATCATATACCGCCGTATCGCCGTGGGGGTGATATTTACCCAAAACCTCTCCGACTACGCGGGCGCACTTACGAAATGGACGTTCTGGCGTCAAGCCCAACTCGTGCATGGCGTAGAGAATCCGACGATGTACGGGCTTAAGACCATCCCTTGCATCTGGTAGTGCCCGGCCTACGATGACGCTCATGGCGTATTCTAAATAGGACCGGGACATTTCATTGCGCAGATCTGTCGGGATAATCCGCGATTGCTCGATACTCATAAAACTAAAAACTCCTTAACAAAATCTACTCAACACGAGTAATTGTCTCTATTTCTTAGAGTCTGAAGAGATTTTCGAGGCGAATTAAATTAATTCGCCTTCAAAAATCCCCCTCTAGATACTGGACATTGTTGCGGTCGAGCTATTTGCTCGCTTGCGCTTGTCCCTACACAAAGTGTGTAAAGTTGGTCTCGCCCGGTTATTTTGGCTTGTTAGGTACGACACACTGGTTTTTCAAATCTATGAAACCTGTTTAATGCCGAACAATAGAGGGTCGAGCCTCGGCGAGCAAATAGCTCGATACTGGCCGCGCATCCCCAGCTATTGCGACTAAAATTGTGACCAAAATAACGTTTACTTTATAAAAAGTAGGCTGGACTAACCATTTAAGCGACTTGAGCGCTTTGGGAACGATTTGTGGTTAGTCCATAATCACCTCCTCGGGAATGAGGAATTGGGAATCAGTAATTCCACAATTAGCCATTCTTTACGAACGCTATTCCCCCCCATTCCCCCCTTCTTTAAATTATAGCCTAATGCATCCGCTTTTTGGCTGAAATTTTAGCCAAAACATTCAAGTTTTTTTCACTTAGATGTACATTTTAGATAGGGGGTGTTGACAAGGAGGAATCGATTCTACCTCAATGGTGTTTTCTTTCCGATTTCATACCCGTACTCATACTCTAAAATTAAAAATAGGAAATTAAGCGGATAACAGGCAGGATGCCTGTTCTACTAGCAACTGACAATTAACAAGAAAAATGGTCTCAGTTATTTACTCCGATGAGTTTTTAGAACACAAAACCGGTCTGCTGCACCCAGAGCGGCCAGAGCGTTTGACGGCTTGCATCGAAGGTCTCAAAGCCGCTTTTAGCGAGGGACAACTCCATTGGCAGTTGCCCGCCCCAATAGAAAAGCGGCAACCTTCAGTTATGGAGTGGGTGCAAAAAATCCATCCACCCCGTTATCTGAAGGAACTGCAAAAGCTGGCCGCCGGCGGCGGCGGTTATCTGGACGTGGATACGCCCCTTTCTCCAAAAAGTTACGATGTGGCTTTACTTGCGGCGAGCGCTTGGTTGGATGGAGTCGATCGCGTCTTGACAACGGCAGCCCCGACTTTCGTGTTGGCCAGACCCCCGGGACACCACGCAGAAAGCGATCGCGGCATGGGCTTCTGTCTCTTGTCTAACGCGGCCATAGCTGCTATCTATGCCCTGGAACAACCGGAAATCAATAAAGTGGCCATCCTCGATTGGGACGTTCATCACGGCAATGGCACTCAAGCGATCGTCGAAAATAACCGCCAGATAATCTATTGCTCCCTACATCAATCTCCTTGTTATCCGGGAACTGGCGATCCAGAAGAAAAGGGACGCTACAACAACGTGCTCAATTTGCCCATGTCTCCCGGTAGCACTGGGGAATTTTACAAGGTAATGTTCGAGCATAAAGTCGTTCCGTTTTTAACTAATTTCCAACCAGACTTGTTAATAGTTAGCGCCGGTTACGATGCTTTGGAAGCAGATCCTTTAGCCAGTATCTCCCTGCAACCGGAAGATTACGCGATATTTACAGACTACTGTTTCCAAGTAACTCGGAAAATTTTATTCGGCCTCGAAGGCGGTTACGACCTCGCCGGGTTGTCCGAGTCGGTAGCGGCAACTATTCGGCAATGTTTAGAGAAGAAGGCAATAAAGCAAGAGGCAAGAGGCAAGAAGGCAAGAGATTTTAAAGGAAAAGGGTAGAGCTGACAATTTCCCATTCCCTATTCCCAATTCCCGATTCATAACTCCCAATAAAAAAAAATGATAATAATTTATTCCGATGAATTTCTACAACACAAAACAGGGGTGCGTCACCCGGAACGCCCGATGCGTTTGGCCGCAATTGTAGAAGGCCTAAAAACAGCTTTTAGCAAAGACCAATTAGATTGGCAATTGCCCACCCCTGCTAAAAAACGCCAACCGTCAGCCTTAGAGTGGGTGAAAAAAATACATTCCCACGATTATATCAAGCGAGTAGAACAGTTGGCCTATCGCGGTGGTGGCTACCTCAACGAGGATACCCCGGTTTCTCCAAAAAGTTACGACGTGGCCTTATTGGCCGCAAGCGCTTGGCTGGATGGAATAGATCGGGTTTTGACAACCCTCGCCCCGACCTTCGCCTTGGCCAGACCGCCGGGACACCACGCAGAAAGCGATCGCGGCATGGGCTTCTGTGTTTTTTGTAACGCTGCCATAGCTGCTACCTACGCCCTAGAACAACCGGGAGTCCAAAAAGTGGCTATCCTCGACTGGGACGTTCATCACGGCAATGCCACTCAGGCCATCGTCGAAAATAACCCCAATATTGCCTACTGTTCCCTCCATCAATTTCCTTGCTATCCGGGAACCGGTTATCCAGAAGAGACGGGCCATTACAACAACGTACTCAACCTACCGGTGTCCCCCGGTAGCACTGTGGAAGCTTACAAACAAATTTTTGAGGATAAAGTTATCCCCTTTTTAACTAATTTTCAGCCCGACTTATTAATAGTTAGCGCCGGTTACGATGCCAACGAAGCAGATCCTTTAGCTCAAGTCTGCCTCCAACCAGAAGATTACGGAGTGTTTACAGGCTACTGTCTCCAGCTTACTCGAAAAATTTTGTTCGGCCTCGAAGGGGGTTACGACCTCTCGGCCTTGTCTCAGTCGGTGGTCGCCACCATCGAACGTTGTCTGCTGTCGGTGACTTAAGTCACCAATTTTCGCGATCTGCATTTGCATTTTTTGATGACCTCCCCCACTAACGGTCTCGATCGCGATCGCACCAAAATAAGGGTATTAGTCACAGCGATCGAGCCAAAAACAGTTCATCTTATAAATAGAAATGTTTTGGTGCATCGGCGCCTTTTGTCGCTAGGAGGTTTTTGTAAATGTCTTACTATCAAATGACCCTCGAAGAATTGTTCGGTCAAGTCATGTTCTCTAGCGTCGTGACTCGCAACGACCGCAAAGTTATCCGAACTGCTCTTTTAGCAGGTTGCCTCACTGAAGATGAAAAAGCTATTATCAATCGATTGCTTTATAACGTCCGTCGCGGCTGGGTAAAGCTTGTAGATTAAAATTACTATCTATTTTCAATTTATTTCAAGCACTTGCTTCTCTATTTCAAAAATCCTCCCCAGTAACTCAACATATTTATTGGGGGGGAATTAATTTTATTTAGGGTAGTAGTGAAAAAGGCAGAGTGTGGGGAGGGTGGGGAGTTGGGGAGTGTGGGGAGTATGGGATTCCCAAAAAGTTTGTTGAACCCGTCAGTTTAAAATAACGAATCTTTCCCCCCACACTCCCCACACCGGACACCCGGACCAACTCCAGGACTTTTTAGATTTATTCAGCAAGCCCTATTTAGGTACTTAGGGCTTGCTGTCGGGAACCAAGAAGAAACACGCTTTTTGCTAATTGCTAATCCCTAATTCCCCATTCCCTATTCCCCAGAAAAACTAAAATTTATTCCTCTGGCTCCCCCGTTTAATAAAAAATCTTCCTCTGGCCTCCCCCTTTTTAAGGGGGACGGGAGGGGGATCGCAAGGGTGGCGGGGGGGAGAGCCTATTCCCAAAAGGCGAAATTGCCGCGCTGTCGCTCGCAACGCTTTGCGTTTTGGGACTCCTCTCAAATAAAACTGCTATAAAATAAATGAGCAAAGTTTTTTTAGCTCTGAGGAAGGTTTATGGCTCCCACTGTTTTTATTGAAAATCTTCAAAAACGCTACGGTTCTGTTGAAGCTGTTAAAAATGTTTCTTTTGAAGTAGAACCAGGAGAAATTTTTGGTCTTCTCGGACCTAATGGCGCGGGTAAAACTACAACTCTACGCGCTTTATGCACTTTAATCACTCCAGATGCCGGACGCTTGGAAGTGTCCGGTATTTCTGTAACAGATAAACCTCGACTGGCCAGAAAGCATCTGGGTTATGTTGCCCAAGAAGTGGCCATCGATAAAGTCCTGACCGGTCGCGAACTCTTACAACTCCAAGCCGCACTATATCATATCCCCGGTTCTTTGTCAAGAGAAAGAATCGAAAAAGTAATAAATTTATTGGGTTTGGCAGAATGGGCCGATAAAAAGACGGGCACTTATTCCGGCGGCATCCGCAAACGCCTCGACTTGGCCGCAGGTTTGCTCCATCAACCAGATGTTTTAGTTTTAGACGAACCTACCGTCGGTTTGGATATTGAAAGTCGGGTGGCTGTTTGGAATTTCCTCCGTCAGTTGCGGGAGGGGGGAACGACGGTTTTAATTACTAGCCACTATTTAGAAGAAGTTGACGCTTTGGCAGATCGAGTGGGAATTATTGACAAGGGTATGGTAATCGCTACTGGCACTCCTTCTCAGTTAAAAGATCGTTTGGGAGGCGATCGCGTTACTCTCAGAATTAGAGAATTTTCTCCACTAGAAGAAGCAGAAAAAGCTAAAGCTTTACTCGAAACTTTACCCCTAGTTCGAGAAATAATTATTAATTCTGCCCAAGGAAATTCTTTAAATTTAGTCGTCACTCCCCAAAGCGATGCCCTAATGAAAATTCAAGAAAGTTTGCACCAAGCTAATTTACCAATTTTTGGCATCGCCCAAGCAAGACCCAGTTTGGATGATGTCTATTTAGCTGCCACCGGTCAAACTTTATTAGATGCAGAATTAGCAGCAGCCAGTACCCGGGATTTAAAAGCAGAAAAAAAACAAAGTATGAAGTAGGAAATGGCGAATTGTAGGGTGCGCATTGCGCACCTTACTACCTTACTTCCCCCCTTTTGCCTTTTGCCTCTTGCCTCTTGCCTGCCAACGTAGGGTGCGCACTGCGCACCTTACTGGGAGCTTCATAACTGTAGTTAATTACTTAGGAAGTGGATGCGAATGAAAAAAACGGTGTTAACAAACGTTAAAATTAAAGATATTCCAGACCTAATAGCTCGATTAAAATTATCCCCAGAAACAACAGTAAATCTTAGTATCGAACAACCAGAAAAAGACGAGTTGCTCGCTATTATGGATAAAATCGGTATAACAGCGGCAGAAAGGGGATTAACTGATGAAAAATTAGCCGAACTTCTTGAAGATGAATCGTGAAAGAGTTGTAATTGATACCAATGTTTTTATTAGTGGTTTACTTAAACCTAATGGTACTCCAAGAAAAGCTATTAATTTGGCAAAAGTTCTATTTCAAATATTGCAAAGTGAAGAGACTTATTTGGAATTAATAACTCGACTAAGTAAACCAAAATTTGATAAATACGTTTCGCAATCGGATAGAACAGTTTTCTTAAATGCTCTCAGAAATGAGAGTATTTTCCTAACTGTCGAGCATCAAACTAACGTTTGTTCTGATGCAGACGATAATAAATTTCTCGAATTAGCCTTATCTGGTAGGGCGAAGTATTTAATAACTGGGGATAGCGATTTGCTAGTTTTAGTAAATTACTATGAGACAGCAATTTTAAATCCCGCAGATTTTCTCGAACTTGTTAGCTAAAGTTATTTAAAAAGGCACATCATCATCCTCCTCCTCCTCCTCCTCATAAACATCATCGTTATTTTCTAATTCTGGTTCTTTATAATCTGCCTTTAACTCTTCTTTTGGCATTTCAACAGTCCCAGAAAAACTCATCCCATCTGTAATTGGTTCTAACTCTATTTCCCCCGGAAAATTAACTATTTTTCCATCAAAAAACTCTACTAATTTCCGAGAAGCGATCGCCACCGCTTCCCTATCTTCCCTTCCTTCTTCATCTCCATAACGTCGTTGTAATGACTGAGCATTATTGCTGTCAATAGGTTCGACAACATTGGAAGATTCTCCATTTTTAATACCATTGGAACTAGGCTTACTTTTATCTCCAGAAGCATAATAATTAGCGCTAACGTCATTAGCAGTATTGCTACCAGCTACTTCTACTTTTACCTTAACTGGATAATTCAAAACTTGCGAAAAAGCAGCTTCAATATTAGCTATTTTTTGCGGCGTTAAATGTCTCAATAATGCCTGATTCGGCATACTCACCCGAGCAACTCTATCCCTTAAATCGATTAGTTTTGCTTTTTGGCGTAAAAACTCTTGAGTAGAAGGACGTTTAATCGTTCCCACTACCCGTTGCCAAATTTGCTCTAAATTTGACTTGTCACTACTCACAGTTTCATCGGGTGGAACCGATTTTTTTTCTGCTTGAGGTTCCACGGATTTAGAACTAGGCAAATCTTTCTCCACCGATGTTGGTGGAGGTAGGTTTGTTGGAGAAGTTTGGTGACTTGCTTTTGGTGGTGACTGTGGCGATGTTTCTCTGGGAATAGTAGTAGTTTGTTTGGTAGTTTGTGGTTGTGGCGGTAACTGTTGAACTACGGTTTCAGTTACAAATTTTTGATGTAAAGCAGAAGGCAACAAACCCAATAAAGTAACTTCCAACCACAAGCGAGGTTGAGTAGTATTTTTAATTTGAACTTCGCTATCTTGTAGGTGAGTTTGACCGCCTAAAATCGTAGGCAGCTCCCAAGTTCGAGAAAACTGACATAATGTGTCCCAAGTTGGTTTAGTTAAAGCAACTAAATTAGAACGTTCTGGAGCAGTTTTAGCTATTAGTAAATCCCGATAAAAAGCAGCTAAGTTTTGCAATACAATTAAAGGTTCGCGACCCCGATCCATAATTTGACGAGTAACATCGAGAACCGTAGTAGGATTATCCGAAGCGATCGCCTCTAATAATGCCATTAAATCTCGTTCTGGCACTGCTCCCACTAGGTCCCAGACACCCTCAACCGTTATTTGCTCTGTCATTAAACTTAATTGATCTAACAAACTCTCAGCATCTCGCAGACCTCCTTGAGCTATTTGAGCCACCATTTGTATTGCTTCGAGAGTAATATTAATACTTTCTTTTTCCGCAATGTGTTGTAAATGACTTACCATTGCTTCTAAAGGAATGCGGCCAAAATCGAACCGCTGGCAGCGAGAAATAATCGTTGGTAAAACACGTTGGGGGTCAGTAGTTGCGAGGATAAAAACGACATTTTTCGGCGGTTCTTCCAAAGTTTTTAAAAGAGCGTTAAAGGCCGAAACCGATAACATATGAACTTCATCGATGACATAGACCTTGTAGCGACATTGGACGGGAGCAAATTGGGCTCTTTCGATGAGTTCGCGAATATTATCGACTCCAGTGTTACTCGCAGCATCAATTTCGATGACATCGAGGGTAGAACCTTTGGCGATACCTTGGCAAACATCGCATTGGCCGCAGGGAGTTTCCGTGGGGCGATCGCTCGTCAGACAGTTAAGAGATTTGGCCATAATTCTCGCGCTAGAGGTTTTGCCAGTACCTCTAGGGCCAGTAAATAGATAGGCCGGGGCAATCTTTTCGCTGCGGATGGCGTTAGTGAGGGTTTGGGCGATGGCCTCTTGCCCCACTAGATGGGCAAAAGTCTGAGGGCGATATTTGTGGTGGAGGGGTTCGTAGGTCACTATCTTAAAAAATCGTTCTAAGGAGATCTTGCCTCAAAATCGTCAGCTTTTAGCCATGAAGGCCATTGTTTTCAGAAATTATAAAATCTAATCCTACAGTTTCCGAAGAGTCCGAGAAGGCAACCGAGTAATTATTTTTCAAGATAGGAATTTATACGCTTCTTGTCCCCCATTCCTTCTAACCCTAATAGATATTGACAAGAACGTAGGATGCCAAGCACCGAAGGTGATGTTACTTCATTAATAATCAAAAAGGCTATAATTAGACCTCTCCCGCTTAGAAACCTCGATAAATTGGGTATTTTATTTAAAAATACGGGAATCAAAGGTAAAATCTAGAAGTAGTTCATAAACTAACCCATGAAGCGATCGGATTATCTCAGGTTGCAGAGTTAAACTATAAAGGCCGAAAATTAATCGATCTCTTTCAAAAATCAACTTACAGGTTTTTGGAATTACAAAATCAAAAGAGTTTACTAGATTTAGAGCTAATTATAAGGTTTTTTGTTATTACAGCAATAAAATCCTGTAGAGCCAGTCAATAAATAATAAAAATTCAGGGAAATTTTCGACCTTAATTTTAATATTTTAGCTCCCGTTCAATAGTAGATAATACGGTCTAAAAATAGCGACAAGTTAATTGCTAGCTTTGTTTAAAAACGGCAAAAAATAGTAGGTTTCCGTTTTTTTGAAAAATGGCAATCTCTACCAAAACCTTAGCTAATAATTTGTCGTAACATTATGTCCAAACTAAGAGCGAGTCTATGCATAAGTCAACCCAAATTATCCTTGTCGAACCAAGGTTGGCACAAGTCTCTCCCAAGCAAGAACAACCCCAATCTTTTAAAATGGAGTATTTATGGATGGGTGCTTCGGGATTGTTTTTGTTGCTCCTGATTGGTTTAGCAGTATTTCACAAAATGAAAATCAAGGAGATGACCAAAAAAATCAGCACGGAAGAATTTAGAAATAAAGACCTACAGAAAAAGTACAAATTAGCTGTAGGAACTATTTCTAAAATGGAAAAAAATCCCGACCTAATCCACTCGCGAGAGTTTAATTTAGACTATCTGAGAATGCGGATGTCTGAAGAGGTGTTTCACTTTGGTATCGTTAATCAAATTAAGACGAAAGTGAAACAACAAATCACCGTGGCCTTACGCCCTACTCAAGTTGCAGCAGGAGAAAAAGCTAATGTTGGTGGCAGACAAGTAGATTCGACTTTTGATGTGGAATACGAAACGGGAGAAGCAGGTAAGGATTTGAGAAAGCGAGTCCTATTCCGCATTGCTATTAAGTTGATGAAGCTACCAACTCAGGCAACTTCTCAAACGATCAATCAAATTATTGATTGTCTGGAAACTTACCTTTCTCAAAAAGATGACCACGATAACTGGACTCCGACGATTCAAGGTCGAATAGTTCATATAGAGTGGGACCAAAAAGCCAAGCCGACACCGCTACTGGTGTTAGAACAATCTAATGATGGTGGAGTTCTGTTTAAAACTCAGCGACCTTCTATGAAGAGTGCTAGTTCTTCTCCGGGTAAATCTGGTAGTTCTTCTTCTAGTAAATCTGGTAGTTCTTCTAAACGTTCTGGAGCTAAAAAGCGCTCCACTAAAGCTTCAAAAGTTAAAAAGTAATTGGTTTAATTACTTGCTGCTGTCAGGGTGGCTGCTTTTTCTTGTACCAGACGGCCATCTTCCATGGGAACGATGCGATCGGCAACGTCGAATATTCTATGGTCGTGGGTAACGAGTAGGATGCTGCTTTTCTGTTCTTTGGCTAAACTTTGCATTATTTCAACGACGTTTCGGCCAGATTTACTGTCTAAGGCCGCAGTGGGCTCGTCTGCTAAGACTAATTTAGGATGACTGACTAGGGCCCTGGCGATCGCTACCCGCTGTTTTTGTCCCCCAGAAAGATTGTCGGGGTAATAATTTACTCTATCTTCTAAGCCGACGGCCTCTAACATGGCGATCGCCTGACTCTTGACTTTCTCTTTCCCCATATCGGAATCCAATTCTAAAGACATTTGCACGTTTTGTCTGGCAGTCAAACACTTTAGCAAGTTATGAGCTTGGAAAATATACCCAATATGACGGCGAGTTTGCACTAATCGATTTTTGCTAGCCCCTGCCAGTTCTTTTCCAATAACTTTTAGACTTGAATTTGGGGAAGATTTGTTTTTGGATATTTGCACTTCTCGCAAACCACCTATTAATGTTAATAAAGTAGTTTTTCCGCATCCCGACGGTCCCGTTAATATTACTACTTCTCCTGCTTTTAATTCTAAATTGATGTCAAATAAAACCTGCTTTCTCAGGGAACCTTCCCCGTAAAAATGATCGAGATTTTTAATTTCAACAATCTTCTCGTCGTTCATAAAGTTTTTGAGTAACAATAAAAGTTCGTAAAACTATTTTAAAAAATGTCTGCCGGGTCTGCTTCTTGGAGTTTGCGCACGGCGATCGCTCCTGAAACAAAACACATAAATACTGTTAATATCAAAACAAAAATAGCTCTACTGACAGTCATTATAATCGGCAAGCTAGTAGCTTTGTTAGTTAAAACATAAAGAATATTAGAAATCCCAAATCCAGGTATGTAACCAATTAATGCTAGAATTATTGCTTCCTGAAATACAACCATTAAAAAATACCCATCCCTATACCCCATAGCTTTTAGGGTAGCATATTCTGGCAAATGGTCTGCCACATCGGTATAAAGGATTTGATAAACGATGACTATTCCTACTACAAAACCCATGGATGCCCCGAGACCAAAAACAAATCCGACCGGCGTACTGCTTTCCCAATAACTTCTTTCCCAAGCCACAAATTCTTCCTTAGAAAAATAATAAACGTCCTGGGGCAATTTATCTCTCATTTCCTCAAGAATAGCTTCTATATTGGTTCCCGGTTTAACTTGAATTACTCCAATATCAATTAAACCTTTGCTGCGATTTTCAAAAATTCTCAAAAAGTTTAAATCGCTTGTCACCACATTACCATCAGCCCCAAAGGACGCACCTAATTCAAAAAAACCTTTAACTTTTACTCGCCTACTTTCTATTTCAGTTTCAACTATTTTTTGTTTCTCAAATAACTCTGGAACAGGTCCATATTCTGGTCGAGAAGCTGCATCAAATAAAACTATATCGGCAGTTTTAATCAGATGCTTGTTTCTCTGAACTCCTGGGAGATAAAAAATATTCTTCTCCGGTTCAAATCCTACTACCATAATGCTGCGAGTTGCACGAGTTTCTGGATTTTTCCACAAACCCAAACCGATATAAACCGGGCTAATAGATTCTACTCCTTCAAAAGCCAAAGCTTGATACAATCGCCTTTGGGAGAAGCTTTTCATGGCAATTAAAGCAGTAGATTGAGTGCTGACTAAAAAGATATCTCCTCGCAAGTTTTCATGGAAAATAATCGAACTTTGCAAGAGGGCATCTTTAAAGCCAAATTGCATGAACATGAGGATATCGGCAAAGCCAATACCGGCGATCGCTATTAATAATCTAATTTTTTCTTTAGTAAGTTGCAACCAAGCTAACGGTATTTTTGCAATCATATTTTTAGGAATTAGGGAATGGGGAATTAGGAAATATTCTCTTGTAGGTTGGGTGGAGTGTAACGGAACCCAACAAGCAATTAATTTACGGTTATATTTTCTTGTTTATCTCCTCGCATAATTCTATAAACTTGCCAAAAATCCTCAAAATAAAAATTCATTTAAGCGGCTATTCCCTCAGTATAAGCTTCAGAATTAATTAGTTGCATAAAAGCTTTATGCTTCGATTTTCCTAAGTTCAAATCTTGGGCATCTTTAACAGTTACTACGCCGCCTTTGCGAGTAACTATTTTCCAGTGTTCGAGCCCAATATTGTTAATTATATAGGGATGATGGCTGGTAATGATAAATTGTAAGTTTCTCTTTTCTTGCACCAAATCTTCGGTAATGATATCGATGCAGTTAACGCCCAAACTATTCTCAAATTCATCGATAAGAATGACGCTACCTTCGGGGCATAAATAAAGTTCGCTGATGTGCATTAGAGTTTTAAACATTCCTGAAGAAATGTTTTGTTGGACTATCCATTTATTAATTCCTTTTTCTTTAATTTGAACAATAGGAAAAGAAGCAGGAGTAAAACCATTAAATTGTGGCAAACTAAACTCTGCCTGAATTATAGATTCTATTTTAATATCTTCTACTTGTTCAAATACCTCTATAAAACTTTTTTTAATATTTTTAAAAATTCCGGGGAAATATTGCGATACTAATGCTATTTTGACTAAAGGAGGTACATTTGCTGTTTGTATTTGCTCTAAAGTTAAGTATTGTTGATTTGGCGAAATATAAGTGCCCGAAATTTCGTTAACTGATTTTGACTGAGCGCTGTCAATTATCTTATTAAAACCTTGTTTTACGGGAGCAATGTCTTCTTCTTCATAAAAAATATGAACTACACTTTGAAAGGGAGAAAGTCTAGGAGTTTTATTGCCTCTAAATTTTATTTCATCTTCCTTTCTTTCTACGATTAATTCTTCTGCCTTAAATAGTTTTTCTGTAATAATTTTAGATTGGTTATTAATCCTCTCTTCCATAAAAACTGAAGGAAGAGATTGTTTTGTTTCAAATTCTCCTCTCCAGCAATACTCGACATTATTTTCAGCTAAAAATGTAATATCCCAAGCTAAACCATTGAACGATGCACCGTTGGCTATATTTTTAAGGTTATAAATTCCTCGCAAAATTTGAGTTTTTCCCACGCCGGATACCCCTACCAGCAGAGATAGATTAGAAAAGTGTATCTGTTCAAAGCGCCACTCAAATTGATTGTTAGAATATGCTACTTGTTTAATTTTCATATTGACAGGCGATCGCCTCAATAAATTGTATTCTAATTGCAGAATTATCCTGAATAATTTGTATTTGTTGGGTTGCGCTGCGCTCCACCCAACCTACGATTTTATAACCCTCATTCTCCTCTCCTCACCGCGTCAACTTCTGCCGCTATTTCTTCTTCAGATAAAGGATTATCTTTGTGTAATTCCTGAGTTTCTTTGCGTAACTCGCGAAATCTTTTAGCTAGAGCTATTTTTTCGGGATTTACTTTTTTATTTTTCCTTTGTTCCCTAATTTTTTTGAGCTTCTCTTCGAGGAACTGTTGAACGATTTCACCCTTAACAATAGAAATATTTACCACTTTTTTAACACTAATTGAATCTCCTTCTCTCCTAACTTCAACTTCGTCTATACCTTCCAATAAAGACGGGGGAATTACCAAACCTTTTTCGCTTACTTTTAATCTCATTTTTATCTCTTAATTGTTTTTTCAAAATTAAGATTCACCCTTTTTCTTCTACTCGCCACCATCCGCAAGTATTCTGACATCAACCTGTAAATTAGTCAGGTCTTTAACCTTCTGACTCGACTCGTTATCCAAACGAATTTTTACTTCCACAACCCTCGCATCCGTATCCGCTGCCGGATCCGTATTCAGAACATCCTTTTTACCAATCTGCATCCCCACGCGCTCCACCGTTCCTGCTAATTCTCCAGTAAAAGCGCCGCTGGTAATAATAGCAGCTTGACCGACCCTAACTCGACCGATATCCGTTTCGTAAATCTCCGCCACTACATACATCTGGTCCGTTCTTCCCAGTTCCACAATTCCTTCGCTACTCGTAGTGGCGATGCGTTCTCCTACCCTAGCGTTAATTTCTAAAACTCGACCCTCAATGGGAGATTTGACAAAAGCTAACTCTAACTCTGCCTCGGCTTTTTTCGCCCCAGCGATCGCTCGTTCCACCGACGCTTGGGCAGCTTGTACGTCCTCAAACCTCACCTCGGAAATTCGATCTAAATTAGCTTCCGCTTCCCTTATTTGTTCTAAACCGGTTTCCCTAATTCGATTTAAAGTAGCTTCCTCCTCTCTTAATTGCTCGATGCCTGTTTCGATAATTCGATCCAGATTAGCTCTTGCCTCTCGAATTTCTTCTCGAACTGTCTCCAAAGTCTGATTTAGTTGGGCCTCGGCCTCTCGTATTTGCTCTCTAACCGTTTCTCTAGTCCCCTGGAGGTTCGCTTGAGCCTCGTTAATTTCCTGTTCTCCGGTTTCTTGGATGCGATCCAGTTCGGCTCTAGCTTGATTAATTTGTTGTTGGATAGTCTCGATATTTTGCTCCAGAATAGCTTCGGCCTCTTGGAGTTCGGCGCGATCGCTCTCTAGAGCCAAACGCTTGCTGTCGAACAGGGAAGTCGATATGGCCCCTTCCTCGTATAAAGTCTGATAGCGTTTGTATTCTGCCTCTGAAGTTCGCAGCTCGGCCTTTATCCGATTAAAAGTTGCCTTAGCAGTAGCTTTTGTTCCTTCTAACTCCGCTTCGAGTCTGGCAATATTGGCTTGTTGCTCTTGGGTTTGTCTTTTTAAACTGGCTGTTGCTGAAGCGACTTTTGCTTCTTCTGCTTCTTCTTCCCGTTCCAGTTGCGCTTCCAGTCTGGCAAGATTAGCCTGTTTGGCTTCTCTTTCTCGTTGAAGTCGGGCTCTCAGTCTGGCGATGTTAGCTTCTTGTGCTTCTTGTTCTCGTTGGAATTGGGCCTGTAGTTTAGCAATATTAGCTTGTTGTCCTTCTGTGGAGCGTTGGAGTTCGGCTTGGAGTCTGGAAATTGTTGCTTTTTGAGCGTTTATCTCTCCTTGTTTTGCTCCTGCTCTTACTTTTGCTAGCTCTGCTTGTTGGACGCTAACTTCTTTTTGGGCTTCTTGTAGGCTGGCCACGAGGCGATCGCGACTGTCGAGTATGGCGACCATATCTCCTTTACCAACGCGATCGCCCTCTTCCACCAGCAATTCTTCTATCCTCGCTCCTTCCGACAAAGACGAAGCAGATAACTCGATGACTTCTCCTTGCGGTTCTATCCGTCCCAAACCGGTAACGTATTTTAAGCTTGGGGTCTCTGTCTCCGAAGCTACTGGAGTTATTTCTTCTTTTCTCAGTTCTAATAATTGTTTAACTCCCACCACAGAAATTGCTATGGCCCCAATACTTAAAGCACCGACAAACATTATGGTCGGCGGTTTTAACAATCCTCCCAGTTTAGATTTTGAATCCTCTGCCATAACTTCTGCTAGTTTGAAAGGGCGATCGCCGCGTTGGTTTTCCCTTTTAGGATATACGTGACATACTCCCACACTAACCTGACGGCAACCGTGTGGGCTTCTCGCTTCATAGTCCCGCTATTGCGCCGGACAAGCGCGTGCTTTAAGAACGGGATGCCCCGCCGCTCTTTTTGCAGGTTAAAAAACTACGCACCTAGTTCCGCAATAAGATTTTACGTTTTCCCACGGCTTGCTAGGAATTTAGGATAACAACCCCATATCTTATTAAATTATCTAGGTTCATCACTGGCGGTTGTTAACTCAAACCAGCTAGGGGCCATTATAACATCAAATTTGTAAATTAATCGGACATCGAGTCCGATTAATTTACCGTCGATTCATCCCACGCTCCTCTTAAAATTATGGCGTGGGATGAATCGACGGTTGAGCTAATTTTCTAGCACTGAAGGGTCTCACCCCAGAAATATTTTTTCTGAGCAAGTAGCCTTTGAAAAAAATCAAGTAGAACAGGCATCCTGCCTGTTCTACCCCTTTTGCCTATTGCCTCTTGCCTATTGCCTCTTGCCTTTCTGTCTAATCTTCCGGCCCGTCAAACAGCACAGTAGTCATGTATCTCTCTGCCCACTCTTTGCCAAATGCTTTTTCTAAGACGCGGCGGGTTTTGTCGTTTTGTTGTTGTTGGCTGCAGTAGTGACCTTGGGCTGCAATAATTGAAGCTTGTTGTTCTGGTGAAATTGGGTTTTGGCAGTTAGCCGCTTCTTGGCAGTGAATCTCCAGAAACGATTCTACTAGGGATAAAAAATGTGCTTCTTCTTCTGTATTTGTTGGTTTTATAAATACACAATAATCGGAAAATATTTCTCCCCAGTCTGGTAACTCGCGAGGTTGGGAAAAGTTGTTTATTTGTAGCTGTTGCAGTTTTTTTTCGTATACCCCTGGCAAGATTCTTTGTGAATTAGTAGGGGATAAATCGACTATCGCCGCACTTAGAAGCCCCCTAGCTCCCACTAAATCCGTTCCAAACATCGGCAGGGCGTAGCTCGTCCGAGGAAACATTACGCAATGCAATATATCCAAAGTTTTACCTACTTTTGCCAATTCTAAGTGCATTTTCCTAAATTCGCGGCTTTGGTAACAGCGATTTTCTATTATTAATCTTTCTCCTTCTAAGCGTCCTTCTACATATCCTAATTCTTCTGGTAAATAGTAAGGTTCCAAAGTTAAATATCGCTGCCAAACCGATTCGATCGTATCTGCTAGCTTGCAGATTAATGGGTGTTGTTGAAGTCGTATGGATGGGCTTGAAGTTTTTAACATTTTTTTAGGTAATGGATAATGGGTAGTAGGTAACAAGTAATAGGGAATGAAGAAGGCAAAATTGCCTTTTGCCTCTTGCCTCTTGCCTCAAAACAGATTACCCATTACCCATTACCGAAGACTTCAAATCTTCTGTAAATTCCGAACTACTAACACCATTTTCGGTGGCCCTAGACTCCTTAATAGGATTACGAGCTTCGATTAAACTCAGAGCCCCCTTCACGGTTTCGGGTAAAATCACCACTAAACTACCGGATGGGGCTTCGTCTAAAGCCTTATTAATTGCTTCGGTCTCGTTAATAATTGATTCGTATCGAAGATTGGGATACTTATCCAAAACCTCTTTAATACCTTTGCAAATCAAATCCGCCCCATCTCCCCGAGGGCGTCCGCGAGTATCGTTGTCCTCTTTGACAATAATCTCATCAAACATTTCTGCCGACAGACGACCCAGAGTGACAAAATCTTCATCGCGGCGATCGCCCGGTCCTCCCACGACACCGATCCGCCTTCCCTGCCAATTCTTGACAAAACCTGCCAAAGCCTCGTAACTGGCTGCATTATGAGCGTAATCTATCAGAGCGTGATAATCTCCCAAATTAAACATATTCATCCGCCCCGGAGTTTGACTTACCGACGCCACAAAAGTTGAGAGAGCTTCCCGAATATGTTCTATTTTCACTCCCACTGCAAAAGCTGCCAGACAACCTGCTAAAGCATTAGCAATCATAAAAGGTGCTTTACCTGCCATTGTGATAGGTACGTTCACCGCCTTCTCTACCCGCAGGGTCCAATCTCCTTTTAAGATTGAGATAAAGCCGTTTTCGTAAATTGCTGCCAGACCTCCTGCAGCCGCGTGTTTGACAACTATTTCGTTATCTGGTTCCATCGAGAAGTAAGCGATCTGAGCTTTAATTCCCTCTGCCATCTTGACAACTAGCGGATCGTCAGCATTTAAAACTGCATAGCCATCCGGCAATACGGACTCTGCCACCACCCCTTTAAGTTTGGCCAATTGTTCGATGCTATCGATGTCTCCTATACCCAAATGGTCCGCTGCCACGTTTAAGACTACTCCCACATCGCAGGTGCTAAAGCCCAAACCCGAGCGCAAAATTCCACCCCTGGCTGTTTCCAATACCGCCACTTCCACGGTCGGATCCGAGAGGATTAACTGTGCGCTTTGGGGTCCGGTATTATCCCCCGGTTCTGCCATATAGTCCCCGATGTAAGTACCGTCGGTCGTGGTGTAGCCTACCATTTGACCAGTTTGCTTCATAATATGGGCTAGCAGTCGGGTGGTTGTAGTCTTACCGTTCGTGCCCGTCACTGCTAATATCGGTATTCGTCCGTTTTGCCCCTGGGGAAAGAGCATATCCATCACTGCCCCTGCCACGTTGCGCGGCAAACCGCGACTGGGGGCGACGTGCATCCGAAAGCCCGGAGCTGCATTGACTTCGACGATTACTCCGTCCACTTCTCGTAAGGGTTTGGAGATGTCTGGGGTTACGATGTCTAAACCTGCAATGTCGAGGCCGATAATTTTTGCTACTCGGGAACACATCCAGACCGTTTCTGGATGTACTTCGTCGGTACGATCTACGGCTATGCCGCCGGTGCTGAGGTTAGCCGTGGCCCTTAAAAAGCAGATTTCACCTTTGTCGGGGATAGATTCCAAACTCAAGCCTTGTCTTGCCAATATTCCCAGGGAGCCTTTGTCGACGATAATTTTGGTTAAAAAGTTATCGTGGCCGTCTCCTCTTTGGGGATCGCGGTTGGTTTCTTCTACCAGTTCTGCTATGGTTGACTTGCCATCGCCCACGACATGAGCTGGGACTCGTTCTGCCAAGGCAACTAATTTTCCGTTTACTACCAAAGCTCGGTGGTCTCTACCTTGATAGTAGCGTTCTACTATTACCGATCGCGTTTTAGAAGCTTCGCTGGCGACATCGTAGGCAGCTTCGGCTTCTTCCCAATTTCTGATATCTATGGTTATACCGCGCCCGTGGTTTCCGTCTAGGGGTTTAATGACGATAGGATATCCCCCTACTTCTTCTATGGCATCGGCTAGGTCGTCGAAGTAGCGAATTACTGTGCCACGGGGTACTGGCACTCCTGCATCTCTGAGGACTTTTTTCGTCCCTTCTTTGTCGCAGGCCAATTCTACTCCTAGAATTCCTGTGCCATCGGTTAAAGTTGCTTGGATTCGTTTTTGATTTACTCCATAGCCCAGTTGGAGCATAAATCTTGCGCTGAGTTGCGTCCAAGGTATGCCCCGAGCTTCTGCTTCTTTTACGATGGTTTCCGTACTCGGTCCCTGGGCTGCTTGGGCCTTAAATTCTTTTAGATCTGCTAAATCTTGTTCTAATTCTTCTCGGGGGTACGTCCCCGTATCTACAATACTCCGGCAGAGTCTAACTGCTGCTCTGGCGGCGTAGCGACCTGCGGGTTCGTTTTCGTATTCTATTACTACTTGGAATACACCTGGAGTTGCTGTTTCTCTAGTTCTGCCAAATCCTACTGGCATTCCTGCTAGTTGTTGCAATTCTAAGGCAACGTGTTCTACTACATGGCCTAGTAGGGTGCCTTCTCGCACTCTACTGAGAAACCCTCCTCTAGTTCCGGGGGAGCAGTAATGTTCTATTAAACTTGGTAATACATCTGTTAGTGCTTCGTAGAAGTCGGGAATTTCCGATGTGTATCTATTATTTAGTTCTTCGAGGTCTAGGCGCATGACTACCAGTTTATGGCGTCGGATGCTCCAGTAGTTCGGCCCTCGTAATGTCTGGAGTTTGAGAATTTTCATAGCAAGGATTAGATGGTGATGCTGGGTCTATCTTAATTTTTAACCAGTTACTTTGTTATTTTTGCTAATAACTCGGTTTTTTAAAATGTTCTCCACGAACTTTTTTCTCTTTTTTTCCAAGTCAATTTCTTTTGTTAATTTTTATCCCAGTCAAAAATTAACACAAAAATTTTAGGAGCCTAGCACTTACTAATAATTAATCTGCGATCGCTCCGGTCATTGTAGTTCGTTACTTACTCGAACAGAGCGATCGCCAACAGATTCTTATTTGGATTTTTCTTTTTCGACAAATCGGTCTTTACTTTTTCCCAAGGCTATCGCCTCTTTTCTCGTTTCTTTGGTTCTAAGTTCCCAAAAGCTTTTAAGTTTCTGAGATGGTTTCCGATGGTCCCGGTGTTACTGTACGAGTTCGCAGATCGAAGCGATCCCCGTGGCATAGGATATGTACCCGCAGGTTTGAGATACTCAGGGGATCGCTCGCTCCTACTTCAGGGGCATTAGTGTAGGCCACTTCTCCCGGATCTACGATAGTCACGGTTCCTTTGCCCATTATTTCTATTTGTCCCTCTCCTTCAAACAAAGAGCAGGTATCTTCGTCTATGCCTATGCCTATTCTATCTGGATGGGCGGCGATCGCGCTTAACAAACGGGCCATTCTATTGCGATTGTGGAAGTGTTGATCCACTATTATTTCTGGCAATATATCTAAACCGTTTGTTAAATCCACTAAAGATCTGTTTGGAGAAGAACCGCTTCCCCCACCAGCTATCATGTGATGACCCATCACTGCTGCACCCGCACTCGTTCCCGCCAAAGCTATTTTACCTTCCCTGGCCTTTACTCTTATTTTCTCCATTAAGGGGGTGTCTGCTAGCAAGGCACAAAGACGCAGTTGGTCTCCTCCTGTCATAAATACCCCCGTACAGTCTTCCAAATCTACTTCCCAGTGGGGCTCTTCCCCTTCGTAACGCTCGCGGATGTCAAATATTTTGATTTCTTTTGCACCCATCTCCTCAAATAATCGTCGGTAGCGTTCGCCTTGGGCCCCCGGTTCTCTCGATGCTGAAGGAATAACGCCTATGGTGGCATTGCTTCCTCCCGATCTCTTAAAAAAAGTTTGCAGAATCTCTCGGCCATGAACTTTATCTTCGGCACCCCCTATGACCATGATGGTTGTTTTGGTGCGTGGTAATGGCTTCAGTTCGTTTATGGCTTCGGACTCTAACTCCATCATTGTGTTAATTTTGGACAGCAGGTACACGGTCAATTTGTGATTTAATAATCGGTTATCATACTGGACTCGCCTTAATTTTGGCAAGTAATTTTGGCAAATACTATCTAGTGGCCAGGGGCAATACTTTTTTTTTTACGCCCAGCTTTTCGAGTATTTTAAATTTTCATCTTATATCTGTTTGCTTGTCAATAATTTGAATAGACTTAAATTTTCTCTGGCGGCACGAGCGAAAATCAGATGCATCATTCCCCCCCCACCCCAAAATAGTGCTATGCAATTTGATGTCATTACTTTATTTCCGGACTTTTTTGCCAGTCCCCTCAACGCCGGCCTCTTAGGCAAGGCCCTAGCAAAAGGCATTGCTGCAGTTAATTTAATCGATCCGAGAGATTATACCACAGACAAACACCGAAAAGTTGACGACGAACCTTATGGCGGCGGTGTGGGAATGGTACTCAAACCAGAACCGATATTTGCTGCCCTGGAGGCATTGCCCATTCTACCCCGACGGGAGGTCATTTTGTTAACTCCCCAAGGAGAAGCCATGACACAAAATTTATTCCGAGAGTTTGCCAAGGAATACCACCAATTAGTCTTAATTTGCGGCCATTACGAAGGGGTTGACGAACGAGTAGTCCATTTAGTTACTCGGGAGGTGTCTTTAGGAGATTTTGTCTTGACTGGGGGAGAAATACCTGCTTTGGCCTTAATTAATGGAACGGTCCGCTTGTTGCCGGGGACTGTTGGTAAGGCTGACTCCCTGGCCCAGGACAGTTTTGAAGATGGATTGTTGGATTATCCCCACTATACTCGACCGGCCGAGTTTCGGGGCATGAAAGTCCCAGAGGTTTTATTATCTGGCCATCACGGGGCCATCGCCGCTTGGCGTCGCCAACAACAAATAGAAAGAACTCGCGAGCGAAGGCCGGATTTATTAGATTAGGGAATGGGGAACGAGCCTTATGGAATTGTTAATTTCCCATTAATTATCTCAATTATCTGGATTGAGACAAGTAGCAAAAATCTCAGTAGAGGGAAGTTGCAATTGCTCGTATAAACCTATGGCGCAACTAGCATAACGTTCTGGCAAGAGACTTCGGCGACAACTTTCTATCGTAAGTTCCGAACTAGCATCGGGGATTTCGTTGAGGATGTCTGCCACGCAAGTCGCTAATTCTTCGGGGCGTCTGACGCGCTGACAATTGAAGAGGATAAAAGAGGGAGCTACTCCTTCTATGGCATTATCGTAAATTTTGCTAACGCAGCGCGATAAGTTTTCTGGTTTTAAAGCCCCAGCACAAACGTTTGCTGCTATGTCCTCAGAAATGCCTACTGCCTGCATATTTTCCGCACAGGTTCGATATGAGTTACCTGCTAATGCTGGCCCGGTGGGAATTGTCATCCCCAACAAACCCCCAGTCACTAGGGGCATAACAGTTAATGATAGGTAACGGCGACCCCAATCTCTCTTTGGCGATCGCTCTTGTTGCTTTGAAAAACCAACTCGTTCGAGATTAAGCATGGCAATAAGGGTAATGGGTAATGGGTAATGGGTAATCGGTAATGGGCGATCTAAAAATTAATGCTTTAAGACCGAACTACTGCAACTTGCAAATCTATTACCTATTACCTATTACCTATTACCCATTAGAGTTTATAATAAAAGATTGTGGCATTTTTTTAAAGTTGACGAGGAAATAATATGTCAAGATATCGAGGCCCACGCCTTAGAATAGCCCGTCGTTTGGGGGATTTACCCGGATTGACTCGTAAAAGTCCCCGGCGAGCTTATCCGCCAGGTCAGCACGGCCAAGGTAGGAGAAAGCGTTCTGAATATGCGATCCGTTTGGAAGAAAAGCAAAAACTGTTATATAACTACGGCATCTCGGAACGTCAACTGTTGCGTTATGTCAAAAAGGCCCGTAGTTCGGCAAGTTCCACTGGACTGATGTTACTCCAACTGTTGGAGATGCGCCTTGATAATACTGTCTTCCGTATGGGCATGGCCCCAACTATTCCTGGAGCCCGTCAATTGGTCAATCACGGTCATTTGACTGTTAATGGCAGGGAGGTTAATATTCCTAGCTATCAGTGCAGGCCAGGAGATGTTATCGAGGTCAAAAACAAGGAAAAGTCTAAGGAATTAGTCAAAACTAATTTACAATATCCCGGTTTGGCCCACTTACCGAGCCATTTGGAGTTCGATCGCGATAAGTTCGTTGGCAAGGTTAACGGTATTATCGAACGAGAATGGGTGGCACTCCAAGTTAACGAACTGATGGTGGTTGAGTATTACTCCCGTCAAGTTTAATTTTGGCAATGGGGAATGGGGAATCCCCCCCCCTTGCGATCCCCCTCCCGTCCCCCTTAAAAAGGGGGATGCCAGAGGAATATTTTTTATTAAAGGGGGGAGCCAGGGGAATTGGGTATTGGCAAGATTACCTATTAGCTAGCCTCCAATTTGCGACATGGTTCTGGAGTAAGTCCCATTACTACCAGAATCTCGCTCTTTGAAGTTAATCTCTGGTTTTATACCTAATAAATAACTGACTTTTTGTCTTAGTTCGGCCCCCGCTGCACCTTGGCGGAGGGCCGTTTTTAAGTCTATTTGTCCGGTTTCGTTGAGCAAACAGGGCCGCAACCAACCGTCTGCGGAGAGTCGCATCCGGTTGCAGCGATCGCAAAAACACTCGGACATCTGACTGATAAATCCTAATGTCCCCTTGGCCCCGGGTATCTGGAAGATGTCTGCCGGACCGCTACCACGAACGGAGGATTCTGTCAAGCCCCAACGCTGGCGAATTTGTCGCCGCAAGTCTTCGGAGGGTATCCAACCTCTATTCTCAAATAACTGGCCGTTGCCGATGGGCATAAATTCGATGAAGCGGACGTGCCACTGACGGTTTATAGTTAATGCTGCTAATTCCAATACTTCGCTGTCGTTGACTCCGGGGATGACGACGACGTTCAATTTTAAGGGATCGAAACCAACTCGATAAGCTGTTTGGATGCCGTCCCAGACGGACTGCCAGCGATCGCGACCTCTATTACCAATTATTTCGTTAAAGGTATCGGGATCGAGGGAGTCGAGACTAATATTAATCCGTCGCAAACCGGCATCGTACAATTCTTGAGCTTTTTTTGCTAATAAAAATCCGTTGGTGGTCATGGATAAATCTTGGGTTTGGGGCAGAGAGGCGATGGCCCTGACTATTTCTACGGCATCGGGGCGCAATAATGGTTCGCCACCAGTTAACCGAAACCGACTAAACCCCACGGGAATAAAAACTTCTTGAATTAAAGTTAGCAGTTCGTCGAAAGTTAATAAATTCTGTTGTAATAAATATTCTATTTCTGCCTCGACGGGCATACAGTATTGACAGCGAAAGTTGCAGCGATCTATTAGGCTAATGCGTAGATAATCTACTTGATTCATAAGGTTTGATTTTAAAACAAGTTTTGGATATTATAACGAAGGTTTTCAGTTGTAGGTCGGGCTCCGTGAAACGAAACCCAACAAGTCAATATATTTTAAAGTTGTAAGGTGCGCTGCGGCGCACCCTACTAGGATAAAGTTGTAGCACCTAGCTACTAGCGCTACTACTCCTCATCTAAATCGTAGAATTGTCCGCCACCTTGAGGGTAAGGTAAATTTTGCATGGTAAAAGCTTGTTTTACTCTCCTAGTTAAATCTGTTTTATAAATAAATTCGTCTCTGGCATCCATTGGATAGGATTTTAATTTAAAATGAGTGCCTCTAAGTTGTTCTTCTACGATGCATTGAATTGGCATAGTTAATTGGGTGTATTTGCTCGTGTAAGCTGCCCGAAGTAAAATTTTAATTACTAATTCCGTATCTACTCCATGAGCTAAATAAAAATCGGTGGTTACTTGAGCTTCTAATGCTCCATTATTGGCGTTAGAAATTGGTTCGTTCCAAATTTTATTATGGGGGATAAAGACAATATTATCATCGGCGGTTTGCAAGGCAATTCCTCGCAAACCAAAGTTGACTATTTCGCCATAATTTTCTCCTATTTGGACGCGATCGCCTACTCGATATGGGGTTTCAAATAAGGCAACTACGCCGGCTATTAAAGAACTAGCATAGTCTTTAAAAGCAAAACCTAAAGCTACGGCAACAGTACCAGTTAAAGCGAGAACTTTGTCGGTGGATAGGGTGACAAATAAACTCAAGATATAAAGAATTACTGCGGCAACTATGGTAGCTTGAATAAAGGGAACTGATTGTTTTGCTGCCGGTCGAAAACGTAAAGGAACTCGTTCTGATAACCAATTACTAGCAGACCTAGCACCTAACAAAAATCCATAAGCAAGAGTAATAGCAATAATGGCTTGCAGAACTTTTTTAAAAGTTATATTGCCTAAGAAACTAGGCGTTTCTTCTGAGGTATTGGCATCAATTTGTGCTAAATAAATATAGAAATCAAACCAAGAAATCATCGTTTAAATTCCCGTAATAAAGTTGTTATTTTTTAAGTAACTTTTGAGGCGGGGATAGTAAGCTGGGTTAATGCTAAAAGAGAGGCGATCGCGCTTAACAATTCCCGTTGTCAGCAGTTTTTGTAATTCAAATTGAATGGTACTTTCGGAGTCTCCTAAACTGAGGGCTAAATGCTGCAAAGTCATTTTTTGATGGAGGAGTAGGGAAAACAGTAAGTAGCGGTCTTCGGCGGTTAAATCTGACGGTAGTTCTGGGAGTTTTATTTTATCTAATTTTACTACTGTATTATTAACAGGATTCTCGGTTTCTTCCGAGGTTTCTTCTGTTTCTGGGATACGAAGCGATCGCCACCATAATTCAGCAGCTACGGCCAAAGAACCACCAGCAGTATCGGCGAGGCGATCGAAATAACTTTTTAATTTTCCTTCCCGTTCTTCTGTTGATTCTCCATCCCAATTTAAGTTAAGATTGGCATTAGCTAATATGGGCATCAACCATTGTTGCATGGCGGGACCGTCTAAGGCGGGCAAGCTAATAGTTCTTTCAAAATAGGCGCTAATTTTATAAACGTAATCGAGATATTCCCAGGCTAAATTGTTGCAACCTATCAGCCAAAAATGAGAGGTATCTTTAAAAATTAGTTCTCTTAAATATTCAATGGCATCTAAACCGTAAATTTGCCGCAAAAAATATAATTCTAAACTAGGAATTACGATTAATTGTTTCAAATAAGCAGGGTCAGAAGCAGAGTTTTGATTGGGTTCGGGCTCGATTCCTAAATCTGTTTTGAGCATTTGAGAAATATTTAAACAATTATCCGGTCTAGCCGAACGAGATAATAATTTAACTTTCCAGCCTTCGGGTGGATGCCAATTATTGATGGTTTCTCGAATAATTTTCGATAAAGGTTCTACCGGACTGCTCAAAATTACCAGTTCGTTTGCTGCATCGTTATCTTCTTCCCATATATTTAAAGCTTTTTCTAAACTAGATTGCAGCTCTTTTATCTGTTCGGAAACTACGGGCAAGTTTTGTACTGCCTTGGTTAAACTAGAAACTACCACGGGGGGTAGATTGTTTTTATCTGTATTGGTTTCCGTTAAGGGAACTTTAGAAAATAAGTTTTTTAATTGGAACATAATTTTGGAAAAAAAGCAAGTTCGTAGTAATCGCTTTAGCGATTTTTTGGCGAGGAGATAAGATTAGGAATAATTGTAAGGTGCGCAGTGCGCACCCTACTTCAAAATTTGAAAGATGCGATCGCGGCTTACTTTTTCTGTATCTTGGGAGCATCTCATATTTGTAAAAATATCGAATATTCGGTTTTTTATCTACTTTTCCCTTCTTGCCTTTTCCCCAACTGTTGCCTTTTGCCTCTTGCCTTTTGCCTAAAAGCGTTTAATTTTTGGGCTTTCTTCAAAATTGAGATGCTCCCTGTATCTTCGCCTTCTTTAATAGCATTTTTCATTCCCAAATCTTCTAGGGCTTCTGCTAAAAATTCGGACAACTCTTCTGGTTTTTCTTGGATTAACTCAAGAATTGCTGTTTTGAGCAATTCTTTGACTTTGGTTTCATCTATAGTAATTTCAGCCATAACAAGTTTGGTGTAATTTATTAGTTTAATTATAACGACAAAAATTGTCTTAATTAGCGATTACCCATTACCTATTACCTATTATCTAAAATGACAAATTCTCGAGCTCGTTCTGGATACACTTTACCAGTTTTTGCCTGCGCGGCTGCCGTTGCTGCCTTGGGGCGGTTGCGGCAAAATGCCTCTTCTTTAGAAACTGTATCTATTTCTCTGGTGGAACCTCCCACTAAGGCGGAAATTCCCATCGAACAAGTTGCCCTCCTCAAATCTAATACTGCTTTGGCCGTTACTCGTTCGGATCCGGGGGATAATCTCGACCTTACTCGCCATACTCCCTTATGGGCGATGGTGGAACTGGGGCCGAGGAATGGAGAAACGGAACAAATAGTTATTGTCGGCGGGGAAGGCATCGGACATCAGACTATTAGCGGGCAACCTGCCATCTATAGTTATGCCCGCCGGTTGCTGAAAACTAATCTCAAACCGTTGCTACAACCAGAGGAACGAGTTACGGTGACGATTATTTTGCCTTTCGGGCGGGAACTGGCCAGTCGTACTTCTTTGGAGGCTTTTGGTGTTGTTGAGGGACTGTCTTTGCTGGGAACTACGGGCATTTCTCAGGCTTTGACGGCCCCGGGACAGTTGGAGGCGTTTCGGGAGGAGTTGGAGAACAAGGCCGCGAAAAGCGATCGCCTCGTCTTTTGCATTGGCGAAAACGGTCTCGACTTGGCACAAAAATCGGGCATTCCCCCAGAGATGATTCTGAAAACTGCTAACTGGTTGGGGCCGATGTTGGTTGCTGCGGGGATGGCGGGGGTTAAGTCTCTGCTGTTGTTTGGCTATCACGGCAAGTTGATTAAGTTGGCGGGGGGTATTTTCCACACTCACCACCACCTGGCGGACGGTCGTTTGGAAATTTTGACGGCCCATTGCGCTAATGCGGGTTTGTCTGGGGAGTTGTTGCGGCGGGTTTTTGCTTGTGGAACTGCTGAGGATGCTTTGAAGCTGTTGCGGGAGAGTAATTGCGTGGAGGAGGTTTATGGGGCGATCGCTTCTACTATTGGCGATCGCTGCGAGGATTATATTCGGAAACACTCCCAGGCCGAGGTAAAGGTTGGGTCGGTTTTATTCGATCGCCAACGAGAAATTATCGTTCGCAGCGAAACGGCAGGGTTGTTCTTATCTTCTTAAATCAATTAACAATTAACAAATAGGTTTATGGAAATTACGGTTCAAATTCCAGAAGAAATTGGCGCTCAACTGGAGCAAAATTGGGGAGAACTACCACCCAAAATATTAGAATTATTAGCGGTGGAAGGTTATAAAACTGGTGTTTTAACTACTTATCAAGTCCAGACATTGTTAAACCTAGAATCTCGCTGGGAAACAGAAGAATTGTTAAGCAAACATCGGGCTTACATAGATTACACCTTAGACGATTTAGACAGCGACTTAGATACTCTTAAAGAACTCTTTTCGCTTACTTAAAAAAAAGCTCTCTGTCGTCATTACCATGATTTTGTAAGGTGCGCAGTGCGCACCCTACTGGTTTTAAATAAATTTTCTAGTTTTGTAAGGTGCGCAGTGCGCACCCTACTGGTTTTAAATAAATTTTCTAGTTTTGTAAGGTGCCCATTGCGCACCCTACTGG